>DATKDQ010000319.1:0-3788 GCA_035544635.1 Thermoanaerobaculia bacterium
CGGCGTCGCGGAGAGCTCCGGCCAGGACGTCCTCGCCTTCGCCACCGACACCGTCGGCCGGCGCCGCTACACGCTGCGCTTCAAGGACCTGACCACGGGCGCCATGCTGCCGGACGAGATCCGCGACGTGACCGGCAACCATGCCTGGGCCGAGGACGGCCGGACCCTCCTCTACGTCAAGCAGGACCTGGTCACGCTGCGCTGGCATCGCGTATACCGGCACGTGCTCGGGACCGACCCGGCGAGCGACGTCCTGGTCTACGACGAGACCGATCCGGAATTCTCCTGCCGGGTGCGCAAGACCCGGTCCCGGCGCCACCTGCTCATCGAGTCCGAGCAGACGCTCTCGAGCGAGACCAGGTTCCTCGACGCCGCTCGTCCCACCGGCGACTTCCGCGTGCTGCTCGCACGCGGGCCCGACCACGAGTACGAGGTCGACCACCTCGGCGAGCACTTCTACGTGCGGACCAACTGGAACGCGCCGAACTTCCGGCTGATGAAGACACCGGTGGCGAGCTCGGGCAAAGAGAGCTGGGAGGAGGTGATCCCGGCGCGCGCGGAGGTGTACCTGGCGGACTTCACGGTGTTCGACGGACATCTCGTGGTCGCGGAGCGCCGCGACGCCCTGATGCGGATCCGGGTGCTGCCGGAGGACTCGCCCGCCGAGCACGAGATCCACTTCGACGAGCCGGCCTACTCGGTGTCCCTGGGCGAGAACCCGGAGGTCGACTCCGCCACGCTGCGCTTCGTGTACAGCTCGATGACCACTCCGCCGTCGGTCTTCGACTACGACCTCGAGACCCGCCGCCAGACGCTGCGCAAGCGCGACGCCGTGCTCGGCGGCTTCGACCCCGCGCGCTACGCCACGGCGCGGTTGTGGGCCACCGCCCGCGACGGCGCGCGGGTGCCGATCTCGCTCGTCTACCGCAAGGACCAATTGCGCCGCGTCGATCCGCGCACCGGCCGGCAGCGGGGCAGCGGCGGCAACCCGCTCCTGCTCTACGGCTACGGCTCCTACGGTTTCTCGAGCGACGCCGGCTTCGATCCCGACCGGCTGTCGCTGCTCGACCGCGGCTTCGTGTACGCCATCGCCCACGTGCGCGGCGGCCAGGAGCTGGGCCGCGCCTGGTACGAGGACGGGAAGCTCCTGCGCAAGAGGAACACCTTCACCGACTTCATCGACTGCGCCGAGCACCTGGTGGCGACGAATTGGGCCGACTCCGAGCGGCTGTACGCCATGGGCGGCAGCGCCGGCGGTCTGCTCATCGGCGCGGTGCTCAACATGAGGCCCGACCTCTTCCACGGCGCCGTGGCCCGGGTGCCGTTCGTCGACGTCGTCACCACCATGCTCGACGACTCGATCCCGCTCACCACCGGCGAGTTCGACGAGTGGGGAAACCCCAAGCAACCCGAGTACTACGAGTACATGCTGTCCTACTCGCCCTACGACAACGTGGCGCCCCGGGACTACCCGCACCTGCTCGTGACCACCGGCCTCCACGACTCGCAGGTGCAGTACTTCGAGCCCGCGAAGTGGGTGGCGAAGCTGCGCGCGACCAAGACCGGCGACAACCGCGTGCTCCTGGTCACCCACATGGAGGCCGGGCACGGCGGTCCCTCCGGACGATTCCGGCGCCGGATCGAGACCGCGAGGATTTACGCCTTCCTGCTCGACCTCGCGGCGCGCGCAACCCCCTAACTAACGAGCCCGGGTCACCTCGGCCTCGCGTATCGCGCCGTCAGGGCAAGAGCGCACGCAGCGCTCGCGCCTCGGCGAGCAGCTCGTGCGCCGCGGCGACCGCGGGCGGCATCGCAGAGAGCGGCGTCGCCGGAGCGGGCGCCGCGGCGGCGAGCTCGCCTTCCTCCTCGTCGAGATCGCCCAGGCCCGCGTCGCGCAGACGCCGCAGCCGGGCAAGGATGAGATCGCGGATCTCCTCGGCGTTGTCGACCCCGCGGAAGTAGGCGACGTGGAGGTTCTGCCGCGCGCCCGAGCCCTGTGCGGTGGAGGGGCCGGCCTGCCCGCCGCCCGCGCTGCGCACCTCGAGCGCCGCGAGGCCGAGCAGGCGGTGGATCGGACCCTGACGGATCTCGAGGTTCTGCACGTTGGCGAAGCTCATGGTCCGCTCGTGGAGCGTCCACACCCCCTCACGGATGCGCAGGCTGCGATCGGTGACCAGGTACCAGCGGCGGCGGTAGTCGATCCAGACCACGGCGAGCGAGAACGGGAGCTGCGCCAGGAAGGCGGCGACACCGAGGACCTCCAGGTAGCGCAGCGGCCAGAGCTGCGGCGGCAGCGCGGCGATGAAACCGAGGCCGACGACGAGCCCGGCGAGCGCGCCTGCCTGCGACACACCCCAGCGCACCAGGTTGTAGACGAAGTAGGCCGGAGCCGCCCGGAAGAGGCGCACCTGCCCCGAGCCGGACGACGGCTCCGGACCCGCCGCAGGGAGTCGCAGGAGCGACGCCACCCCCGCTTCGAGGCGAGTCAGGAATCGGTGCTCACCGTTCGCGGGCGTGGTCGAGGTTCTCCGGAGCGCCGCCGGCGTTCGCCTCGCCGGGGTCTCGCTTCTGGCCGTGTTCGAGCGCCAGGCGCAGGGAGCGCAGCTCCGCGGCCACTTCCGCGAGCACCTTGGCGAGCTCGGCCGACTCGGCGGAGCTCGCGCTCGGAGAGCCCGCATCCGACCGCACCGGCGCGATCGCCGCCGCCGAGGCCGCGTCGAGGGTACGGAGCCCTCCGGCTGCGGGCGCCGTGCCGTCCGCTCGGTCGCGCAGGCCGCGCATGCGCCCATAGAGGAAGTCGCGCACCAGCTCGAACTGGAGCAGCCCCTCGAGCGTCATCTCGGCCTTCGCGCTGCCGCTCGCGGTCTGGATCTGGATGCGCGCCAGACCCAGCCAGCGCTCGACCACGTTCGCGACCAGGTGGATGTCCTGGATGCGCGAGTAGGTGAGGTGGATCTCGCGGCGGAAGAGGATGCCCCAGGCCATGGAGATGCCCTCCTGGTCGAAGCGGTAGCGCAGCGTGTGATAGCGGAAGTAGAGCGGGACCAGCGCGACGAAGAAGAAGGGACCCAGGAGGACCGACCCGAGGACGTAGTAGTGCCAGAGCTTCGAGTCGGGACGCTCGAGCTCGAAGACCGCCCGGTCGGTGGGCTGGGTCATGAGTCGTCGGTCCGCGTCATGGGCTGCGCGATTCTGCCAGATGCATCGCGCCGCGATCGCGGCGTCCCTGGTGTGATCGAGACCGACTCGTATGCTAGTATGATGATATGAAGCGCATCACCATCACCCTTCCCGAGGAGCTCGCCTCGCTGGTCGCGCACGAGGCCGAGATCCGAGGCACCAGCGTCTCCGAGGTGGTGCGGGCGTCGCTGCGGACGGCGATGATCCGCGACGGCAAGCGCGCCCTGCCGTTCGCCGCGATCTGCGACGATCCGTCGCTCGTCCAAGGCGCCGCCATCGACAGCGCGCTCGACGCGCAGTGGGCCGATGATCTCGATCGCGGTGGTCGATAGCGGCCCGCTCCTCGCGGCGGCGAACCGTGCCGATCCGGATCACGAGCGGTGCGTGGCGGTGCTGGAGCGGCTCGATCTGCGGTTGGTGATCCCCGCGCTCTGCATCGCCGAGGTCACCTACCTGCTGGGCCGGCAGTGCGGCTCGGCCGCCGAGGCGCGGTTCCTCCGCGGCCTCTCCGGCTTCGACGTCCGTTCGCTGCGAGGCGACGAGTGGGGACACGCCGCCGATCTGGTCGAACGCTACTCGGACTTTCCTCTCGGCGGTACCGACGCCAC
>DATKDQ010000320.1:0-39581 GCA_035544635.1 Thermoanaerobaculia bacterium
CGAGTGGTCGCGCTGTGCGCGATCGACAACCTGATGAAGGGCGCCGCCGGCACCGCGGTGCAGTGCCTCAACCTGATGATGGGCTGGGACGAGACGCTGGGGCTCGGGTTCCCGGGGCTTCACCCGATCTGATCGATCTCGGGCCGCGCAGGCGTGCTCCGACCCGTCCTGCCCGAGGTCCCCGCCTCGGTCCGGTGGCGCGCACCCGGCACCCGAGCAGGTGCACGATTGCGGCCGCGAGACGACCCTTCTGGTCGGCCAGACGGTCGTGCTGCTGGGCTCGAGGAGTATACTCATGAGTATGAGTAAGAGACTCCAGGTGATCGTCAGCGACGAAGAAGCGGAGAGCTTCCGCCGGGCGGCAGAGCGTGAGGGGACGAGCCTCAGCGAATGGGCGCGGCGCTCGCTAACCCGAGAGGCACGTCGTCACCGCGGCCCCGACGCGCAGCAGGTTCTCGACGAGCTCGAGCGGGCCCTCGCGTGCGGACACCCGACCGGTGACATCGACCAGATGCTGAAGGAGATCGAAGCGGGCCGTGCTCTTCGTTGACTCGAACGTCCCGATGTACCTGGTGGGAGAGCCTCACCCCAACCGGGACGCTCTCGAGGCCTTCCTCCGCGCCCATCCGGACGAGGACTTCGTCACCAGCGCGGAGGTCTATCAGGAGGTCGTCCACCGCTTCGTCGCGATCGACCGCCGCCCTGCGATCTCCGACTGCTTTCGCCTCCTGGACACGATGGTTCGAGAGGTCTATCCCATCACCAAGGAGGACGTCGAGCGCGCCTGGGCGGTGTGCTCGGCACAGCGCCGCCTCTCCGGGCGAGACTGCCTGCACATCGCCGTCATGGAGCGCTTCGACATCCGACGGATCGTCACCTGCGACCGCGATTTCGAGTTCTGGCCCGGTATCAGCTGCCTGCCGTGACACGGAGGTCGCAGGGACACACAGCTCCTCCGGGCGCCGTTCACCGCACGTCCACGAACACCCGCTCCTTCGCGATCCACATCGCTGACCGCTTGAAGTCGATGAACTTCGACTCGTCGGCGACCGCGAGCTCGCCGCCGCGCGCGCGCTCGGGGATCGCCGTGCCCCAGCCGCGGCGGTCGTACCACAGCTCGGCGTGGCCGGTGTAGGGCTCGGTGATGGTGCCGCGCGCCGAGCGCAGCGCCGGCTCGAGCTCGTCCTCGACGCGGTGGACCTGTAGGTAGCGCAGGACCCCTCCGGCCTGCGCGATCGACCGGATGATCGGGCCGTGCGCGGTGCGCCAGTAGACCTGAGCCTCCTCCATCGACTGGCCCGCCGGATGGCGCAGGCAGAAGAAGAGCAACACCTGCGGGCTTCTCTCGCGGGCGACGATCTCCTCGGGCACCGGGTTCACCTGCGGGTACTCGTGCGCCAGCCACAGCGGTGACCGCTCGAGGTCGATGAACTCGCGCTCGTCCTCGAGCAGCTCCGCGGCGGCGTCCTGACCGGCCGCGTCCTCGAGCGCGTCGACGATCTGCTCGCGCGTCCACCACCACAGCTCGGCGACGCCGTCGTAGGGCGGCTCCATGCCGCCGCGCGCCTCGGCCATCTGGTCGTTCACCGGATCGTCGATGGTGTGCACCTGGACGTAGCGCAGGATCCCGAGCCGGGTGGAGCGCGCCGCGACCAGCGGGCCGTGCACGCGACGCCAGTAGTCCTGGAACTCCGCGCGCGAGAGGCCCGTCTTGCGGCGCAGCACGAACGTCAGTCGAATCACTCGTCACCTCCTCGACGCGATCGCGATCCAGGACACCGCGGCGGATTCGATCCGTCGAAGCAGGTGCGACCGACGACAAAGAGCGAATTGTGCCACGGCAGGACCGACCCGCCAACATCAGGCCGCCGCTGGTCGCGGTGCGATCGCCCCTGGTCGAGCCCGACCCGCCCGAGCTCGCGGCCCATCTCGAGCGGCTCGGCGGATGGGCTCGCGAGCATCTCGCCTGCGATCTCGCGTACGATCCCCGCCGGGCTCCGGATGCCGGCGGTCGCCGCTGTGCCCCCGTAACACGGTGCCGACGCGCTCGCGCGTCAGGCGCGGCCTGGGAGCGGTTGGTGGTGTCTCGCCGGCGTGCGTGACCAGGGTCCGGGGCCGGCGCCGAGCCCGCGACCCGCTCTGGCGACACGAGTACGGGGTTGATCGCTTCATGATCGTGATCAAGGTCGGCGGCGGCCAGGACATCGACGTCGACGCGGTGTGCGACGATCTTGCCGCGCTGCGGCAGGAGGGCCGGGAGGTGCTGCTCGTGCACGGCGGCGCCGAGACCACGAACGCGGTCGCGGCCGCGCTCGGCCACCCGCCCCAGTTCGTCGAGAGCGAGAGCGGCTACACCAGCCGCCGCACCGACCGGCGGACGCTCGAGATCTTCGAGATGGTGTACTGCGGCCAGCTCAACAAGATGTGGGTCGAGAAGCTGCAGACCCGCGGCGTCAACGCGGTCGGGCTTTCCGGCCTCGATGGCAGGATCTTCGAGGGCCACCGCAAGGACAAGCTGCGGGTGCGCGTGGGAGGGCGGCGCATGGTGCTGCGCGACGACTGGACCGGCACCGTGGACCACGTCAACACCGACCTCCTTCGCCTGCTGCTCGCAGCCGGGTACCTGCCGGTGCTGACGCCCCCGGGCTCCTCCGAGCGCGGTGAGGCGATCAACGTCGACGGCGACCGCGCCGCCGCCGCCGTCGCGGCCGCGTTCGGAGCCGAGGCGCTCGTCATCCTCTCCAACGTGCCGGGCCTGCTCGCGAGCTTCCCCGACGAGTCGACGCTCATCCGCGCCATTCCCCGCGCGCGCGCCGGCGACTTCCTCGAGGTCGCGCAGGACCGCATGAAGAAGAAGGTGCTCGGGGCGGTGGAGGCGCTGGAGGACGGCGTCGCGAAGGTCATCTTCGCGGACGGCCGGCGCGAGCGCCCGATCACCGCGGCGCTCGACGGCGCGGGCACGCACATCGGATGACCGGCGGCCCCGAGGACCAAGGGCGGGCTCTTCCCCTCGTCCCTCCCGATTCATGACTCGGACGCGGCGGCGAGCTCCGCCTCGAAGCGATCGCAGAGCTCGAGCAGCGCGTGCCGCAGCGCCTCGTCGTCGACGCGCCCGAAGCGGCGCCGCTGGCGCCGCAGCAGGTATCGCCGCGAGGCCGCGCTCCTGTGCTTGCGGTAGAAGCGGAACTGGCTCTCGCGGTAGTAGAGCTCGGCGCTGGCGGTCCGCTGCGAGCCCCCCTTCAGGTGCCAGGCGTGGGCTCCCGGCACCAGGTCGAGCCGCCATCCCGCGCGGCGCAGGCGCAGACAGAGGTCGGCGTCCTCGAAGTAGAGGAAGAAGCCCTGGTCGAAGCCGCCGACCGCCTCCCAGGCGGCGCGGCGCACCAGGAGACAGGCGGCGGTCAGCCAACCGGGGTCGCCCAGCGCGGCGTAGAGCGCGCGCAGCGGCGCGTGAGCGATCGCCCAACGTTCGAGCGGGTTGCGCAGGTGGCGCCGCACCGCCTCGCCGGCGATCCCCGGCGTCGGCTCCCACGAGAACTGCCGGCGTCCGTCGGGATAGGAGAGGTGAGGCGCCACGGCTCCCAGCGCGGGATCGCGGGCGAGCGCCGCCGCCATCCTCACCGCGCACCCCGAATCGAGCCAGGCGTCCGGGTTGAGGAACAGGAGGTGCTCGCGCGTCGTCTCAGCCGCGCCGCGATTGCACGCCGCGGCGAACCCGACGTTGCGATCGAGCACCAGGAGGCGCGCCCACCCGAAGCGCTCCCGCACCAGAGCCGCCGAGCCGTCGCGCGACGCGTTGTCGACGACGATCACCGGGTGCCCGGCGGCGGCGAGCGGATGCAGCGACTCGAGACATCGCGGCAGGTGCTCCGCAGCGTCGAAGGAGACCACGACGGCGGCGATGCCGGGATCGCCCGGCACCCGCGCGTCTGGAGCCGCCCGCGTGGAGCCGGTGCTCGACGACGCCTCGGGTGACGGCGGAGCGGCACCGCGGCCGGCGCGCACGCGATCCGTTCCCGCTGTGACCTTCCTCGTCACGGGCTCTCTCGCCGCCCGCGCGTGGCGCCATCGTCGAGCGCGCGCCGCGCCGCCTCGAGCAGGCGGCGCGCGCAGGCTTCCCAGGTGAGCGTCGCCACCAGCTCGCGCCCGCGCGCCGCGACCTCGTGCCGCAGCACGGCAGAGTCGAGCACGCGCCGCGCCACCCGTTCGATCTCGCCTGCCTCCAGGCGCTCGCAGCGGAACGGATAGTCGGGCCACAGGTCGTCGAGCCCGAGCCCGGCGCTCACCACGGCAACCGTGCCGGCGGCGAGCGATTCGAGCGGCGGCAGGCCGTAGCCTTCATAGGTCGAGAGATAGAACGAGAGCTCGGCGCCGCAGAGGAGCTCGATGCGCTCTGGCTCGGAGATCCAACCCAGCTCGATGACACGCTGGCGCAGGCCGAGCCGATCGACCTGCTCGCCAAGCGCCTCCGGGCGCGGCAGCCGGTTGGCTCCCGCCAGCACCAGGCGCAGCTCGCGGTGATCGCGCGCGAGAGCCGCGAAGGCCTCGAGCAGGAGATCGATGCGGCGGCGCGGCAGGATGCTGCCGAGGTAGACGGCGTACGGCGGCGCGATGGGCCGGGGGCTCGCCACCGCGCCATCCATCGCGCCCGTCGACATCGGTGGAAGCCCGCCCGACCTCGCGGCGGAGAAGGCGGCGGCGTCGACCGCGAGCGGCAGGACGTCGATACGGTCGGGCGCGACGCCGTAGAGCTCCTCGATCTCCCGCGCCACGTGCCGCGAGATGGTCAGCACGCGGCGAGCGCGCCGAGCTGCGCTGCGCGCCAGGAACCGGCGCCTGAAGCGCTCGCGCGCGCGGAGCTCCTCGGGAAGGAGCTCGAAGGAGAGGTCGTGGATCGCGACCAGGGCCGGGCAGGGGAGCCGCGGCGGCAGGCTGTACGCCGGGCCACACAGCACGTCGAGGCCCGCGCGCGCGAGACGCGGCGGCAGCGAGACCTGCTCCCAGAGCACCGGCGAGCGCCCGCCGCGGCGCGAGTAGTGGAGCCGGAACCTGGGGTCCGACCACAGCGGGTGCTCGAACGGCTCGCCCTGAAAGAAGAGATGCACCTCACCGTCAAAGGCGCTCTCCGCGAGGCCGGTCACGACGCCCTCGACGAAGCGCCCGACGCCGGTGGGCTCGCCTTCCATCTCCGACGCGACAATGCCCAGACGCACCGCCCGGAGCATCCCAGGAGGCGCCGCTCCAAGTAAAGTAGTGGCCGGCAGACGCTCGGCGCTCGCGGCCCTGAAGCCCGTCCGAGTGCCGGACGGGCGACGCGGGCTGTCCCCGTCCTGTCCTCGGCGCCAAGGACACCACGCGATCACGGTAGAGACCACCCTGCGCAACGGTAACCCCGACACCATGACGACACCAGCGGCCTCGCTCGAGGCGACACCGGAGATCGAACGCAAGCTCGGCGGCATCCTGGTCCCCCGCCGCGGCGAGCACGCGATGGTGCGCGGCGAAGGCTGCTGGCTGTGGGATGACCAGGGAAGGCGATACCTCGATCTGACCGCCTCCTACGGCACGGCGCCGCTCGGCCACGCGCACCCGGCGCTGGTCGCGGCGATCACGGCGCAGGCCGGCAGGCTGATCTCGCTGTCGGCGAACTTCTACAACGACCGCCGCGCCGAGCTGCTCGCTCTGCTCCGGGCGAGGCTCCCCGCGCACTTCGCGCACTTCTTCCTCTGCAACAGCGGCACCGAGGCGAACGAGGCAGCGCTCAAGTTCGCGCACCTCGCGACCCGGCGGCGCGGCTGGGTGGCGCTGAAGCGCGGCTTTCACGGCCGCACCCTCGGCGCGCTGGCCACCACCTGGAACCCGCGTTTCCGCGAGACCTTCGCCCCGCTGCTGCAGCCGGCGACGTTCGTCGATCCCGGGGACCTCGAGGGCCTCGATCGCGCGATCACGGATGAGACCTCGGTCTTTCTCGCCGAGGTCATCCAGGGCGAGAGCGGCGTGTGGCCGCTCGAGCCGGCGTTCCTCGCGCGCGCGCAGGAGTTGTGCCGCGAGCGCGGCGCGCTGTTCCTGGTCGACGAGATCCAGACCGGGTTCGGGCGCGCCGGGGCGTGGTTCGCGCATGCCGAGCTGGGCCTGGGCCATGGTGGCCAGGGGCGGGGGGGCCTCGAGCCCGACCTCATGACGTTGGCGAAGGGAATGGCGGGTGGCTTCCCCATCGGCGCGGTGGCGATGTCGGCGCGCGTCGCGGGCTCGCTCGAAGCGGGCCTCCACGGGTCGACCTTCGGCGGCGGTCCGCTGCAGTGCGCCGCCGCGCTCGCCACCCTCGAGACGCTCGCCGTGGAAGACCTGCCGGGCCGCTCCCGCGTCCAGGGCGACCGCCTCCTTGCCGCGCTGCGCCCGGCGCTCCAGGGCGCGCGCGTGGTGCGCGAGGTGCGCGGGCGCGGGCTCATGATCGGGATCGAGCTGCGCCAGAAGGTGGCGCCGTACCTCGACCGGCTGATGCGGGAGCATGCGGTGGTGGCGCTTCCCGCCGGACCCACCGTGCTCCGCCTCCTGCCCGCCCTGGTGATCGACGACGAGCAGATCGATCGCGCCGTCGAGGCGATCGCGGCGGTTCTCACCGCGTGAAAGTGTCCCGTGGGCTCTCCCCCGCCGGCGCACGATCGGCACTTCGGAAACGATGCTCCCTGCTGAGCGCATGACCGGTCGCGAGGGATGCCCCGGCGAGGTCACGGCGAGCGCACCGTGATGGACCGCGACGACGCCGTTGCGCTGCTTCGGGGCCTGGTGGAGATCCGCTCCGTGTCGGGCCAGGAGGCGGAGGCGGCGGACTGGCTCGTCGAGCGCGCCCGCGCCGCCGGCTACGACCGCGCGCTGGTCGATGGCGCCGGGAACGCGGTCGCCGAGCTCGGCTCGGAGACGGCGTCGCGCGTCGTCGTCCTGCTCGGGCACATCGACACCGTTGCGGGCGAGGTGCCGGTGCACGTCGAGCAGCGCGACGGCCGAGCCGTGCTCTACGGCCGCGGCACGGTCGACGCCAAGGGCCCGCTCGCCGCCTTCGTCGCCGCCGGCGCGCGGCTCGGCGCCGAGTGGGCGCGCGCCGCCGACCTTCGCCTCGTCGTCGTCGGCGCGGTGGAGGAGGAGGCAGCGTCGAGCAAGGGAGCGCGCTTCGTCGCGGCCCGCTTCGACGGCCGGCGCGAGCCGGTGCCCGCGGCGTGCGTCATCGGCGAGCCCAGCCGCTGGGACCGCGTGACGATCGGCTACAAGGGCCGCCTCCTGGTGGACCTCGAGGCCCGCCGCGCGATGACCCACTCGGCCGGCCCCGAGGCGACGGCCGCCACCGCGGCGGTCGGCCTGTGGAGCCGCGTCGAGTCGTGGTGCGCCGCCTTCAACCAGGGGCGCGAGAAGGCGTTCGAACAGCTCCTGCCCAGTCTGCGCTCGATCCAGACCTCCACGGACGGCCTGGAGGAGCGCGCGACCGCCGGGATCGGGCTGCGCCTGCCGCCCGACTTCGACCCGGCGCCGCTCCAGGCGGCGATCCAGGAGTGGGCGTCGGGCTGGGTCGGCGTGGGCGGCGCTACGCGCTTTTTGAACGTGCGTTCAAAAGTCTCCGACGAGTCGGGACGGCGCGCGGAAGAAGTCGCCTGCGCCGCTCGGGTCCCGCAGGCGTCGCGCCGGTTCCCTGCGCCCGTACCCGCCCCCGGAGCCGAGACCGAATCGCTCCTGGCCGGCCCGGCCGGCGCGATCCGTCTCGTCTACCGCGCGCACGAGCCCGCCTGGCGCGGCGACGCCAGAAACGCTCTGGTGCGGAGCTTCCTCGCCGCCATCCGCGCGCAGGCCGACCCAGCCGCGAGGCCCGCCTTCGTCGTCAAGACCGGCACCAGCGACCTGAACGTGGTCGGCCCCACCTGGCGCTGCCCGATCCTCGCCTACGGCCCCGGCGACAGCCGGCTCGACCATACGCCCGACGAGCACCTGGCGCTCGACGAGTACTGGCGCGCGGTGCTCGTCCTGGAGCGGGCGCTCGACAGCCTTTCCGAAAGCCTCGGCCTCGTGCGCTCGTGACTGTCGACGAGCTCCCCGCCCCTGCTGAGTGCGCCGTCGAGCCGACGGGTCGCATCTGCCGGCGCCGACGATCGGCTCCGCTCACATCCCGTAGTATTCGCGGTACCACGACACGAACCGCGGCACGCCCTCGGGGATCATCGTCTTGGGATCGTAGCCGAGCATGCGCTGCGCCCGCGAGATGTCGGCGGCGGTCGCCACGACGTCACCCTGCTGCATGGGCAGGAGCTCCTTCTCCCCCGGCTTGCCGCAGGTCTCCTCGATGGTGCGCACGAAGTCCATCAGCTCCTCGCTGCGCCCGGCGCCGAGGTTGAACACCTCGAAGGGGTAGTTGCGATCGAGCGAGGCGACGACACCGGCCACGATGTCGTCGATGTAGGTGAAGTCGCGGCGCATCTTGCCGTGGCCGAAGATCTTCATCGGATGCCCGCGTAAGACGGCGTCGGTGAACAGGAAGAGCGCCATGTCGGGACGGCCCCACGGGCCGTAGACGGTGAAGAAGCGCAGCCCGGTCGAGCGCACGCCGAAGAGCTGGTGATAAACCGAGGCCTGGAGCTCGTTGGCCTTCTTCGTCATCCCGTAGAGCGAGACCTGGTGATCGGTGTTCGACGCCTCCGAGAGCAGCGCATCGGCGTTGTCGCCGTACACCGAGCTGGTCGAGGCGTAGACGAGCCCGCCCACCTCGCGCTCCTTCGAGAGCTCGATGATCCGGCCGAAGCCGACCACGTTGTCCTGCAGGAACTCCTCGGGATGGAGGATCGAGTGCCGCACTCCCGCCTGCGCCGCCAGGTGGCACACCCTGGTGTCCGGGCCCGATCCCAGCGCGTCGAACGCGGCGGTCAAGGCGGCGGAGTCGAGCAGGTCTCCGCGCAGCCCCCGATACCCCTTGCGCTCCTCGAGCTGCGCGTGGCGCCGCTCCTTGAGCTGAGGATCGTAGTAGGGCGTGAACGCGTCGAAGCCGACCACCTCGTCGCCGCGGTCCAAGAGGGCCTTCGCGGTATGGAAACCGATGAAACCGGCGGAGCCGGTCACGAGCACCTTCATCGCATTCACCTCATCGAGAGCGGACGGACTGGACTCTAGCGAACGACGTCACCGACGCGCACCTTCTCACGGGTCTGCCAGAAGGCGGCCAGGTCGTGGATCGGAAACGTCAGGAGATCGGCGACCGGCACCCGGCCGAGGATCTCCTCGTCGAACTCGGGCTCGGTCTCCATCACCGCGTCGCGCAGCGTGGTGTAGCGCGTGCGGTAGGCGTCGAGGACACCGCGCATCGCGGCCGGGGTGGCGAAGTCGTGGAAGCGGACGTGGAGGAGCAGGAGGCCGACCACCGAGGTCTTGTCGATCTCGGGAATGAAGATCACGGTACGACCGTCGCTGCGCCCGCGCGCGACTAAGAGCTGGCGCTCGCGCACCACCTGGTGCTTGGTGCCGCGGAGCTCGTGGTTGTCGCTCGTGCGCGACGGGATGTCGCGCGCGATACCCTCCTGCGCCGCCACCCCGATCCAGCCCGGCTCGCCGTTCTCGCCTTGCAGGATGCGATAGCGCGTGAACCCGCGCACCGCCTCGACCGCGGCGTCGAGCCCGGCGAGGGCGCGCAGGTCGCGGTAGGTGAGGAGGTCGCGCGCAACGCCGCTCTGGAGCGCCGCCCGCACCAGCGGCACCACCAGGAGGGCTTCGTCGGTGCGCGAGATGCCCACGGTCACCGTCTTCGCCTGGTGCTTGATGGCGTCGACCGGCCGGGTCAGCTCCTCGATGGCGCGCGTGAGCGCCAGCGTCAGATCCTCGATCACCGCGCCCGGCGTACCGCTGCGCCCGTGCTCGGCGGCATAGGACTCGAGCGGAGTGGTGCCGGAGACGAAGCGCACCAGCGAGGTGAGGCGCACGGCGGTCGAGGCCTCGAGCTGTCCGTCGTAGCGGCCGTCGGCGAGCCCGGCCAGGAACCGGCGGGTCGCCGCGGCGGCCCGCGGGCGCAGCGTGTCGAGCAGGTTCTCACCCGGACGCGCGGCCTGCACCAGCCGCTCGATCTCGCCGCGCAGCTCGCGCAGCGGCAGCGCCAGGCGGTCGATCGCGATCGCCGCCTCGTAGCCGAAGAGGTGCCCCACCATGGTGGCGAGCACGAACGCGAGCCGCGGATGGCACGGGGGAACCTCGAGCACCGCCTCGACGCCCTCGAAGCCGGCGGCGCCCGCGGTCGCGATCACCACCGGCGCCGCCTTGTGCGCGCGGTAGATCGCGACCTCCTTCGCGACGTCGGCGAGGGTCGAGCCCTGAAGCGCCGCCGCGCACACCAGGATGAGGGGCTCGGAGGAGAGGTCGATGTGCTTCTTGTCCTCGGTGGCGTCGCACGCGATCGACTTGTAGCAGAGCTCCGAGAGCTTGATCCGGATCTCGGCGGCGGCGACCCGGTTGATGCCGTTCCCGACCACCGCCCAGTAGCGCCGCTTCGGGGCCAGTCGCGACGCCGCCTCCGCGATCGCGGCGCGGCCGGCGAGCACCGTCTCCATCGCCGCGGGGAGCTCGCGCAGCCCCTCCAGCAGGCGCTCGCCTTCCTCGTCGAGCTCGTCGCCCGTGACCGCCTGGCCGAGCGCGAGCGCCAGCAGGAACCCGGCGGCGATCTGCGAGTAGAACGCCTTGGTCGAAGCGACGCTCATCTCGATGTCGCGGCCGTCGGAGGTGAAGAGGATGCCGTCGGCCTTCGACACCAGGTCGCTGCCGCGCCGGTTGACCACCGCCACCACGGTGGCGCCGCGGCCGCGCGCGAGGTCGACGGTGCGGTTGGTGTCGGTGGTGGTGCCCGACTGGCTGATCGCGACGATCAGCGTGTCGCGCATGTCGGGACGGAGGTGGAAGCCCGAGAGCTCGGTGGCCGGCATCGCCCGGACCGTCACCCGGTCCTCCGGCAGCACGTGGGCGATGGCGTCCGCCACCGCCTGACCGGCGACCGCGGCGGTGCCCTGCCCGATCACGATCACGCGGCGGATGGCGCCCGAGCGCAGGCGGGAGCGCAGCTCGGCGGGCAGCGTCTCGTCGGCGAGGCGCACGCGCAGCCTCCCCTGCTCTCGGCCCGCCCCGATTCCCGCGGGCCGGCCCCCGCCAGCCCCGGCCTCCAAGGACCAGATCTTCCCGCGCAGCGTCTTGCGGAACGACTCCGGCGCCTGGCGGATCTCCTTGAGCAGGAAGTGCGGATGGTCGCCCCGGTGGATGTCGCGCGTCGTCACCTCGGCGCGCAGCAGCTCGGCGCCGCGCACCGGCAGGTCGGTGCCGTCGTAGGCGAGGCGCCGGATACCCTCCAGGCTGCCGGCACGGCGGCGATCGAGCACGACGATCTGCCCGCGGCTCGCGGTCGGGTTGTCGGGATTGCCCGGCGTCTCGCCGTCCATGCGCAGGTAGGTCGAGGTCTGCTCGACCAGGCCGTAGGGCTCGCTCGCGACCACGAACATCCCCGCCGCAAGCCCGACGTAGAGCGCCTGGCCGCTGCCGCACAGAGCGAGCAGGAGCAGGTCGGGCTCGGACGCGCTCTGCGCCGCGATCGCGACCGATCCGGAGAAGGAGGCGACCGTGCGCCGGAACGCCTCGACCAGGGTCAGCCCTTCCGCGAGCCGGCGGGCGACCAGCATCGGAATGATCTTGGCGTCGGTCGTGATGCTGTCCGCGATGCGCAGACCCTCCGCATCGCGCAGGTCGACGTAGTTGTCGACGTCGCCGTTGAGGACCGCCACCACGTACGGCAACCCGTCCCTGCCTTCCTCCTCCTGATTGAGCGGATGCGCGTTGGCCTCGCTGATGATGCCGACCGACGCCCAGCGCGTGTGCCCGAGCACGGCGACCTCGCCGCCGGCGCGAGCGAGCGCGCGGCGCAGCAGAGCGTCCTGGCCGAGGGCGCGGCGCAGCCGGCGGCCGTTGTCGCCGAGCTCGCCGATCTCGGCGGCGGCCTTGTAGACCACGCTCACCCGACCGGAGTCGAGCAGGCGCAGCGCCCCCGACGCGAACAGCGGGTCCGCGACCCGGGCGCTCGCCTCGCGATCGAGCTCGATCGGGTCCGGGTCGCCGTCGCTGCCGAGCAGGAGGTGGACGCCGGCCGAGTCGCGGCCACGCACCTCGAGGCGATCGAGCGCCGAGAGCACCCGCTCGGCGGCGGTGAAGCCGTCCACCAGCGCGGAGTCACCGGCGCCGCCGGCGAGCTCCCGGACGCGGCGAGCCAGCCCGATGCGGTCGCAGGCGACCGCCCACAACGCGTCTCTGGCGCTAACCAGCGCGGCATTGAGGCGTTCGAGATCACCCGCCCCCACCACCACGGCGCCGCCGTCGAGGGCGGTCTCGAGCTCGCGCAGCCGCTCGTCGATCCCGGTCACGAGCGCCTCGACGCCGGCGCAGAGCTCCTCGCTCGCCACCAGGAGCCGGACCCCGTCGCGCGTGCGCAGTCCCTGGTCGAGGTCGTCGAGGGATCGGGCGCAGGCGTCGAGCGCGGCGATCCAGGTGTCGGCAGTGGCGTCCGGGGCGGCGGTAGCCTCGGGGGTGGAGCCGGCGGTCGAGGCGCCCGCTGGCGCGCGTCCCGGCGGGCCGGGATCACGCAGCGCGCCGAGCGCCCGCTCGAGCGCCGCCAGCACCTCGCCGGCAGGCGGAGCGGCACCCGTGGGTTGGCCCAGAACAGCGACGATCCCACACACGATCAGAGAACCTTAACATGGGAAAACGGCATCGAAACCGAGCCCGAAGGCCGGACGACAGCCGAGGGCGCTCAGACCGCCGCCGCTCAGAGCGCCGCCGCTCCCACCGCAGCAGCGCGCGCTCCATCCCCACGACTCCCGCGGACCGACTCGACGCTCTCCAGGAAACCCCGGCGAACCGCCTCGCGTGAGTACCGTGAGGACAGCCTCGAGCGTCCGGCGGCCGCCAGGATCGCCCGTCGCTCGGGCGACCCGAGCAGCCCCGCCAGTGCCTCGATCCACTCGCCGGGTGTAGCGGCCACCTCGAGGGCACCCGCACCGTCGACCCCGGCCGCGCCCCACGGCGAGGCGACCACGGGAGTGCCCGCGGACCACGCCTCGAGCACCTTGATCGGCAGCCCCGATCCGCACTGGAGCGGCGCCACCGCCACCGTGGCGCGAGCGAGCACGGCGCGCAGGTCCTCTGGGTCGACCGACAGCTTCCCACCCGCGCGCGCCAGCTCGCGCCGCAGCGCCTCCGGCACGCGCGAGCCGACGCACAGGAGGCGTACGCCTGGGCGGGCCCGGCACAGGCCGGGCCAGACCTCGGCGAGGAACCAGCCCAGCGCGTCGCGATTGACGAAGTAGCCGAAGTTTCCTGAAAAGACGACCGTGTCGTCGCGGCGGACGCCTCCGCTCCGGCCCAAGGCGTCGACCGCGATCGGGACGGTGCGGAGCCGCTTCCCCAGGACCGACGGCAGGCGCGAGGCGAGGTCCGCGCGATCCCGATCGGAGACCACGAGACCTCCGCTCGCGCGGTCGAGCAGCCGCTCCTCGCAGCGCTCGACGCGCCTCGCCTCGGCGTCGAGGAGCGGCCGGAGCCACCTGCGATCGCGGCGGGCGCGGCTCCTGAAGCCGAGCGACAGGCTGTCGACGAGATCGGCGATCAGCGGAGTGTCCCCGAGCGCGGACATCTCACCGGCCAGCCGGACGAGCTGCAGGATGACGAGGTCGGCGTCCCCGCGCAGCTCGGCGATGCGGCGGCCCAGCGCGGGATACGAGAAGAACGCGTTCTGGATCGGAAGCCCCGCGGAGACCACGGAGAGAAGCGCCGCCGGCAGCGCGGTACGGCGCCGCGGGAAGGTCTCGACCCGAAACGGCAGGTCGAGCGGAATGGTTCCCGCGACGGGCGAGTCCGGCACCAGGAGCGTCACCTGGTGGCGCCCCGCGAGGGACTCGGCGCACTGCAGCGCGCGCAGCTCGTCGCCGCGGCGCGGCGGAAACGGGTGCCGTCCCGCGACGATCAGGATCCGCATCGGGTCGGAGCCTAGCGCAAGCGGGGGCGTGGTGTTTACCACGCCCCCGCTTGTCATGACCTCGGCGCCGAGGACGGCGCTGCTCGCTCCGCTCGCGCTTGCTCCGAACGCGTCCTCCAACTCCCGGCGTGGTCGGTACCACGCCCTCTGCTTGTACCTCTTCAGCGCCGAGGACGGCGGGCGCGGATAAGATCGCCCATCGCTGATGCCCACCTATCCCGACACTTCGCGCGCCGTGTCCGAGATCCGCGGCTCGATCTTCACCGCCCTGGCCGAGAAGCTCCGCGCCTTCCAGGGCGAGGTGTATCCGCTCCATGTCGGCGACACCTGGCTCGAGCCGGTCGAGGGCGCACGAATGGAGGACCTGCGCATCGCCGAGCTGCCCGGCATGCACCGCTACTCGCAGCCGGAGGGGCTGCCGCGGCTGGTCGATCTGCTGGCCGCGCGCGCGACCGCGACGACCGGTGTCGAGCACGAGCGCCGGAGCGTCCTGGTGACGACGGGCGCGACCGGCGCGCTCGGCGCCATCCTCGGCGCGCTGCTGCATCCCGGCGACGAGGTGCTGCTGCTCGCTCCCTACTGGCCGTTGATCGAAGGGATCGTGCGCGCGTTTCACGGCGTTCCGGTCGACGTGCCGTTCTTCGGGCACGCCGAGTCCGCCGAGACGGCGATCGAGTGCCTGGAACCCCATCTGCACGAGCGCACCGCGGCGATCTACCTCAACACGCCGAACAACCCCACCGGGCGCGTCATCCCGCGGCCCTGGCTCGAGGCGATCGTCGAGTGGGCGCAGCGCCACCGCCTGTGGATCGTCGCCGACGAGGTCTACGAGGACCTGGTCTACGACGGCGAGCACACCTGGTGCCGCAGCCTCGCGTGCGACCGCACGTTCTCGGCGCACTCGTTCTCGAAGGGCTGGGCGATGGCGGGAAACCGCTGCGGTTGGGTGCTCGGCCCGGCGCGGCACATGGCCGAGCTGCGCAAGGTCGGGACCCACACCTTCTACGCCGCGCCCACCGCGTCGCAGCTCGCCGGGTGCCGACTGCTCGAGGGCGATCGCGCCCGCGCCTGGCTGGAGGCGGCGCGCACGATGTACCGCGAGCTGGGCGGCTACGCCGCCGCGCGCCTCGGCGTCGAGCCGCCGGCGGGAAGCACGTTCCTCTTCCTCGACGTCGCACCCGCGCTCGACGAGCGCGGCCTCGCAGGGTTCCTCCTCGACTGCGGCGAGCGCGGAGTGTTCGTTGCGCCGGGGCCCAGCTTCGGCCCCTACCCCACGCACATCCGCATCTGCTTCACCGCCGCGCCGCCCGAGGTGACCCGGCGCGGCATCGATGTGCTCGCCGGTCTCTTGGGGCGGTCCGCGGTGGCTCCCTAGGCGATCGACAGCCGAGGCCGGCACGACCTTCGTCGCGCGGAATCGAACGCGGCGCCTACACCCGCCGGTGCTCGGCGACGGGGATCGCGCGCCGCACCTGCACGACGCGATCGAGATCGACCTCGGCGAGGGCGAGCCCGGGGCCGTCGGAAGCGGAGCCCACCACCTGGCCCCAGGGGTCGACGATCAACGAATGGCCGTAGCTGTGGCGCAGGCCGCGGTCGTCGTGGCGGCCGCTCTGCGCCGGCGCGACCACGTAGCACTGGGTCTCGATCGCGCGCGCCCGTAGCAGTGGATACCAGTGGTCCTTGCCGGTCATCAGCGTGAACGCCGACGGCACGGTGAGGATCTGCGCGCCCTTTCGCACCAGCGCGGCATAGAGCTCCGGGAAGCGCAGGTCGTAGCAGACCGAGAGCCCGATCGTTCCGAGCTCGGTCTCGACGCCGACCAACTCCGAGCCGGGGTTGATGGTGGCCGACTCCTTGAAGCGCACCTCCTCCGAGACGTCGACGTCGAAGAGGTGGATCTTGCGGTAGACGGCTAGGGTCGCACCGTCGGGACCGAACAGGACGCTGGTGTTGTTGCAGCGTGCCGGCTGCCCGGCGCCGCTCTCCCCCAACCCCGCCTGCGCCTGGGCCTGCTCGTTGAAGGAGCCCAGCAGCACGTACATCCGGTGGCGGCGCGCGAGCTCGGCGAAACGCGTGCACAGCGGACCGTCGAGCGGCTGCGCGCGCCGCACCTTCTCTTGGTGCGGCCCGAGGAAGTTCGTGTTCTCGGGGGTGGCGGCGAAGCGCGCGCCGTAGCCGGCGGCGCGCTCGATCAACGCGGCTGCCGTCTCGACGCTCGCGGCCTCGTCGGACGTGCTCTGGAGCTGGACGGCGGCTACGAGAAAAGACACTGCCGTGCGAAGCGCTCGAGGAGGCCGTAGTACCGCGTCCCACCGTGCCGGTGCAGCTCGCTGTGCCCGGCGTGCGCCACCTCGTACCACTCCTTGGGTGCCGCCGCCCGCTCGTAGAGCGCGCGGCCGAGGCTCGGAGGCACGGTGGGGTCCGCGCCGCCGTGGACGAAGAGCTTGGGAATCGAGAGGCGATCGACCTTCTCGATCGACCGGAACTGGTTGCGCGCGATGTAGTGCAGCGGCACGCCCGGGTAGAGGGTCCGCGCCATGTCGCGGATCTGAGTGAAGCTCGACTGCACGATGAGCCCCGCCACCTCGCGATGCAGCGCCCCGTCGATCGCGACGGCGCCGCCGAGGGAGTGCCCGAACAGGAGAATCGAGGCCGGACGCCCGCTGCGCTCCGCGATCAGGTAGTCCCACGCCGCGCGCACGTCCCGATACAGCCCCTCCTCGAACGGGGTTCCCTCGCTGCGCCCGTAGCCGCGGTAGTCGAAGGCCAGGAGATTGAAGCCCAGGCGACGCAGGTCCTGGAGCAGGGCGATGCGGTTGGTGACGTTCCCGTTATTGCCGTGGCAGTAGAGGAGGGTGGCGCGGGCGCCGCTCTGCTCGATCCACCAGCCGTGGAGCCGCGTGCCGTCGTCCGCCTCGAACCAGACGTCCTCGACTTCGAGCCCGTAGGCAGCGGGGTTCCAGAAGCCGATCGGATAGCGGTCGGGAGCGAAGAGATGGGCGGTCTGGACGCGGTTGCGGACGTAGGCTCCCAGGCTGCCGCCGGCGGCCGCCAGCGCGAGCGAGGGAAGCGCGAGCCGGCTGAGTCGGCCTATCCGGAGCTTGGCGGCGTCGGCGCCGAGTGTCATCTCGCCTGCGTAACGCGTCGCGGGACTACTGGTATTCCTCGAACGATGCCGTAGGGAAGGGCCCGAGCCAACTGTACGGTAGGGCCCGTGCCCGAGACCGGCCCGTGCCCGAGACCGGGCTAGGAGCCCGTCCATGTAATGGACGGGCGACTGAGCGGGCGCCCGTCCGCGGGCGCTCGGCGGGAGACATGCTAGCGGAGGAAATGCTACCCAGCATTTCCGGAGCTAGGCGCCCCGCCACCGCCAGCATGTTACCCCGTGCTCCGCTCAATCCCCGAGGAACGTTGCGGCGCAGTCCGGCCCCTCCCAGAGCGTCACGGCCACGACCCGGGCCCGCCGCGGGCGCTCTTCGCCCAGCCGTGACTCGAGCCAGGTCTGAAGCTCGTCGAAGAACCAGCGGGCGAGGTGCTCGGCGGTCGGGCTCAGGCGGTCGAAGGGCGGAACCGTGTTGACGTCCGCGTGCCGAAAGCGGCCCGCCAGCTGGTCGAGGGCGCCTTGGAGCTCGACGAAGTCGACCGCGTAGCCTTCCGGCCCGAGCTCGGCGGCCCCGATCCTCGCCTCGACTCTGAAGCTGTGGCCGTGGACCGGCTCGGGGACCCCCCGGTACGCGGTCAGGTGGTGCGCGGCCTCGAAGCGCGCGCGGACGAGCAGCTCGTAACGGGGCATCCTCGTGCGCCTCTCTCGTCGGTGGATTCCGTCGGCGGCAATCTATCCCGGACCGCCGCCGTCTTCCACCCGGAGCGGGCAGCGCGCTTCCGGAGCTTCGCGCACGCTCTCGGCGGATCCGGCCCGACGTCGCCCGCGCGTCGTGGTCACGACCTGCTCGCGACGACGCGTCCGTAGAGCGCGACCCACAGGCCGAGCGCGACGATCCCCAGCAGGCTCACCGCCCACAGCGTGCCCAGCCGGAACAGGAGAGTCGCCGCCACCGCCGTCGACTTCGCCACCTCGAGCTCGCCCAGAACGAGGACCATCGACGCCTCGAACCCGCCGAGCCCGCCGGGCAGCATCGACAGCACCCCGAAGAGCGTCGCGGCGGCGAACGCGAAGAACGCTCCCGAGCGCGGCACGTCGGCGCCCAGAGCGCGGAGGACGACCTCGAGCGCGAGCGCCTCGCACGACCAGGCTGCCGTGGCGAGAGCGAGGCCGACGCCGAGCCGGCCCGGGCTCATCAGGGAGCGGCTCGAGTCGAGGAGCGCGGGCAGCCGCGACGCGACGCGACGGACGCCGGGCAGGCGCGCGGCGAGGCCGAGGATCGAGCGCTGCATCCTCTCGCTCAGAAGCAGCGCGATCGCCAGAGCGACCGCCAGCGCGCTCGAGGCGAGCACCCATCCGGCTCCCACGCCGCGCTCGAGGCCGGCGAGGGCGATCAGGAGGACCGCCAGCAGATCGGTGACGCGCTCCACCACCAGCGTGCCCGCCGTGTGCGCCACGCGGGCGCCGAAGCGGCGTTTGAGCAGGAACGACTTCACGACCTCGCCGGCCTTGCCGGGCGTCGCGGTGAACGCGAAACCGGCGACGAACGCGAGCAGGCTCGGTACCGCCGGGATCCCGAGCGCGAGGACGCGGGTGTAGTAGTGCCAGCGCAGCGCACGCAGCGCGAGCCCGCTGGCGACGAGCACGCCGACCACCGCAGCCTCGCCCGCCGGGAACGCGCGCATTACCGCGGCCACCTGCCCGACGTCCGACCACGAGGCGAGCGCGACGTAGAGCAGGCCGGCGGCCGCTGCGATCAGTGCGACCTGGGCGCTCCAGGCACCCCAGCGCGGGGCGTCCTCGCGCGCAGCTTCGACGGCGGCCTCGGTCGCCGCCGCCTTCTTGCGGCCGGTCTTCACCGCGTGCTAGTGTGCCAACGATCTCGTCGATGCACCATAGTGGCGCGCCGCGCTGTCGAACCGTCGAGCTCTCGCCCGCCTGAAGCGATCGGATAGATCTCTCCGTTCGTTCGAGGTCGCGCGAGCTGGAACGCCGGTGGACGCTCCACGCGTGCAAGGAGAGTCAGTCGCATGCGCATCTACATCGGCAACCTGCCCTACACCTGCACGGCGGACGAGGTTCGCGAGCTGTTCGGCTCGTATGGCAACGTCGAGTCCGTGAACCTCATCACCGATCGCGAGACCGGCCGCCCGCGAGGCTTCGGCTTCGTCGAGATGTCGAGCGGAGGGGAAGCGGCGATCTCGGCGCTGCACTCCGCCTCGTTCGGCGGACGCACGCTGACGGTCAACGAGGCGCGCCCCCGTGAGCGCGAGCCTCGTCGCGAGCACAGCTCCTCCTGGTAGCGCCGCTCGCCCGGACGGCTCCGGCTGCTCTCACCGCTGGCAGCTCGGGCAGTAGTACGTGCTGCGACCGAGCTGACGCAGACGGCGGATGGCCGCGCCGCAGCGCGGGCACGGCTCGCCCTCGCGGTCGTACACCGCGAGCGAGACCTGGAAGTACCCGGACTCGCCGAGGGCATCGGCGAAGTCGTTGAGCGTCGTCCCACCCTGCGCCATCGCGTCGCGGAGCACCTCCACCACGGCGACGGCCAGCCGCCCCCAGCGTTGACGCGAGACGCGCGCGACGGAGCGCGACGGATGGATGCCGGCGCGGAAGAGCGCCTCCGAGGCGTAGATGTTCCCGACCCCCACCACCACCTTCGCATCCATCAGCATCGCCTTCACCGCGCAGCTCCGGCGCGCGCCGGCCGCGGCGAGCGCGGCGGCGTCGAAGCCCGGCTCGAGCGGTTCGAGGCCGAGCCCCGCGAAGTGGCGATCGCTCGCGATCGCCGCGGTATCGAGCGCGAACAGCGCACCGAAGCGCCGCGGATCGCGGAAGCGCAGCTTGCGTCCCGAGCCGAGCCGGAACACTGCATGCTCGTGAGGCTCGCGTGGAGCGTCCCCGGGCCCGATGGTGAGACGGCCGCTCATGCCGAGGTGGACGGCGAGCGTGGAGCCGCCGTCGAAATGGAGCAGCAGGTACTTCGCGCGCCGGTCGACCCCGAGCAGCCGGCGGCCGGCGAGCCGGCGCCGCAGGGTGGCGGGGACGACGCGTTCGCGCAGCCGCCGCTCCCGGACCTCGACCGTCTCCACCGTGTCCCCGACCAGGTGCGCGGCGAGCGTGCGCCGGAGAACCTCGACCTCGGGGAGCTCGGGCACGCTACGAGCTCGCGAGCCACGCCACCAGGTCGGTGAGCGCGGCGTCCGGATCGTCGCTCTCGCCCTTCAAGCGCAGCTCGGTCTCGAGCACGCGCGCGGGCAGGCGGGCGAGGAGCGGTGCGCCCAGCCGGCTCGCCGCCAGGTAGGCGCGATGCAGCCGATAGGGGTGGAGGCCGCCGAGGGGCCGGAAGTCTCCGCCCTCGATGCCGCCCTGGAGCTTCGCGGCCTGCCGCTCCTTGAACCGATTGTAGTTGCGCTCCCCGGGGGCGACCCCGGCCACCTGCATCATGCCGCCCACCGCCGTGAGCTGGCGGCAGAGCTGCGCCAGCTGGCCGAAGAACGCGAGGCGCGCCGCCATCGGATCCTCGGAGCCCTCGACGTGGCGCCGAAGCCTGCCGAGCGCCTCGGCCGAGCGGCCCGCGCCGATCGCGTCGAGCAGCGCCCACACGTCCTCCTCGCCGCGGTCCTCGATCACCTGCTCGACCAGCTCGAGCTCGATACGCCCCGCTTCCACCAGCGAGACCAGCTTGCGGTACTCGCCGGCGAAGCGAGCGGTGGAGTCGAGATCGGTGCCGGAGGCTCCGCGCTCGGAGCGCCGGCGCAGGGTGCGCCGCGCGAGCTCGGCGAGCGCCCGATCGGAGATGGCGCACCCGGTCTCGCGCTCGAGCTCCGTCCGCAGGTCTTCGAGGCCCTGCCACTTGCCCGATCGATCGGCGTCGACGTGGGCGAGCTGGAGCAGCGCACCCTGGTCGCGCAGCAGCTCGACCAGCGGATGATCGTCGGCGACGACCGCCTCGCAGAGGACCAGCGCGTGCCCCGGCGGAAGCCCTTCCTGGGCGATCGCGGCGAGCTCGGAGGCGTCGGTCTCCGCCCAGCCGCGGAGCCCGTCGCGGCAGGCGGCCTCGAGCAGCTCGGCGAGCCCGCTCCTGAGCTCCTCGACCGCCGACTTGCCGCGGCGCTTGCCGCGCCCGCGCGGACCGCCGCTCGATCCCGCGCGCTGCGAGCCGCCGCTGTGCGCCGCCCCTTCGAACACCCACGCCGGGAGCGCGTCGAGCGTGGCGCGGGCGGGGGCCGCTCCCGGCTCGACGCCGAAGAGGCGGCACACCTGCAGCAAGCGACCGGCCGCCACACGGGCGGGCCCTTGGAGCTCGGCGCGAGCGTCGACGGGGAGCGCCTCGGCAGCCTGGTCGATCAGATAGGCGGCGGCGCGCCGATCGGACAAGACGGCGCTGTCGATCACCAGGCTCACCTTGCCCCCGCCGAAGAGCGAGTAGGTCCGCAGGTCGCCGACGACCGCCGCCAGATCGGATGGCCGCCGGTGCGAGTCGATCCGGCTCGCGCTCCCTTCGGCCAGCGCGGAAGCGATGCGGCGGGCCGCCGCCTCGGCGAGCACCGGCTCGCCGGTCACCAGATAGAGCGGCCGGGGCGTCCCCGACCGGGCGACGCCGAGGATCCGGTCCTCGGCCGAGGGAGCGGGCACTACAGGAGGCCCTTCTCCTCCATCTCCTGGCAGTCGATGCAGTAGCGCGCCCAGGGGATGGCGTGCAGGCGCTGCTCGCCGATGTCCTTGGCGCACGAGGTGCAGCTTCCGTACTCGCCGCTGTCGACGCGGCGCAACGCTTCTTCGATCTGGAGCAGGACGATCCGCTCGGTGTCGGAGAGAGAGAGGGCAAGATCGCGATCGCTGTCGAAGTTCGCGCGGTCGATCTCGTCGTCGCCGTCGCGGAACGCGTCGAGGCCGACGTCGAGGTCGTGCCGATAGAGGTGGAGGATCTCCCGGCGGTGCTCGTCGAGCCGCTTCGCCAGCCCGTCGACCAATCCCGCGCGGCCGTTGCCCTCGGCGCGCTTGCGGGCCGCCTTGCTCTTGGCTGCCGCGGTCTTTGGTGACTTGGCGGTCTTGGATACGGCGGTCTTGGATACAGCGGTCCGGGAGGCCGCGGCCTTCGCCGATGCGGTTTTCTTCGCCGCCGGCTTCTTCTTGCTCGCCTTGGTCGCCCGCTTGGACGCTGCCGCCCGCTTGGACGCTGCCGCCTTCTTGGACGCTGCCGCCTTCTTGGACGCTGCTGACTTCTTGGACACTGTCGCCGCCTTCTTGGACGCCGCCGCCTTCTTGGACGCTGCCGCCTTCTTGGACGCTGCCATCGCCGTCGATCCTCCGCCAACACCTCAGCGGTGGTAGTTTATTCCGCTACGAATCGCCGCCGCCCGGTAGATCTGTTCGTACAGCACCAGTCGCGCCAGCTCGTGGGGCAACGTCATCGGCCCCAGCGAGAGCGTTTCGTCCGCACGCTCTAGCACTTCCCGCGCCAACCCGACGTCAGAGCCCAACGCGAAAGCCACGGGATGCGGCCAGCTCTCCTCGAGCCACCGGATCCGCTCGGCGAACGCCTCCGAATCGAGCATGCGCCCGGCGGGGTCCAGGGCGATCAGCCAGCTCCGTTCCGGCCGCGCCGCGAGCAGTGCCTCGCCCTCGCTGCGCCGGCGCTCGTCGTCGCCCCCGCCGCCACCGGAGCGCACGTTGCGATCCGAGACCCGCAGCACCGGCTCGATGCGCCGCCGGTACTCCAGAATCGCCTCCTCGAACCGGCCGCGGCGGCGCCGGCTGGCCCACAGAACGACGATCTCGCGGCTCATCGGAGCGCTTCCCGCCCAGCGATCGGCCCCCGCCACCCGACCGCTCCGCGCGCCGCCAGATCGGGGTGGCAGCGAGGGGGTGAAAAAGGCCAGCTCGCTGCCTCACTCCTGGGCCCCGGCCGGGCCCGGAGCGCCCGCCTGCCCGGGCACGGAGCCGCGGAGTATACCCGATGATCGCCGTCCCCGGGCCGCTCCAGCCTCACCATCGGCGACCGCTCTGTTATGCTCCGCCGCCCCGCGACGCATGAGCAAGCCCAGCTTCCCCCAGGTCGAGACCGGCTACCCGTTTCCACGACTCGAGCTCGAGGTGCTCGAGCACTGGCGGCGCGAGCGGATCTTCGAGCGCTCGCTCGAGCGCACCCGCGGCGGCCGGGAATTCGTCTTCTACGACGGCCCGGCGACCGCGAACAACGCGCCGCATGTGGGCCACGTCGTCACCCGCGTGATCAAGGACCTGATCCCGCGCTACCGCACGATGCGAGGCGAGTACGTCGCCCGCAAGGGCGGCTGGGACACCCACGGCCTGCCGGTGGAGATCGAGGTCGAGAAGCGGCTGGGGCTCACCGGCAAGAGGCAGATCGAGGACTACGGCATCGCGGAGTTCAACCGCCGCTGCCTGGAGAGCGTCGACGTCTACGAGAAGCAGTGGCGCGAGATGGTCGAGCGCGTGGGGCACTGGATCGATCTCGACCCTGCGTACCTCACCTACACCAACGAGTACATCGAGTCGGTGTGGTGGGCGCTCGCCAGGCTGGCCGAGACCGGTCTCCTCGAGCGCGGGTACAAGATCCAGCACTACTGCGGCCGGTGCGGCACGCCGCTCTCGAGCCACGAGGTGGCGCAGAACTACAAGGAGGTCGACGATCCGTCGGTGTGGGTGCTCTTCCCGCTGCGCCCGGACCAGAGCGTCGTCGACCTCGAAGGTCGATTCTGGCCGCTCGGTCCCGAGGTCCGGATGGTGGCGTGGACCACCACGCCGTGGACGCTCCTCTCGCATGCCGGCCTCGCCATCAACCCGGCGCTCACCTATCGCCTGGTGCGCCATCCGGCGCGCCACGACCTGTTGATCCTCACCGACGGGCTCGAGCAGCCGGTCCCGTTCGTGACGCGATCCGAGGACGGGAAGGCGCAGCGCATCGATCTGCGCCAGGGCGAGACCATCGCGCGCTTTTGCGGCGAGTCGCTCGTCGGGCTGCGCTACGACCGGCCGCTGCGCGTTCACCCGGGCGGCACCTCGACCGACGCCGGGAACGACGTCGCGTCGGATGAGCGCGGGTGGCTGGTGGTCTCCGGCGAATACGTCACCGCCGCCGACGGTACCGGGATCGTCCACACCGCTCCGCTCTTCGGCGAGGACGACTACCGGACCGGGCAGACCTGGGAGCTGCCCCAGATCCAGGCCATCGACGCCGCCGGCAGGGTGTGCGCCGGCGCCGGCCTCGACGCCTGGGCCGGCCTTTGGTTCAAGGACGCCGATCCGCCGATTGCGGCCGAGCTCGAGCGCAGCGGCCGCCTGCTGCACCAGGAGCGCTACCGCCACAGCTATGCCTTCTGCTGGCGGTGCGACCGGCCGCTCCTCTACTACGCGACCGACAGCTGGTTCGTCCGCACCACGGCGAGGAAGGACCGCCTGATCGAGAACAACCGCCGCATCGATTGGCACCCGCAGCACGTGGGCACCGGCCGCTTCGGCGACTGGCTCGAGAACCTGGTGGACTGGGCGCTGTCGCGCAACCGCTACTGGGGTACACCGCTCCCGATCTGGGTCTGCGACGAGTGCGGCCTCGAGCGCGCGATCGGCTCCTATGCCGAGCTTCACCAGGCCGCCGGCAGGCCGCTGCCGGAGAACCCGTACGATCGCGCGCAGTTCGACCCGCATCGGCCGTTCATCGACGCGTTCGAATGGCCGTGCCGCGCCTGCGGCGAGGGGACCCTGCGGCGGGTCGAGCAGGTGATCGACGCCTGGTTCGACTCCGGCGCGATGCCGTTCGCGCAGCACCACTACCCGTTCGAGAACCGTGAGCTGTTCGAGCGCCGGTTCCCCGCCGACTTCATCTCGGAGGCCGTCGACCAGACGCGCGGGTGGTTCTACACGCTCCACGCCATCGCCACGCTCCTCTTCGACGACCTCGCCTTTCGCCACTGCGTGGTCCTCGGCCACGTCAACGACGAGTCGGGGCGCAAGATGTCGAAGCGGCTCGGCAACGTGGTCGACCCCATGGCGGTGATCGCGGAGACGGGCGCGGACGCGCTGCGCTGGTACTTCTGCCTGAACAACCCCGAGCAGCCGGCGCGCTTCTCGGCGCGGCTGGTGCGCGAAGCGGCGCAGAGCTTCCTGCTGCCGCTGTGGAACGCGCTCTCCTTCTTCTCCATCTACGCCAACCTCGACGGCTGGCGGCCGGGACGCCCGGAGCCAGTGTTTGCCGAGCGTCCGGCGCTCGACCGCTGGATCCTGCTGCGACTGGCATCGGTGGTGCGTGAGGTCACCGCCGCGCTCGAGGGCTACCGGGTGGCCGACGCCGCCCGCGCGGTCGCGGTGTTCACCGACGACCTCTGCAACTGGTACATCCGCCGCAGCCGCGACCGCTTCTGGGCGCCTGCCGGAGGCGACGAGCAGGCCGGCAACCGGCGGACGGCGGGTGGTGCCGCCGACAAGGAGAGCACCTACCAGGCGCTCTACGAGGTGCTGGTGACGTTGGCCCGCCTGCTCGCGCCCTTCACTCCGTTCGCCGCCGAGATCCTCCACCGCAACCTGGTGCGGAGCGTCGTCGCCGGAGCCGCCTCGAGCGTCCATCTCGAGGACTGGCCGGCGCCGGCCCCGGGTCGCGAGGAGCCGGCGCTGGAAGCGAGCATGGGCCTGGTCCAGCGCATCGTGCGGTGGGGGCACGCGGCGCGCAACGGACACGGCCTGCGCACGCGCCAACCGCTCGCGAGTGTCACCGTGGTGGCGTCGGACCGCGCCTTCGCCGCCGCGGTCGAGCCCCACCTCGACCTGGTGCGCGACGAGCTCAACGTGCGCGAGGTGCGCTTCGCCGAGCGGCGGTCGGACTACGTCCACCACGACGTGCTGCCGGTCTTCCCCAAGCTCGGCCCTCGATTCGGCAGGAGGATGCCCGCGGTGAAGGCCGCGCTCGCCGCCGCCGACGGCGACGCCCTCGCCGAGCGGCTCGAGGCTGCGGGGGCGATCGACATCGAGCTGGACGGCGAGCGCACGACCCTCGGCGCCGACGAGGTCGAGGTGCGCCTTCACGAGCGGGCGGGGATGGCGATCCAGGGCGACCGCGATCTCCTGGTCGCGCTCGATACCGAGCTCACGCCCGACCTGGTGATGGAAGGCCTCGCGCGCGAGGTGGTCCACCGCGTGCAGCGCGCCCGCAAGGAGGCGGACCTCGACTACGCCGACCGCATCCGCATCCGCTACCGCGCCGAAGCCGAGCTCAAGCGGGCGATCGAGATGCACCAGGAGTGGATCGCCGGCGAAACGCTCGCCGTCGACCTGCGGGAAGAAGCCGCCGGCGCCAGCGGCCTGGATGCCGCCGAGGTCGAAGGACACGAGCTCGAGCTCGCGATCGAAAGGGTGTGAACGTGGCGGGGATCTTCAAGGCGTACGACGTCCGCGGCATCTACCCGACCGAGATCGACGAGCCGATGGCGAAAGCCATCGGGCTCGCCCTGCCGGCGGTGCTCGACGATACCGACCTGGCCCCGGGCAGGAGCATCGTCGTCGGGCGCGACATGCGACCCTCGAGCGTCCCGCTCCAGGCCGCGCTGGTCGAAGGGTTGCTCGCGGCCGGCCTCGACGTGATCGACGTCGGTCTGGTCACGACGCCGATGAGCTACTTCGCCGTCGGCCATCTCGGCGCCGCCGGCGGCGTGCAGGTGACGGCGAGCCACAACCCGCCCCAGTACAACGGCTTCAAGTTCTCCAAGCGCGACGCGCGTCCGGTGTCGGGCGATCGCGGCATCCCCGAGCTCGAGCGCCGCGTGACCGGCGGCGTGCTCTACGGCTCCGACCGGCGGGGCCGGGCCACCGCGACCGACGTCATGCCCGCCTACCGCGAGCACGTTCTGCGCTTCCTCCGCCCGGTGCCGGGTGCGCGCCGCCTCAAGGTGGCGGTCGACGCCGCGAACGGCATGGGGTGCTTGTACCGGCCGCTGCTGGAGGAAGCGGGAATCGATCTCGAGCTCCTCTACTTCGAGCTCGACGGTACTTTCCCCAACCACGAGCCCAACCCGCTGAAGCTCGAGAACCTGGCCGATCTCTGCCGCCGCGTGCGCGAGACCGGCGCCGATCTCGGAGTGTCCTTCGACGGCGACGCCGATCGCGCCGCGTTCGTCGACGAGCGCGGCGAGCCGGTGGGCTCCGACCTCGCGACCGCGCTCATCGCCGGCGAGCTGCTCGCGCGCGAACCGGGCAAGGCGGTGGTCTACGACCTGCGCTCGTCACGCGCGGTGGCGGAGCACATCACGGCGAGCGGCGGCATCCCGATTCGCGAGCGCGTCGGCCACTCCTTCATCAAGGCCACGCTGCGCCGGCACCACGGGATCTTCGGCGGCGAGCTCGCCGGCCACTACTACTTCCGCGACAACTATCACGCCGACTGCTCGCTCGCCGCGGTGTTCGAGATCTTGAACGTGCTGCGCGCGAGCGGCCGGAGCCTGTCCGAGCTGGTGGCGCCGCTCCAGCGCTACTGGAAGACCCAGGAGATCAACTTCGAGGTCGAGGACAAGGCGGGCGCGATGGCGGAGCTCGCGCGCCGCTTCTCGGACGGCGAGATCGACTACCTCGACGGCATCACCGTGCAGTACCCGGACTGGTGGTTCAACGTGCGGCCGTCGAACACCGAGCCGCTGCTCCGCCTGGTGCTCGAGGCGGACACCCGAGAGAAGCTCGACGAGAAGCGGGCGATCCTGGTCGGCTTCCTCGGCGAGCCGGTGTGAGCCCGGTTTCGATCCTGCCGAGCCCTGGGCCCGCTCGAGACCCGACCCGGAGTCGAGGTCCGACCCTCAGCGCCGCCCGCCGAGGAGCCCGGCGCGCATCAGGAAGTAGAGCAGGGTCAGGAGCGTCGAGACCGCGGCGGCGACGTAGGTCAGCGCGGCCGCGTTCAAGACCTTGGCCATGCCCTGGCGCTCGCTGTCGAGGACGATGCCCTGGGCGAAGGCGAGCTTCTTGGCGCGCGCCGAGGCGTCGAACTCGACCGGCAGGGTCACGAGCTGGAACAGCAGCACCATGGAGAACAGGACCGCGCCCACCAGCACCATGTTCATGCTGCCGAGGATGAGCCCGAACAGCATCACCATGTAGCCGATGCTCGACCCGATGTTGGCGGTCGGCACCAGGAGCGAGCGCAGCCACAGCGGCGCGTACTTCTGCGCGTGCTGGATGGCATGGCCGGCCTCGTGACAGGCGACGCCGATCGCGGCGACCGAGGGCTGGTCGTAGACCGGCTCGGACAGCGCCAGCTTCTTCGTCACCGGGTTGTAGTGGTCGGAGAGACGGCCGTGCGTGCGCACGATCTGTACGTCGTCGATGCCGGCGCTCTGGAGCAGCCGGTGCGCGGCCTGCGCCCCGGTGAGACCGGTCGCCGCGCGCACCTTGGAGTACTTGTTGAACGCCGAGCGGGTCTTGAAGCTGGCCCAGAGCGACAGCGCCAGGCCGGGCAGGATGAACAGCAGATAGGTCGGATCGAACATGAGCATGATCGGCGTAGCCTCCGTGGCCGCGAGGACGCGGTATACCTCTTACAACGCGTTTCGGCGTCGCTCCATTTCCTTCCCAGGCTCGGCGAGCCCCGGCTCATTGTACCGAGAGAAGCTCCTGCTCCACGCCCGCGCGGCGCGGGCCGGCGTCACTGGTTCGATTCGGCGGACTCCGGGAGCGTCCGTGCGCCTAGCCACGGCGGCCCGAGGCGAGCCCTGCTCGAGCTACAGCATCTCCTCCGACTGCTCGCCGTACAGGATCGGCGGGCCGGTCGGCGCCCCGACCGCCGGGTCCGGCTCGAGCGTGAGGAAGGCCCCGCTCATCTCTCCCGGCATCCGCTCGGCCGCGAGGGCGACCGGAACGCCTTTCTCGGGACGGAACGAACCGCCCGCCACCGGCTTGCCGTCGACCACGAACCAGAGCACGTAGTAGGAGCCCTGGCGGCAGGGCTCGAGGTCGCGCGCCGCCAGGAACCACTGCTGGCGATCGCCGTCGAAGTACACGGCGGCCCGCGCCACCGGCTGCGCCGGCCGCTCGCCCCAGGGACGCAGCGGGCAGACGCGCATGCCGGCCGACGTGAAGACGCCGCGCAGCCGTGCGAGCTCGGCGCGCGTATCCCGCAGCTCGGCCTGGGTGCCCGCGATCTCGTGGAGCTGGCGCTCGAGCGCGGTGATCGTCCGTTGCTGGAGGGCGCGATCGCGAGCGAGCCAGCCGCTCGCGAGCGCGAGCCCGAGCGAGAGCGCCGCGAGCGCAGCCGCCATCGCGACCGAGAGGCGGCGCCGGTTGTGCCGCAGCGGCGCCGGTGACGCGCCTGGGCGCACGCTCTCGCGCTGGGAGTCCTGCGGGAACCGCTCCCGGCGCGCGCTCGCCAGCAGCTCGTCGCGCCGTCCGGCACGCGGCGCCACCGGTTCGAGCGCGTAGGGCAGAAGGCCCGAGAGCTCGGTGTACTCGCGCCACAAGCGCCGCTCGTCCCCCTTGAGGTCGAGCCCGGGATCCTCGAGGCCGGGGTGATCGACGCGCTGCAGCACGCGTTCGAGGATGTCGTCCTCGCGATCGCTCACAGCAGCTCTCCGAGGTCCGGTTCGAGCGCCTTGCGCAGCTTCTTCATGGCCAAGAGGGTGCGAGTCTTCACCGTGCCGAGCGGAGTGCCGGTGCGTTCGGCGATCTCGTTCTGAGTGAGACCGCGGAAGAAAGCGAGCTCGATCACCTCCCGCTGCTCTGCCGGAAGCGCCTGGAGCGCACCCGAGATCCTCGCTCTCCGCTCCGCGAAGAATACGTTCCGCAGCCCTTCGGGGGATGCATCCGTCCTCGGGTCCTCCACATGGGACTCGGCGGCGACCCGGTCGGCGACGCGGCGGTTGCGCAACCGGTCGATGGCCCGGCTGCGGGCGATCAGGGAAAGCCAGCCCGAGACCGAGGAGCGCGCCGGGTCGTAGCGCGACGCCTGCCGCCAGACCTGGAGAAAGACCTCCTGGACCACGTCGTCGGCGTCCCCGGCGCTGCCCAGGATCCGAGCGCAGATCGCGAGCAGGGTGGGCGCGAAACGATCGTAGAGCACGCCCAGGGCGGACTCGTCGCGCTCGGCGATGCGCGCCAGGAGCTCGGCGTCCCGCGGCGGCGCGGGCAGCGTGCCCTGCGTCGTGTCCGGGATCGGCATCGGTGGGGTGACTTTGGCGCGGGCGGGCAGAGTAGGATAGCACGCGCATGGCGAGACAGCGGCGCCTGACCGTGGGGCTGGTCGGCGGCGAGGCGTGCGCCGAGAGCGAGATCAAGCTGGCGTTCGAGACCGGCCGTCAGATCGCGCGCTCCGGCGCCGTCCTGATCTGCGGGGGCGGGAGCGGCGTGATGGAGGCCGGCTGCTCGGGGGCGAAGACGGCGAGCGGCGTGACCGTCGGCGTGATGCCCGGCGACGGCCCGGAGAGCTCCCCGCCCAACGACCACCTCGACTTCGTCCTCTACACCGGGCTCGGCCAGGGTCGCAACCAGATCGTCGTACTCTCCAGCGACGCGGTGATCGCGATCGGAGGCGAGTGGGGGACCCTCTCCGAGATCGCGATCGCCAAGAAGTACCGCATACCGGTCGTGCTGCTCCAGAGCTGGGCGGTCGAGGGACCGCACGGCCAGGGCCTCGACGACCTGCCCCGTGCGGCCAACGCCAAGGAGGCGGTGGCGAAGGCCGTGCGCCTGGCCCAGGGGCTGGAGTCCGCGGCTGAGTGAGAGCCGGCGAGCCGTTCCCGCTCCGCGGTCCAGCCGGCGCGCTCGAGGCGAGGCTCGATCACCCGCCGGCGGCCCCCCGGTTTCGGGCGGTGGTCGCGCACCCCCACCCTCTCTACGGCGGGACCATGGACAACGCGGTGGTCGAGCTCGCCGCGAGCGCGGTCGTCGACGCCGGCGGTGAGGCGCTCCGGTTCAACTTCCGCGGCGTGGGACAGAGCGATGGCCAGCATGACGGCGGGGCCGGCGAGCGGCTCGACCTCGCGGCTGCGGCCGCGGCCCTCGGCGCGCGCCGGCCGGAGCTGCCGCTCGTCCTCGCGGGCTACTCCTTCGGCGCGGTCGCGACCCTGGAGCACCTCGCTCGCGGCGGCGATCCCGCCGCGGCCACGGGCGTGATCGGGGTCCTCCTCCTGGCTCCCCCGGTCACGCATTACGAGGGCGCCGGCTGGCGCCTGGGATCGCTGCGGGTGATGGTGATCTACGGCGAGCGCGACGCCCTCACTCCGCCGGCGCTGCTGCGCGAGCGGGCAGCGCGCTGGGGCGCCGCCGTCCGCTACCGGGCACTGCCCGGCGCCGGCCACGACCTGGGAGCGCTCGGCGCGCCGAACGCGCTCCAGTCGGCGCTCGGCTCCGCCCTCACCTTTCTAGCTCCGGAAAGCGCTGACTAGAAGTCTTGACCCCCAGGAATCCTTACAGATGAGTCAAGTTTGGCACCGGGTCAAGACTTCCGAGCCGCGCGGCGCAGCCGCGCTTGGCGGGAATCATCAGCTAGCGGGGCCGTGGTATGACCGCGCCTCGTCCGCGCGGCTCGCTGGGGAGTGGTGAAACCACGGCCCCGCTAGCAGTTTCCGGAGCCGCGCCGGCCTCCTCCGCCGACTCACGAGGCCGCGAGAGGCCGAGCTCGTAGCACACGCGGCACCGCGCTTCGTAGGACTCGCCGTCGCCCACCTGGACCAGCTCTTCGCCGCCGGCGGTGCGCTGGGTGAAGTGCGCCGGCGAGCCGCAGACGACGCAGATGGCGTGCATCTTGTCGACGAACTCGGCGAGTGAGAGCAGGACCGGCATGGGTCCGAACGGCCGGCGCAGGAAGTCCTGGTCGAGGCCGGCGACGATCACCCGTACACCGCGATCGGCGAGCTCGGTGGCGAGATCGACCAGCCCCTGATCGAAGAACTGCGCCTCGTCGATCCCCACCACCTGGACGTCGGGCGCGAGCGCGGCGGCGAGCTCACGACTGTCGCGCACCGAGCGCGCCGACACCTCGCGTAGATCGCGCGTCACCACGCGCTCGGGGAGGTGCCGGTTGTCGGCGGTGGGCTTGAACACCTGGACCTTCTGGCGCGCGATGATGGCGCGCCGGAGCCGCCGCAGGAGCTCCTCGCTCTTCCCCGAGAACATGCCGCCGGTGATGACCTCGATCTGGCCGGCAGAGCGCCCTCTCGAGTCCGGATCGTTGGTGCGCATCGGCGCCGGATCGTATCAACCTGCGTAGCGGAGGGAATGCTAACCAGCATTCCCGTAGCCATGCGCCGTCCTCGGCGCCGAAAACATGCGTAGCGGAGGGAGTGCTAAACAGCACTCCCGTAGCCATGCGCCGTCCTCGGCGCCGAAAACATGCGTAGCGGAGGGAGTGCTAAACAGCACTCCCGTAGCTACGCGCGGGTGGCGTCGGCCAGCGACTCGAGCAGTGCGTCGAGCTCGAGCGTCGCGAGGTCGCCCACCACGAGGTGGGCGGCGCCGAGCGCCGCCTTCGGATAGCTGTGCGCGACGGCGAGGGTGATCAGGCCGGCTCCCGACGCCGCCTCGATCCCCCACGGGCTGTCCTCGATGGCGAGCACCTCGTGGGGATGGAAGAGCCGCGGCGGGAGGGGTGGCAGGCCGTTGAGCTCCTCGAGGGCCCTGCGGTAGCCCTCGGGGTCGGGCTTGCCATCGACGACGTCCTCGGCCGCCACGATGGTCTTGAACAGATGCGCGATCCCGGCCTGACGCAGCGCACCTTCGACCTCGCCGCGCAGGGCCCCGCTCACCACGCCCAGCGTGAGTCCCGCGGCGGACGCCTCGCGCACCAGCTCGAGCGCGCCGCCGAAGAACGGGAACCCGTCGCTGCGAATGCGCTCCTGGTAGTAGCTCGCCTTGCGCGCGACCAGGCGCATGATCTGGGCCTGGTCGATGCGGCGGCCGGCCTCCTCCATCGCGGCGGCGAAGCAGCGCCGGTCGTCGAGGCCGAGATACCGGGCGAAGTACTCGTCCTGCCGCAGGGTGAGGCCCTCCTCACCCAGCACCCTGGCGAAGAGCGCCAGATGCAGCGGCTCGTCGTCGACCAGCACACCGTTGAAATCGAAGAGGATGGCGCGCAGCACCTGCGCGGATCATAGCGCCGGCCGGGCGCCGGCCGGCGGTCGTCCACCCGCCCCGCCTTCCGAAGCGGCACCCCGTCCGCTGCTCCAGCGTGGGCCCCGGAGCCCGGCGGAGGGGGCTTCGAGCCGTGCCGATTTGACTTGTGGGTGCGCGGTGGCTATCTTGTTAGGGGACAATGTGTAAGGGCCGTCTCCACCGACCAGGTGCGAGCGGTCCTCCGAGTCCAGACGATGACGATTGCGACCCCTCCCACCCAAGCACCAGCTCCGGCGCCCGGCGCGCCGGCGGGGCCGGTCCTCCTCACCGAGAAGGCGCTCCGGATGGTGAAGCTGACCCGCGAGCAGGAGGGGATGGACCCGGCTTGCGGGCTGCGGATCGCGGTGCGCGGCGGCGGCTGCAGCGGCTTCGAGTACGCGATCGACTTCGAGCGGGAGCCGCGCGAGAACGACCTCGTCCTCGAGTACGACGGGCTCAAGCTCTACATCGATCCGATCAGCGGCCGGTTCCTCGAAGGCACGACCATCGACTACAGCCTCGGCATGACCGGCACCGGCTTCAAGTTTCACAATCCGAAGGCCGCGGGCACCTGCGGCTGCGGCTCCTCCTTCTCGGTCTGACCGCGCTACTGCGGCGGCCGGAGGCGGAGCCTGACCTCGCCACCGGCCTCGAGCGCCATGGGGGCTTCGGCTTCGAGGGCACGTCGCTGGAGCGACGCGATCCCGAGCCACGCGCCTGGAGAGGCCCCGGGCGCAACGCTCGTGAGCGTGCCGGAGTCCTCGTTCCCGTCTCCTCCGGCTGCCCGGATCCTGCTCGGCACCGGCGGCGGCGCCGCGCGCCCGGTCACCTCGACCGGCACGCACAGAGCGCTCGGCTTCCCGCGATAGTGGATGCGGGCCACGATCTCCTGGCCCAGATAACAGCCCTTGGTGAAGTCGATGGCGTCCTCGACGAGGCCGGTCTCGTTGGCCACGGTCTCCTCGCCGAAGTCGATGCCGAAGCGCCCCCTCCCCGCCTCGATCCTCATCGCGTCGAGCGCCTCGAGACCGGCGACCCGCGAGCTCGTTCGACTCGCCCCAGACCCGCTCGCGCGCCGCGCGGCCAGACCCGTGAAGATGTCCTCGGCGAGGGAGGCTGGGGCCCAGAGCACGAAGCCCTCGATGCCGAAGACGCGCCGGCGCACGATCTGGACCTCGGTGCCATCCACCCGCGCGCGCGTGGTGGCGTCGGGCTCGAGCGCTGCCACCGCATCGCCCAGCGCCTTCGCCGCGCCGGGGCCGAGCGCGCCGATCAGCACCATATCGTCGAGTGGTGCCACCTCGACGTCGTCGATCACGCGGTAGCTCTCGAGGTGCCGGCGAATCCGATCGCTCGCGCCCGCCGGCAGCTCCAGCCAGAGACGATCCTCGAGCGCGGTGACGTGGACGTCGGCGAGGACGCGGCCCTGCTTCGTGAGCACGAGACCGTACACGCTGCGTCCGCCGGCGAGGTCCTTGATGTTCGCCGTGACGAGCCCGTTGAGGAAGCGGTGGCGGTCGCGGCCGCGCAGCTCGAGCCGGCCCAGCCACGAGAGATCGACGACGGCGTGGTCCGCGCGCATCGAAGCGAGCTCGCCCGCCGGATCGCCGTAGTCCCCCGGCACCGCGACGCCGCCCTCGTCGACGAATCGTGCTCCCAGCCTCTGGTGCAGTGCTGCGAGCGCCAGCTCGTCGAGGTCCGGGGTGCGCTCGCGGGTCGACATCGGGCGAAGCATAACAACCGCCCAGCCGCCGGATGCGACGGTTGCCACCTTCGCTCTTCGCCCAGTACACTCCCGCCGCCCGGCCGCTGTTCACACCGCCGGTGGTCGAACGGAGCGGGTCCGGTCGATCGACCGAGCTCGCAGTCCAGGAGCCTCACGATGGATCCTCACTTCGACGGCGTCATCTTCAAGACCCACCCGGGCGAGCTGGTACGGCGCATGCGCCGCCCGCATCCGCCCTACCTCCTGCTCGACGTGCGTCCCGCGGCCGAGCGTGCCCACGGGGTCATCCCCGGGGCGGTGGCGCTGAATTCGGACGATCTCGCGGAGCTGCCCGCCGGCACCACTCCCCTGACCGAGTTCTTCGTGGTCGGACGCGACCAGTACGACCCCGAGGTGCGGCGCACGACGGTGCGCCTGCGCCAGCTCGGAGCACGCCGCGTGGTCGAGCTCACGGGCGGCATGTTCGAGTGGGAGTCCTACGGCTACCCGCTCGACGGCGCCCCCGGCCAGAGAGCTGCGTAAGCCGCGCCGTCCGCGGCGCCAAACGACAAGCGAGCGTAGGGGGTGGTACCCACCACCCCCGTAGCGAGCCGCGCCGTCCGCGGCGCTATCGAATCGCCACCTCGAATCGCCCCGCCGAATCGGCGGCGCCGCGGAACATCGCCGTGGTGTTGAACTCGAGCACGAGTGTGCCGTCGGCGCCGACCGCGATGAGCCCGCCGTCGCCGGGCTCGAGGACGTCGCGGACCACCTCGCGCACTGCCTGTCCGACGGTTCGACCTCCGTGCTCGATGCGGGCCGAGACGCTCGCCGCAGCCGCGTGTCGGATCAGCTCCTCCCCCTTGCCCGTGCCCGAGACGGCGCAGGTGCGGTTGTCGGCGTAGGTGCCGGCCCCGATGACCGGGACGTCGCCGACGCGGCCGAATCGTTTGTTGGTGCGCCCCCCGGTCGAGGTTGCCGCCGCGAGATCGCCGGCGCGATCGAGCGCGACCGCCCCCACCGTCCCCAGGCCCGACGTCGCAGCGGCTCCCGCGGCCTCCTTCGCCCGCTCACGCTCGAGCTCCTCGCGCCGCTCCCGGGTGTGGAAGTAGACCGGGTCGACCAGCTCGACGCCGGCCGAGCGTGCGAACGCCTCGGCGCCGTCGGCGACGAGGAGGACGTGAGGCGTCTGGTCCATCACGCGCCGCGCCAGCGTCACCGGGTTCTTCACCGTGCTCACGGCAGCCACCGCGCCGCAGCGCAGCGCCCGTCCCTCCATGATCGACGCGTCGAGCTGGTGAGTGCCGTCGTGGGTGTACACCGATCCCTTGCCGGCGTTGAACAAAGGATCGTCCTCGAGCTCGCGCACCACGGCCTCGACGGTGTCGAGGCTCGAGGCGCCGCCGTAGAGCATGTCGACCCCCAGGCGCAGGGCGCGCTCGAGGCTCGCCACGAACTGCGGCTCGCGGCCGGCGAGGCGTTCCTCCGACAGCGACCCGGCGCCGCCGTGCAGCGCGATCGCCCACTCCAGTCGCTCGCTCATCGTGTCCGTTTCCTCGGCTGGCGGCTCCGGCGCTCGCGTATCCGGTTCCGCGGCGCGGCGGCAGGCGCCGAGAAGCGGCCAGAGGAGGACGGCGACGAGCAGGATCGCGACCTCGGTGTCGAGCGCGCGACGGCACCGGCGGACCTCCCCTCGAGCCTGGTGCTCCGGGTCTCGCGCACGACCGGCCTTCCACACCCTCGGGATCGTAGCAGCGCCTCCCTATAATTGGGTCGTGAAGATCGCGCTGCTCGCGTTCGCGAGCGCCGGCGACATCCTGGGCACGGGCGAAGCCGAGCTCGAGCTGGCGCCCAGAACGACACTCGCCGGCCTGAAGCGGCTCCTCGAGCAGCGCCACCCGCAGCTCGGGCCGATCTGGAGTCGGCTCGCGATCGCGGTCAACGGCGAGCTCCGCCCCGACGACGCCACGCTTGCGGACGGCGACGAGGTCGCGCTGCTCCCGCCGGTCTCCGGGGGAAGCGGCGACCTGCCGGTCCTCACCGAGGATCCTCTCGATCCCGCCGAGGTGGCGCGGCGCGTCGCCCACCCCGCGTGCGGCGCCGTCGTTCTCTTCTCCGGCACCGTGCGCGAGTCGCATCATGGTCGCGCGGTCGAGCGCATCACCTACTCCGCCTATCGCGCGATGGCGGACGCACGCCTGCGCGAGATCGCGAGTCGGCTCGAGCTGGGCTACCCCGGCGCGCGGGTCGCCATCGTCCATCGGCTCGGCGAGATCCCGGTCGGCGCGCCGAGCGTGGTGATCGCGGTGGCGTCGCCGCACCGAGAAGCGGCCTACGGAGCGAGCCGGGAAGCGCTCGAGCGTCTCAAGGCGGAGGTCCCGATCTGGAAGCGCGAGCACTACACCGACGGCGAGTCGAGCTGGCGGGAAGAGGAGCCGCTGACCCGCAAGGCGGCACCCGGCGACGAAGGTCCGCGGGCGGAGAACGTGCGGTAACGGCGGCGCGAGCTGGATACTCTCCCCCGGTCGCCCGCCGCTACCCGGCCGGCGGCGCGAAGCCGACGCCGGCCGCGCTCGCGCGCGCGGCGACGTAGCGCCGCCAAGCCTCCTCGACCTCGGGCCACGGGCGGGCGAGCGCAGCCTCGAGATCGCTCGCGCCGACCCCGCCGCCGCGCGACACTCGACGCAGGAAGGCGCGAAACGCGAGGCGATGGCCGGACGCCTCGTCGAGCAGGTAGCGCACGAGCCACGCGCTGGCGGCGTAGTGCAGCGCCGCTGCGGGCTCGGTGACGAACGTGGTCCAGTCGAGCTCGATCAGGGACGGGAGCGGCGGAGCGGACCCGGTCGCGATTGCCGCCGCCAGCCGTTCGAGGCCGGCGAGCGCACCGCGCAGCTCGTAGCGCTCCCCCTCGACGGTGCGCAGCGACTCGAGCGGCGACTCGAGCGGCGCGAGCGAGGCGTCGAGCTCGAAGGCGGCGAGGTCGTCGGCAATACCCTCGTCGAGCCAGGGTGGCAGCGCCGGCCCGAGAGCGCGCCGGTTGAGGAGATGCGCCAGCTCGTGCCGCAGCACGGGAGCGACGGCTTGCGCGGCTCGGCCTTCGCCGGCGTAGAGCGCGACCAGACCCCACCCGACGTGGCCGCGGCTCGAGAGTCCGCGGATCCGCTCGGAACGGGCCTGGAGCGCCCGATAGTCCACTTCCCGTCGGTACAGGAAGATGGTCTCGGCGGCCCCGCCCCGAAGCGGCAGGCCGTAGCGCGAGAGGTACAGCGGCTCGGCCTCCTCGGCCGCTCGCGCCATCGCCGCGAGCACAGCGGGATCGTCGACGTCGGTGAAAAGCGAGTACGGCCCCAGCCGCGACGCGACGGGCGGGTCGGCGAAGAAGCCGAGCGCCTCGACCACGCGGTCGGGATCCGCACGGCGGCCCGGAAGCGGGAGCACCGGTGCGGCATCCGTGCCCAGCGGCGGCGAGCCGTCGCCGTGCCACGGCTCGAACGAGTCACTCCAGGCCATCGCCCGCGGACTCTCCCGCCGCGGCGGCAGCTCGAAAAAGTCCTCGACCTCGACCTCGCGCACCGGAATCCAGGTCCGCGTCACGCTGAGCTCGCCGGCGGGAGCGGTGCCGACCGCCACGCCTCCCGGGGGTGGCAGCCAGCGCGCCTGGAATCGCCTGGCCGCAGCGCCGACCACGGGCCACTCGGCTGCGCTGGCGACCGCCGGCGCCTCCGGGTGCCGCGTCAGCCAGGCGAAGCCCGCGGCGCCGGCGACGAGCGACGCCAGCACGCACCAGGTGCAGATCTCACGAAGTGAATGCGCGACGCGCGGCCCGATCACCGAACCAGTCTACGCCGCCGCTCAGTACCGCGGCACGCTGGGGTCGACCTCGACGCTCCACTCGTCGATGCCGCCCTTCAGGTTCTTCGCCTTCGCGAACCCGAACTTGCGGAGCAGGTTGACGGCGCGGGTCGAGCGCGGCCCGTGGTGGCAGTGCACGACGATCGTCTCGCGCGAGTCGAGCTCGCCGAGGCGATCCTGCAGCTCGGGGAGCGGGATCAGGATCGAGCCCTCGATGCGTCCGATCTCGTACTCCGGCGGGTTGCGCACGTCGAGAATCGTCACCTTCTTCCCGGAGTCGAGCAGGCGCTTGACCTCGGTCGGCTCGAGGTCGAACTCGGGGCCGAGGTCGTCCTCCTCCTGGCCGATGCCGCAGAACTGCTCGTAGTCGATCAGCGCGGTGACGGTCGGATGCTCGCCGCACACCGGGCACTCCGGGGTCTTGCGCAGCTTCAGCTCGCGGAAGCGCATGGCGAGCGCGTCCACCAGCAGCAGGCGGCCGATGAGCGGCTCGCCCACGCCGAGGATGAGCTTGATGGCCTCCGTCGCCTGCATCACGCCTACAAGTCCGGGCAGGATGCCGAGCACTCCGCCTTCCGCGCACGACGGCACCAGCCCCGGCGGCGGCGGTTCCGGATACAAGCAGCGGTAGCACGGGCCGTCCTTCGTGGCGAAAACGCTCGCCTGGCCCTCGAAGCGGAAGATTGAGCCGTACACATTCGGCTTGCCGGTGAGCACGCAGGCGTCGTTGACCAGATAGCGCGTGGGAAAATTATCGGTGCCGTCCACCACGATGTCGAATTCACGGATGATGTCGAGCGCGTTGGCGCTGG
>DATKDQ010000321.1:0-21343 GCA_035544635.1 Thermoanaerobaculia bacterium
GAGGACGGTGCTCGAGATCGGCCCCGGCGGGGGAGCGCTCACCCGCGAGCTCTTGCGCGCCGGCGCCAGGGTCGTCGCATGGGAGATCGACCTCGCTTGGGCGGCGGAGCTGCGTCGTCGCCTCGGGGGAGAGGCGCTTCGCATCGTCGTCGGCGACGCCCTCGAGCTGCCGTGGGAGCGGGTGCCGCCGGGGACGTTGGTCGCCGGCAATCTGCCGTACGCGGTCGCGACTCCCATCCTGGAGGGGTTCCTCCTGCGCGGCACTACTCTGCCGCGCGCCGTCTTCCTGGTGCAGGACGAGGTTGCCGGGCGGCTCGCGGCGGTCCCCGGCAGCCGCGCCTACGGCCTACTCTCGGTCACCACCGCGGCGCTCGCGAGCGCTACGGTGCTGGCGCGGCTCGGCCCCGGCAGCTTTCGACCGGTGCCGAAGGTGCACGGCGCCTTCGTCGCGATCGAGCGCCGCCCGCCGGCCGTCCCGCTCGAGGACCTGGGCGCGTTCCGGAGCACGGTCGCTGCGGCGTTTGCACAACGCCGCAAGACGCTGGCGAACTCGCTCGCGGCGGCGTACGGGCGCGCGCAAGCCCTCGCCGCCCTAAAGACCGCGTGCATCGATCCGCGGCGGCGCGCGGAGACGCTGACGCTCGCCGAGTTCGTCGCGCTCCATCGGACGCTGGGCTCCGGGCGCTCGCGCTGAGGGGTCGCGTGGTGGTGGTCCGTGCGCGGTGGCGGCGGACACGCCGGGCGCCCGGTCGGCCAGGCGAACTGGGTGCATCGAAAAAAAATCCTTTAGAATGCTAGACTTATTCACCCATGCTCGACGCTCTATGCAAGTCGCGGCCCGGCGCCGCCCCCGGCGAGTCTCGGCGAGCGCGTCGGACCGCCCGAGTCGAGCGCGCCAGGCGGGAGAGCGCGAGGTGACCCGCGCCGGTGCGAGCGCCGCGTCGAGCGGCGGCGCAGGGCTCTCCGATCGCAAGAGCCGCGAGGTTGTCGGCGTGCTCTATGCGGTGGCGGCGGCGCTCCTCGTCACCAGTCTGATCTCCCACTGGCCCGACGACGCGAGCCTGCTCCGCGTCGCCTCCGATGCCGTCCCGAGCCGCAACTGGATCGGCCCCTTCGGCGCGAATCTCTCCGCGCTGTGCTTTGGCTTCCTCGGTTTCTCCTCGCTTCTCCTGCCCGCCCTGTGCGCGATCGCGGCGCTGCGGCGGCTACTTCCGCGCCGGCGGGACAAGGTGGTAGGACGCGGCTTCGGCTCGGTGGTGGTGCTGGCGGCCTTGCCGGCTCTGCTTCAGCTCGTTGCCGGCGAGGTGGTCTGGCGCGGCGCTTCGATGCGCACCGGTGGGGTCGCTGGCCTGTTCGTCGCGCATTTCCTCGAGTCGCGCCTCGGCTTCGTGGGATCGCTCTTCCTCATTCTGGGCGCGGTGATCGTAGGTTCGACGCTGATCGTGCAGTCCAGCCTGGGAGAGCTGCTCGCGGCCTGGGGCAGGAGCTGGCGCGAGCTGTGGCGCAGCTGGCTCCTGCGCCGCGCGCGCAAGACGGAGCACAGGGAGAAGCAGCGCACCCGCCGCCGCCTGGTCGAGAAGCATCTGAACGCGCGCGTCGAGCCGGTGCGGGTCGAGGAAAGGGAGGGGCGCGGCCAGTTCACGATCCGCCGGGTGGACGGGCCGGCAGCTCCGCTCGCTGTCCGCCGCAGGGCGCCCAAGCAGACCAAGCCCAAGTCACCGCAGAAAGCGATGCCGTTCGCCGAGGAGCCGAGCCTCGAGCAGAGCCCCCAGCTTCCGCCGGTGAACCTGCTCAACCTGCAGGAGGAGTCGAGCCCTCTGGACGAGGCCGAGCTGATCAGGCTCGGCGAGCAGATCACGCGGCGCTGCAGCGAGTTCGGCGTCGAAGGGACGATCGAAGGCATCAGCCCCGGCCCGGTGATCACCGTCTTCGAGCTGCAGCCGGCGCCCGGCATCAAAGTCAGCCAGATCGTGAACCTGCAGAACGATCTCGCGCTCGCGCTGCGCGCGGAGTCGGTGCGCATCGACCGGGTGCCGGGCCGCTCCACCCTCGGTATCGAGGTGCCCAATGTCGATCGCCGGACGATCGCCTTGGGCCCGCTGGTCGCCGATGACAGGTTCCTGCGATCGCCATCGGTGCTCACTCTGGCGCTGGGCCGCGATCTCCACGGGCAGCCCTACTACGCCGATCTCGCGACCATGCCGCATCTGCTCGTGGCCGGCGCCACCGGCTCCGGGAAGAGCGTCGGCCTGCAGAGCATGCTGACCTCGATCCTCTACAAGGCGACCCGGGAGCAGGTGCAGTTCATCCTGATCGACCCCAAGCGCATCGAGCTCGGCGTCTACTCCGAGATCCCCCACCTCAAGACCGAGGTGGTGATGGAGCCCAAGAAGGCGGCGAACGCGCTGCGCTGGGCGGTGTCCGAGATGGAGCGGCGCTATCGACTGCTCGCCGAGCTCCACGTTCGCTCGATCGCGTACTACAACCACGCGATCCGCGATCCCGAGGTGCAGCGCCGGCTCTCTCTGCGCGACGACGAGGGCGAGGTACGCCAGGAGGACCTGCAGCCGCTGCCCTACTACGTGATCGTGATCGACGAGCTTGCCGACCTGATGATGGTGGCGTCGAACGAGGTCGAGACCGCGATCGCCCGCCTGGCGCAGATGGCGCGAGCGGTCGGCATCCACCTGATCGTGGCGACCCAGCGGCCGTCGGTCGACATCCTCACCGGCACCATCAAAGCCAATTTCCCCTGCCGCATCGCGTACGCCACCGCGAGCCGGCCCGACTCGCGCACGATCCTGGACAACATCGGCGCCGAACAGCTCCTCGGCAAGGGCGACATGCTCTTCATGCCGCCGTCCTCCGCGCGGATGGTCCGCTTGCACGGGGCTTACATCAGCGAACAGGAGACGGCGGGGCTGGTGCGCTGGCTGAAGCGACAGGGCAAGCCACAGCTCGACCCCGACGTGCTGAAGGCTCCCGCCGAGGCGTACTCCGGCGGCGACGGTATGGACGGCTCGGACGAGCTCTTCGAGGACGCGGCACGACTGGTGGTGAGCGAAGGCCAAGCGTCTGCGAGCTTTCTGCAGCGCCGGATGCGTATCGGCTTCTCACGCGCCGCGCGGCTGATCGACATCATGGAGCAGGACGGCATCCTCGGTCCGCCGCAGGGATCGAAGCCGCGCGAGGTGCTGGTCAAGCTCGACTACTTCGACGAGCTCGCCGAATGGCGCAGGGGGAGCGGCGAACGCGGATAGCATGAGACCATGCCGGCGATTCGCAGACTCGCATTCTTCGGATCTCCGGAGTTCGCCGTTCCGAGCCTCGACGCTCTCGCCGCTTCGCGCTATCGACCGGCGCTGGTGGTGACCCAGCCCCCACGGCCGGCCGGTCGCGGTCGCCGCGAGGAGGAGACCGCGGTCGCGGCCCGCGCTCGGGAGCACGGCATCGAAGTGTGGCAGTCGCACAAGGTCAGGGATCCGGCGTTTCTCGCCGCGTTCGCGGCGCTCGACTTCGACATTGCGGTGGTGGTGGCGTTCGGACAGATCTTCCCCGCGGCGCTGCTCGCGCTGCCGCGCCTCGGCTGCGTCAACCTGCACGCGTCGCTCCTGCCGCGGCATCGCGGGGCGGCTCCGATCCAGGCAGCAATCGCGGCGGGCGACCGCGAGACCGGTGTCACGACCATGCGTATGGAGGCGGGCCTCGACACCGGCCCCACCTTTCTGCAGCGCGCCACTCTGATCGGAGACGACGAGGATGCCCCGGCACTTTCGGCGCGGCTCGCCCGCGCCGGCGCGGAGCTCATCCTCGAAACGCTCGAGGGGATCGAGAGCGGCACACTCGAGGCGGTACCGCAGGACGACGAGCTGGCCACTCTCGCGCCGCGTCTCGACAAGCACGACGGCCTGGTCGATTGGAGCCTCGACGCGGCCGCGATTTGGCGCCGGAGCCGCGCCTACCGCCCGTGGCCCGGATTGACGGCGCTCTGCGGCGGCGAGCCGCTCAAGCTCCACGACGTGCGTCCGCTCGCCCGGCCTGCGGCCGGCGCCGCTGCGCCCGGCACCTACCTCGGCCTCGAGGACGGCGCGCTCGCGGTGGCCGCTGGCGGCGGCACCATCCTCGGGCTCTATCGGGTGCAGCGTCCCGGCCGTCGCGCGCTGGCGGCACCGGAGTTCCTCCGCGGCGAACATCTCACCGTCGGCGCGGCGGAGTTCGCCGCGCCCGCGAGCGGCGAGTGAGCAGGAGCGGGGCCGCGCGATGTCGAAGCGAAGAGGCACTCCGGTGAGCCGGCCGCGGCACGGCGCGCCGGGCCGGCGAATCACGCCGCCGCGCAGCCCCCACGACCAGGTGCGCGCCGAGGCCGCGCGGGTCCTGGAGCGGACGCTCGCCTCGCGCTCACCGGTGGATTCGTTTCTGGAGGCGGCCAGCGTGCGATGTGATCCGCGCGACGTGGGCCTGTTGTGGGAGCTCGTGCTCGGCGCGCTGCGCTGGCTGCGCCGCCTCGATCACGTCATCGCGCGCGCCAGCGATCGCCCGCTCGACCGCATCGAGCCGGCTCTCCTCGCCCCGCTGCGCATCGGCGTTTACCAGCTCTTGTTCCTCGATCGCGTGCCCAGCCACGCCGTCGTCAACGAGGCGGTCGAGCACGCGCTCGCGGTCACGCATCGCGGCGGCGCGAGCTTTGTCAACGCGGTGTTGCGCCGGGTCGCGCGCGACCCGACGCTCGCCGCATGGCCGGTCGAGGAGAAGGACCCGGTGCGCCGCCTCGCGCTCGAGTTGAGCCATCCCGACTTTCTGGTCGAGGGCTGGTGGCGCCGGCTGGGAGCGGAGGCGACGCGGCGGCTGCTCCTCGCCAACAACCGGCCGAAGCCGATGCACCTGCTCGCGTTCCGCGATCACGGCGGGAGGGAGCTCCTGGCGGAGAGCCTGATCGATGAAGGCTGCGAGGTCGAGGCGTCGGCCCTCTCGCCGCTCGGGTTGAAGGTCCGTGGCGGTGCGCCGCTCGAGACCGCGGCCTATCGCCGCGGCGACTTCTACGTGCAGGACGAAGCCGCGCAGGCTGCGTCGCTGGTGCCGCCGCCAGCGCCAGGCGAGCGCGTCCTCGACGTCGCCGCCGCCCCCGGCGGCAAGAGCTTCGCGCTCCAGGCGCTCGAGCCCAGCGTCGACTGCGTGCTGGCCGACTCGGCTCCGGATCGTATCGGTCTGGTGCGCGCGAATCTCCGGCGTCTGCGCCGGTGTGTGCCATTGATCGTGGCCGACGCGCGGCGCCCGCCGTTCACCTCGCGCTGGGATCGAGTGGTGGTCGACGCGCCGTGCAGCGGCAGCGGAACGCTGCGCAAACACCCCGAGCTCAAATGGCGACTCTCGCCTCCCGAGGTGTCGCGGCTCGCGGAGCAGTCGCTTGCGCTGCTCGCGTCGTCGAGCGGGCTGGTGCGTCCGGGAGGGTTGCTGGTGCTGATCACGTGCTCACTCGAAGAGGAGGAGAACGAGCGCGTGATCGAGCGCTTTCTCGCGCACGGCCGCGAGTTCGAGCCGCTCGATCTGGAGCGCTCGCTCGACGGGAAGACGGCGCAGCACATCACGGGGCCCGGTCTGTGGAGGGTGTGGACGGACGGTGATCACGACGGGTTCACCGCTGCGGTGATGGTTCGAGACCCCGCGTCCTGATTGAGCCGATTTGTTGACAGCGCCCCCGACATTCCGTATCTTCCTCCCCAGGGACGCCTCCCACCGGTCAGCAAATTTTCAAGGAGGAGAAGATGGCTGGAAAAGCGGATATCGTGGACGAGATTGCGGCCAAAGCCGACGTAACGAAGAAGCAGGCAGCTGAGGCGTTCGAAGTCGTCATCGACTCGATCACCCGCTCGCTGAAGCGGGGTGAGCGAGTGCAGCTCCCGGGCTTCGGCAGCTTCTCGGTGTCGCGGCGCGACGCCCGCCTGGGTCGCAACCCCGCGACGGGGCAGACCATCCAGATTCCCGCTTCCAAGAGCGTGCGCTTCAAGATGGGGAAGGACCTCAAGGAAACCCTCAATTAGGCCAGCGACGAAGGCTCGTCACGGCGGCGGTGAAGGCGAGCGACGGCGGCAAGACCCTGCGGCTCCGACTGGAGTTGCAGGGTTTTGTGCTTTCGGGCTGGATGCGAGGTGGAGGAAGCAGGATCGGGAGGTTGGCCCCGAGCAGCGGCCTCGGACGGCGTGCAGCTCAGCGAATGTGCGGATAGAGCCGTGCGAGCCGGGCGGGGTCGACGCCGAGCAGGTAGAGCGCCCAGATCGACCAGTTGGTCACGATGGTGCGCGTGATGCCGCGTTCGACGAAGCGGCGGGCGGCCGTCATCGCCGGCGGGCGCAGGACCGCGATCGGACCGCGCTGCCTGAGGCGTCGCATGAGATCGAGGTCCTCGAGGATGGGCCACTCGCGAAACCCCTCGACTGCCCGAAACGCGTCGCCGGTCGCGAATTGCGCTTGATCGCCGAGCGGTGCGCGCAGCAGACGCGTGCGCAGGTTCACGATGCGCGCACCGAGCGCGAAGATGCGGCGCGGATCGTCGAAGCGGACCTCGAAGCCGCCTCCCACCGCGCCGTCGGCGATCGCGACTTCGACGCTCCTCCGCGCCCGCTCCGGAAGCAGCGTGTCGGCATGCACGAAGAGGAGGACGTCCGCCCCGGAGGCGAGCGCGGCGCGCGCACCAGCGTTGAGCTGACGACCGCGGCCGGACGCCGACTCGACCACTCTCGCGCCACCGTCCCGGGCCGCCTCGACCGTCCGGTCGGTGCTCCCGCCGTCGGCGATCACCACGATGTCGGCGATCTCGCGAGCTCGGGGCAGGACCCGCGGCAGCGAGCTCTCCTCGTCGATGGTGGGAAGGACGGCTGCGAGGCGCATGCGAATCGAATCGGGCGCGCTCGAGCAGGCGACCGCTTCGACGCGCGGTGCTAGCATACGCTCCCGCCGCACGATGCCACGCAACACTCCCTCGCAGACGCGCCTGACGCACATCGATCGCTCGGGGCGCGCCGCGATGGTCGACGTCTCGGCCAAGGCGGTGACGCGCAGGGTCGCCGAGGCCTCCTGCCGCGTGCTGCTATCGCCCGGCACCGCGGCGCGGTTGCACCAGCTGCCCAAGGGCGACGCCATCGTGGTGGCGCGGCTCGCCGGAATCCAAGCAGCGAAGCGCGCCGGCGAGTTGGTGCCGCTCGCGCACCCGCTCCAGTTGGACCACGTCGAGGTGTCGATCGAGATCGCTCCCTTTGGCGCTCGGATCCGGAGCTCGATCGTGGTGACGGCGCGCACCGGCGCGGAGATCGAGGCGATGGCGGCGTGCGCCGGAGCTGCGCTCGCGCTGTACGACATGGTGAAGGCGGTGGAGCGCGGCGCGGTGGTGACCGATCTTCGACTCGAGGTGAAGAGCGGCGGCAAGAGCGGCGAATGGCGGCGCGGCCGCGCCGCGAAGCGCACTCCCGGCTCGGCGAGTCGAAAGGCCGGCCGATGATCACCACCGGCCTCGACCGGCTGCTGCGCGATCCGGCCGCTCTCGTCGGTCGCCCCTATGGGCTGCTCTCGCACGCGGCGGCCTTGACCTCGACGCCGAGGACGATCGTCGAGGCGCTCGCCGCGAGCGCGGCCGGTGCTCCCCGACGCCTGTTCTCTCCCGAGCACGGCTTCTGGGGAGTCGAGCAGGACATGGTCCCTTCGAGGAGCGAGCGGGATCCGTTCTTCGGGATCGAGACCATCTCCCTGTACGGTTCGAGCGAGGCGTCGCTCAAGCCGTCGCCGGAAGCGTTCGACGGCTTGGAGGTCCTGCTGGTCGATCTCCAGGACATCGGCAACCGGATCTACACCTACGCCGCGACCGCGGTGTGGATGGCGGAAGCTGCGCTCGCCGAGAACGTCGAGGTGTGGGTGCTCGATCGGCCGAACCCCGTGGGCGGGGAGCGCGTCGAGGGCAACCTCCGTCGCGACGGCTTCGAGTCGTTCGTGAGCGCGTTCCGGCTGCCGGCGCTGCACGGCCTGACGCTGGGCGAGCTGGTCCGGCTCGAGGCGGCGCGCCGGCGCTGGGACGTCACCGGTCTTCGCGTCCTGGAGCTCGGCGGGTGGAACCGCGAGGCACCGGACGCCGCCGGTCCCGGTTGGCGCTGGCGATCTCCGTCGCCCAACATGCCCACGCCCGCCACGGCGTGGGTGTTCACAGGATCCGTCCTGATCGAAGCCACCGAGCTGTCCGAGGGCCGCGGCACGACGCGGCCGTTCGAGCTCGTCGGCTCTCCCGGGTTGCCCGGCGCCGAGCTCGCGAGACGGATGAACGAGCTGCGCCTCCCGGGGGTGGTCTACCTGCCGGTGCAGTTTCGCCCCCAGTTCCAGAAGCACGCCGGCTGCGTGTGCTCCGGAGTCGAGATCGTGGTCATCGACACCATCGAGTTCCCTTCGTACCGTGCCGGCATCGAGTTGCTGCGCCGCGTCCACGAGGTCGACCCTGCGGCGCTGCGCTGGCGCGAAGCACCCTACGAGTTCGTCTCGGATCGACCCGCAATCGACCTGCTCACCGGTGGCGACGACTTTCGAACCTTGCTCGAAGCCGGCGGCGACCTCGACGGGTGGATCGCGAGCTGGTCCCGGGACGAGCTGGCCTTCCTCGCCGAGCGCGAGCCGGTACTGCTCTACGGCGGCGGGCGGAGCGCCGCACATTGACCCACGCGCTCCGGGTGGAGGAAGGAAGCGAGGCGTTCCGCTCCCTCTTGGTCGCGGTGCGGGAACAGGGCGAGCGTGTGGGATGGCTCGAGCTCGACGCGGCCGCCCGCCCCGACGCGGCGGCGAGCGCAGCCGCCGGCGCGATCGGCCGCATTCTCGAGGACGGAGCTTGGAAGGCGGTCGTGGTCGAAGAGGGCAGGAGCGTCGCGGTGAAGATCCGCCGCGGGCCGCCGGTCCTGCGCGACCTGCTGCGCGAGCACTTCCGGGGCTGCCGCGTCGTCCTGGTGCGCGGGGATCTGGCGCTGCCGACGTTGCGGCGCCGCGGCGCCGACTGGGACCTCGAGGGGCTCGACGGTGAGGTGCGACGGCTCGGCACGATGGACCTGGTCCGCGCGCTGCGGGCGCCGCGGCTTCCGCTGTAGCGGGCGGGTCGTCACGCCGCCGTGGGAGCGCTGCAGCGAATCGCTTGGCGCGCAATCGGTCGTTCCGCTCGGTCGTGACATAGGATCACGTCCTCTTCGTCGGCGACCGATCCGGCGGGGGAAGGGGAGGCTTCCACGTCGGCGTACTGCGGATCGGGATCACCGAATCCGCATCAGGGGAGAGCCAGTCGCATGCATCGGATCGTGATCTCGGACGAGCTCGAGGCGTCGGGTGTCGAGCGGCTCCGCCAAGCTGGCGCGGAGGTGGTGGAGCTGCAGGATCGCAAGCGGCTGCCCGAGGTGATCGGCGGCTTCGACGCGCTGATTGTCCGCAGCTCGACGCAGGTCACCGCCGATCTGCTGGCGCAGGGCAAGCGGCTCAAGGTGGTGGGACGCGCCGGCATCGGCGTCGACAACGTCGACGTGGCGAAGGCGACGGAGCTCGGGATCCTGGTGGTCAACGCACCCACCGCCAACCTGCTGTCGGCCACTGAGCACACCTTCGCATTGCTGCTCGCGCTCGCCCGCTCGGTGCCGGCCGCCGATGCCCGCCTCAAGCAAGCGGTGTGGGATCGCAAGAGCTTCGTCGGCCAGGAGCTCTACGGGAAGACGCTCGGCATCGTCGGCCTCGGGCAGATCGGATCGCGCGTCGCTGCTCGCGCCCAGGCCTTCGAGATGAAGGTCATCGCCTACGATCCATTCCTCGACGAGCAGGCGGCGCGGCGCATCGACGTCGAGCTGATGTCGCTCGACGAGATGCTGCCGCTGGTCGACGCGATCACGTTCCACACCCCGCTCACTTCGGAGACGCGCGGCTTGCTCGGCGCCGAGCGCATGGCGCAGCTCAAGCGCGGCGCGCTGGTCATCAACTGCGGCCGCGGCGGCGTCGTCGACGAGGCGGCGCTCTACGCCGCGCTCGAGAGCGGTCAGGTAGGCGGTGCCGGACTCGACGTCTTCGCACAGGAGCCGCCGCAGAGCTGGGAGCTGATCCAGCACCCCCGCGTGGTCGCGACGCCGCACATCGGCGCGCAGACCCGCGAGGCGCAGGAGCGCATCGCCGCGCAGATTTCGGAGATGGTGCTCGCCGCGCTCAACGGATCGATGGCGATCGCCGCCGTCAACCTGCCGTTCCGCCCTGCGGGCGGGCGCAGCGAGCCGTTTCTGCTGCTCGCCGAGCTCCTGGGTCGTCTGGCGAGCTCACTGCATCGCGACCGGTTGCACGGGCTGCAAGTCGATCTCTGGGGCATCGAGGAGGACATGGTGGCGCCGATCACGGTGGCGGCGGTCAAGGGGGCGTTGGTGCCCTTCCTCGGTGAGATGGTGAACTTCGTGAACGCGGAGAAGATCGCCTCCGACCGCGGCATCGACGTGGTTCGCGTGGTCCACCCGCGGCACGGTGACTATCCCCATCTGGTCGGCGTGACGCTGCGGGGCGATGGCCGCGAGCACGAGGTGGCCGGTACTCTGTCCGGCTCGAACGAGCCGCGCGTCGTCGACATTCACGGCTTTCGCCTCGAGTTCCGTCCGCAGGGGAGGCTTCTCATCCTGCGCAACGAGGACGTGCCGGGCGTGGTCGGACGGTTCGGGACGATCCTCGGCGACGGGGGCATCAACATCGCCGACATCCATCTGGCGCGGGCGGCGGGACGGCGCGACGCGCTGGCGGTGATGCGCCTGGATCAGGAGCCCGGGCCGGAAGTGCTGGCCCGCATCGAAGCGCTACCCGAGGTGAAGGAGACTCACGTCTTCGATCTGGGCTGAGCGACCGCTCGGGGCCGCTGCGACGTTGCCAAGTTGGTCCAAATGGCCGGAAGCCGGATCGGGGGATGGCCAGGTGGCGGCTGGCCACGCTAGGCGAGGAGGGCTCTCAATCGCCCTGCGCGGTGGCCAGCACCAGGAATGCCTCGTATCCGGAGCGCCGGAGAGCGCGCCGCAGCGCCTCGGCGTCGCGGCGCCGATCGCCGGACGGGACCTTGACCCGGAACCACTCGGCAGCGGGCTCGACCGCGGTCCCAGGGTAGCGCTTCTCCAGATCGGCCGCGAGCGAGCGCGCTCGCCCCTCCTCGCGGAACGCGCCAACCTGGACCCAGTACCCGACGGGCACGGAGAGCGGCCGGCCGACGACCGTCACCCGAACCCGCGCGATCCCGGCCTCCTCGATGCCGAGGCTCCGCGCCGCTCCCATCGACAGGTCGACGACGCGGCCGCGTACGAACGGACCGCGGTCGTTGACCCGCGCCACCACGACGCGGCCGGTTGCCAGGTCGCGCACCTCGATCAGGGTTCCGAGCGGGAGCGTCCGGTGCGCGGCGGTCAGCGCGTGCATGTCGAAGATCTCGCCGCTCGCGGTGCGTTTACCGTGAAAGCCTGGGCCATACCAGGAGGCGATCCCCTCCTGAGCCCGGCCCTTCGGTGGGCGCTCGGTGACGGTCGAGCGAGCGCCCGATCCCGCACAGGCGCCTCCGAGCAGCATCAGGCCCGCGGCGAGGATGGCGGAGGGCTTCACGCCCGCCCTCGGGCGGTGCGTCGCCGGCGGCGGGGCGGCCCGCATCCGGCGCGGCGGCACCACCTCTCGCGCGGTCATACCCGAGGCTCCTCGACCGAAGCTCTGGTCTCGCGCTCGCGGACGAGAACCGGATCGACATCGGCCGCGAGGAACGACGCCACCTGCTCGGCGGCGCGGCCGACGAAGGCGCGCGGATCGAGGAGCGCCGCGATGTCGTCGCGGGTCATGCGGAAGTCGGCGTCTGCGGCGATGCGGCCGATCAGCGGGTTGTCGCGGCCGTGCGCGATCTCCTCCTGCGCTTCGAGGCTGTAGCGGCGAAGGCGCTCGTGCAGCTCCTGGCGATCGCCGCCGCGCACCACCGCCTCCATGAGCAGTGTCTCGGTGGCCATGAACGGCAGCTCGCGGGCGACCCGCGCCGCCACCACCGTCTCGTGCACGGTGAGGCCCCGCACGATCCCCGCCGCCAGGTGCAGGATCGCGTCGCAGGTCAAGAAGGCGTCCTCGAGCACCAGCCGTCGGTTCGCCGAGTCGTCGAGCGAGCGCTCCAGCCACTGGGTCGCGGCGTTCAGCGGTCCATTGAGAGCGTCCGTCAGCAGGCGGCGTGCGAGCCCGCACATGCGCTCGGCACGCACCGGGTTGCGCTTGTACGCCATCGCCGAGGATCCGACCTGGGCATCCCCGAAGGGCTCGGCCAACTCGCCGACTCCCTGCAGGAGCCGCAGGTCCGTTCCCAGCTTGTGACAGGTCTCCGCGGCGCCGGCGAGCGCCGCGAGCACCTGCGAGTCCTGCTTGCGGGGGTAGGTCTGGCCGGTCACCGCCCAGCTCTTCTCGAAGCCGAGGGCCTGCGCCACGCGCCGGTCGAGCTCCTCGACTCGCTCGTGGTCGCCGTCGAAGAGCGTGAGGAAGCTGGCCTGGGTCCCGGTCGTCCCCTTGACGCCGCGACAGCGCAGCCGGCCGAGACGCTCCTCTACGGCCGCGAGGTCCTCCATCACGTCCTGCAGCCACAGGCAGGCGCGCTTGCCGATGGTCGTGAGCTGGGCCGGCTGGAAGTGGGTGTAGGCAAGGGTGGGGACCGTCGAGGTGCGACGCGCGAACGCCGCGAGCTCGGCGGCGAGCGAGAGCAGCCGGGCCCGGACCAGCCGCAGCGCCTCGCGCTGGAGCAGCACGTCCGTGTTGTCGGTGATGTAGGCGCTGGTGGCGCCGAGGTGGAGGATGCCGCCGCCGGCCGTCGCCTGCTCGGCGAAGTGCCTCAGATGGGCGACCACGTCATGACGGGTCTCACGCTCGATCTCGGCAACGCGCTCGAGATCGATGCGGCCGGCGGCCTCCTCGAGGCCCCAGATCTGCTCTTCGGTGATGGGCAGCCCGAGCTCGCGCTGGCTGCGGGCCAGTACCAGCCACAGCTCGCGCCAGGTCCCGTAGCGGCGCTCCGGCGAAAAGAGCACCGCCATCTCCCGGGTGGCGTAGCGGTCGCGTAGAACGTCCAGCATCCCCGAGAAGGGTAACAAAGTCACAACTTCCGCATCAGATCTCGCCACGCCTTCCCTCGATGTCCCCGCGCGTCCTTCTCTTCGGGGCCGAGCTCGGCATAGGTGCGATCGTCTCCCTCGGGCGAGAAGACGACATCCCAACCGAAGCCGGTGTCACCGCGCGGCGGCAGCACGAGGCGGCCCCGCTCGATGCCCTCTCCCACGACCTCGCGGATGCCGTCGAAGTAGAGGACGAGGCAGCGCGCCACCGCTCGGGTGTCGCCGAGACCGGCGGCGCAGCGGGCGATGCCCTCGGCGCCCGCCGCTCGGAGCATCCACTTGACCAGCGGTCCGGGAAAGCCACCGAGCGCCGCCAGCTCGAGCGATGTCTCCTCGACCACGAGCGGGCGCTCGAGCCGCCGCCAGGCCTCCTGGGCCTTGGCGCGCAGCACCTCGCGGGCGTCGAGCGACTGGATCTCGGGCAGCTCGATCGCCGCGACCTCGAGCGTCGGACCGACGATCCTGCGGGCCTCCTCGCCCTTGTTCCGATTGCCGGTCACGAGGACGAAGTCGTCCCGCCGCGCCGGGCCCCTGGGCCGGTCGTCTCCCTTGCTCATCCCGGGCTCCGGCTCGCCGCGAGCCGGGCCTGGAGCGCCTTCGCCAGCTCGTCGACCTGAGCTCGCAGCGCGTCGAGCGAGCCGTCGTTCCATAGCACGTAATCGGCCTTCGCGATGCGCGCCTCGGCGGTGGCTTGCGCGGCGAGCCGCGCGCGCGCGGACTCGGGATCTGTGCCGCGGCCGATCGCGCGCTGCACGCGCAGCTCGGGGTCGGCCTCGACCGTCACCAGCACGTCGTACCTGTCGGCGCCGCCGGTCTCGACCAGCAGGGTGGCCTCCATGACGACGATGCCGCGCGCATGCTCGAGCAGGTCGCGGAACGCCTCGCCCACCAGCGGGTGGATCGCGGCCTCGAGCGCTCGCCGGGCAGCCGGGTCGGCGAACACCAGAGCACCCAGCTTGCGATGGTCCACGCCACCCCGCTGGTCGAGCAGGTCGTCGCCGAAGAGGCGCTTCACCGCCGCCGCTCCGGGCTGGCCGGGACGATACAGGTCGGCCACCAGGCGGTCGGCGTCGACCACCGTCAGACCCTTCTCCGCGAGCCAGCGCGCGACCGTCGACTTGCCGCTGGCGAGCCCGCCGGTCAAGCCCACCGTGAGCCTCACCCCGCCGCGATCGTCCATCCGCTCCACTCCTGCCGCCTCCATCGTCCAGCCCGATCACTCGTTTCGCGTCACCACCTTCAGCGCGCCGCGCTCGACGCGCTGGGCTTCGACCCTTGGTAGAGGCACACCGTTCCCCCGGAGAGGTCGGTCCAGCTCACCTGCTCGAATCCAGCCCCCTCGAGCATCGGCCGAAGCGCGTCGCGCTGCGGGAACTCGAGCACCGAGTCGCGCAGGTAGCGGTAGGCCGGCCCGCGCGGGCTCAACACGGCTGCGATCGCCGGGACCAGGTGGCGGAAGTAGAGCAGGTACGCGGCGCGCACCAGGTAGCGGCGCGGCACGGCGAACTCGAGGACCACGAGCGTTCCGCGCGGAGCGAGCACCCGCTCGATCTCGGCGAGCGCCGCCGCCGGATCCTCGACGTTGCGCAGCCCGAAGGCGATCGTTACGGCGGCGAAACGAGCGTCCGAGAAGGGCAGCGAGAGGGCGTCGGCGGCGGCGGGCGCGGCAGAGGCGGCCTGCCCGCGCAGCTTGCTCCGCGCGCGGCCGAGCATCGGCAGGCAGGAGTCCACCGCGGCGACCGGCCGCCCGCCGCGCGCGACGGCCACCGCCTGATCGCCGGTGCCGCTGCAGAGATCGAGCACCGGGCCCGCGGGCGCTGCGGCGGAAACCCGTTCCGCTGCGCGCCGCCGCCAGGATCGGTCGAGCGAGGCGGACAGCAGGTGGTTCAGGAGGTCGTAGCGCGGAGCGACCGCCCCGAACATGTCGCGGACCGCGGCCGCGCTCTTGTCCAGCCCGGTGCGGACGAAGCCGTGATCGGAGCTCATGGTTGGGGCCCGTGATCCATCGCCGGTCGGCGCTCGAGCGTGATCGCCGGAGCACGCCCTCGCGGCTTGACACTTCCGCCCACCGCTCATAACATCTACCGCCCTTGCGCTGCAAGGTCCCTGGAAGCTCGTCCGGAAGGCCCAACCACTCCCGAGCCCTCACCCCGAGCGTCTCCTCCAGATCCTGTCAGCCGGGTGTTTCGCCGACGCGTCGAGTCGTTTGTGGGGAGACGTCGGAGGCGCGGAGAGGTTTCGAGATGTTCAGAACGTACAGCCCCAAGGTGGGCGAGATCGAGCGCCGATGGCACGTGGTCGACGCGGCGGACGTACCGCTGGGCCGCCTGTCCACGGAGGTGGCGAGACTTCTCACCGGCAAGCACAAGCCGCAGTATGCCCCGCACGTCGATACCGGCGACTTCGTCATCGTGGTCAACGCGGAGAAGACGCTCCTGACCGGCAACAAGGAAGGCGGCAAGGTCTATCACCGCACCAGCGGCCGTCCCGGCGGGCTCAAGTCGGAGCGGGCCGTTCACCTGAGGCGCCGCCGCCCGACGCGGTTGGTCGAGATGGCGGTGCGCGGGATGCTGCCGAAGGGACCGCTCGGCCGCCGCCAGGGCAAGAAGCTCAAGGTGTACGCCGGTCCGGAGCATCCGCACGCGGCCCAGATGCCAACGACCTTCACCGTGGGCGCCGCTCGAGCGGCGACCCCCACTCGGTAAATCAGGAGAACCAGGCTTGAGCGACATCCAGTACTACGGGACGGGCCGACGGAAGACGTCGACCGCCCGCGTCTACCTGCGTGCCGGCGGTGGCAGCACGGTGATCAACGGCCGTCCTCTCGACCAATACTTCCCCAACGACGTGCTCAAGATGATCATCCAACAGCCGCTGCTCGCCACCGAGAGCTCCGGCAAGTTCGACCTGTTCGCGACGGTCGAGGGAGGCGGAGCCGCAGGGCAGGCGGGCGCGATCCGCCACGGTTTGGCGCGTGCGCTCGCCGAGTACAACCCCGAGCTGCGCAAGGCGCTGCGCGACGCCGGGTTCTTGACCCGCGATCCACGCAAGAAAGAACGCAAGAAGTACGGTCAGCGCGGAGCTCGCGCCCGCTATCAGTTCAGCAAGCGCTAGCGGCTGCCGCGGGAGATCGCAGAGAGACGAGTCGGAGCAAGAGCTCGCTAGAGAACAGCAAGGAGAGTCCTTTGGCTCAGGTCACCATGCAGGAGCTTCTCGAAGCCGGCGTCCATTTCGGACACCAGACCCGGCGCTGGAATCCGAAGATGAAGCGCTACATCTTCGGCCGCCGCAGCGGCATCTACATCATCGATCTTCAGAAGACCATCGAGATGTTCGACGAGGCCACCGACTTCGTCCGGCAGCTCGCGCGCGACGGACGTCGAATCCTCTTCGTCGGGACCAAGCGGCAGGCGCAGGACGTCATCCGCGAGGAGGCCAAGCGCTGCAGCCAGTTCTGGGTGACCCACCGCTGGCTCGGCGGCACGCTCACCAACTTCGTCACCATCAAGGCGTCGGTCGAGCGGCTCAAGGAGATCGAGGAGAAGCTCTCCGACAAGGACAGCATGCTGTCGAAGAAGGAGCGCCTCCGTCTCGAGCGCGAGCTCGCCAAGATGACTCGCAACCTCGACGGCATCCGTGACATGGACCGCCTGCCCGACGCTCTCTTCGTGGTCGACTCGAAGCGCGAGTACATCGCGGTCGCCGAGGCGAACAAGCTCGGCATCCCGGTGATCGCCATCGTCGACACCAACAGCGATCCGGAGCTGATCGACTACATCATCCCCGGCAACGACGACGCGATCCGCACCATCCGGCTCATCAGTCAGCGGCTCGCCGATGCGTACATCGAAGGCGGGGGAGGCCTCGTGAAGCAGCAGCAGATTCTCGACGACAAGGCCGCAGGTGGGGGTGAGGAGGCGTCGCGCGACGCGAGCGCGGCGCGCGCCGGTGGCCGGCCCGAGGCAGGAGTGGGCGCGAGCGGGTCGGGTGCGGCCGGCGCGGTGTAGACGAGCCGGGGTCCTCGCAGCGCACCCGCCGTAGCCGCGAAGGCGCGGCGAGCCGGCCCCGGAGGATCGCGCGCGGCGCACTCCGGCCCCACGTCCCCCCCGAGCCCCGATTGGGATAGGAGAAGGCTCGCGATGGAAATCACTGCTCAGATGGTCAAAGAGCTCAGGGAGCGCACCGGCGCTCCGATGATGGACTGCAAGGCGGCGCTGTCCGAGGCCCAGGGCAACGTCGAGAGCGCGATCGATGTGCTGCGCACGCGCGGGCTTGCCAAGGCTGCGAAGAAGGCGGGCCGGGCCACCAGCGAGGGCGCGATCGGCCACTACATCCACGCCGGTGGCAAGATCGGCGTGCTGGTCGAAGTCAATTGCGAGACCGACTTCGTGGCCCGGACGGAAGACTTCCAGTCCCTGGTGAGGGACCTCGCCATGCATGTCGCGGCCGCCGATCCGCGCTTCGTGCGCCGTGAGGACGTCACCCCGGAGGCGCTCGAGCGCGAGCGGGCGATCTATCGCGAGCAGGCGCTCCAGTCGGGGAAGCCGCCGGCCGTGGTCGATCGCATCGTCGACGGCAAGATCGAGAAGTTCTACTCCGACGCGGTTCTCTACGAGCAACCCTTCGTCAAGGATCCCGACACCACGGTCGGACAGCTGGTGGCGGGGCGCGTCGCGAAGGTGGGCGAGAACATCCAGATCCGACGCTTCGCCCGCTTCAAGATCGGCGAGGAAGGGTAGCGGACTGGCTCCTAGCGTGGACAGCGCGCCGGCGTACCGCCGCATCCTGCTGAAGCTCTCGGGCGAGGCCCTGATGGGCAGCCAACCCTTCGGCATCGATGAGTCGGTGGTCAGCCGGATCGCGAGCGAGGTCAAGGAGGTCCATGGCCTCTCCGTCCAGGTGGCGATCGTCGTCGGCGGCGGCAACATCATCCGCGGCGTGGCGGCCAGTCACCGCGGGGTCGACCGGGTCATCGCCGACTACATGGGCATGCTCGGTACCGTGATCAACGCGCTGGCGCTTCAGAACGCGCTCGAGAAGGTCGGCGTCGACACTCGCGTGCAGACCGCAATCGACATCCGCGAGGTGGCCGAGCCGTTCATCCTGCGGCGGGCCATCCGTCATCTCGAGAAGGGCCGGGTCGTGATCTTCGCCGCCGGCACCGGCAATCCGTTTTTCACGACGGACAGCGCCGCCGCGCTGCGCGCCAACGAGATCCGCGCCGATATTCTGCTCAAGGGGACCGGCGTGCACGGCATCTACTCGGCGGATCCGCGCCTCGACCCCGATGCTATGCTGCTCCCGTACGTGAGCTATCAGGAGATCCTCGAGAAGGATCTGCGAGTGATGGATACTGCGGCGATCAGTCTGTGCCGTGACAACGGCATCCGGATCGCCGTCTTCAAGCTGATGGAGGCCGGCAACCTTCGCCGCATCGTCGACGGCGAGGAGGTCGGCTCCATCGTGAGCGCGCAGGGGCGGAGATGAAGCAGGCGTTCCAGGACGTCGAGCTCAAGATGAAGAAGGTCGTCGACCACCTCCATCAGGAGCTCAAGACGCTGCGCACCGGACGCGCCTCGCTGTCGATTCTCGACAGCGTGCGGGTCGACTATTTCGGGACGCCGACGCCGATCAACCAGGTGGCGAACCTGGCGGTTCCGGACGCCACTCTGATCATCGCTCAGCCCTGGGATTCCTCCACCATTCCTGCGATCGAGCGAGCCATCCTGCAGGCGGATCTCGGCCTCAACCCCTCGAGCGACGGCAAGGTCATCCGCATCCCGGTGCCGCCGCTCACCGAGGAGCGCCGCCGCGAGATCGTCAAGCGTGCACACGATTTCGTCGAAGTCAGCCGCAACGGCATCCGTCAGGCGCGCCGCGAAGGTAACGAGGCCATGAAGAAGCTCGAGCGAGACAAGGCGATCAGCCAGGACGACGAGCGGCGCGGCCACGAAGAGATCCAGAAGCTTCATGATCACTACATCGGTCTGGTCAACAAGGCGCTGGAGACCAAGGAAAAGGACCTGATGACGGTCTGAGCCGGCCCGGAGATCGCGCGACCGCCGCTGCCGGTTCCTGTCCGATCTCGAAGTCTCCGACGCCGCAACGATAGCTACCGCTCCCGACCGCGACGGCCTCGCTTCCACGCGATGCCCTTCGTCCACGGCTTTCACCCTGTCCGCGAAGCGCTTCGTCGCCGCCCGCACCAGGTGCTGCGCGTCCTGATAGCCCGCCGCGAGAGCGGCCCCCGGGTGCGCGAGCTCACGGAGCTGTGTGCGCGCCACGGCGTTCACGCGGAGCTCATCGACTGGGGAGAGCTGCGGCGCGTCGTCCCGGAGGCTCGGCAGGGGACGGCGGCGGAAGTCACCGAGGTCGCCTGGGTCAACCGGGAGCGGCCGTGCGCTGGCGAGATCGGAGCCGGTCCCGTGGCGCGGGCCGGCGAGCCGCGCCGCGCCCGCGATCCAGGCCTCGTCGTCCTGCTCGAGGACGTGCAGGACCCGCGCAATCTCGGGGCGCTGCTGCGAGTCTGCGAAGGGGCGGGCGTGGGGCGGGTTCTCGTCCGTGACCGCGGCTCGGCGCCGGTGACACCCATCGTGGTGCAGGCGTCGTCCGGTGCGACCGAGTGGCTCGACATCGAGCGCGTGACGAACTCGGCCGCCGAGCTGCGGCGCCTCAAGGAGGGCGGCTTCTGGATCTACGGCGCGGCGGCGGGCGGTGTGCCTCCTTGGGAGGTCGACCTCACCGGCCCGGTCGTCCTCTGCTTCGGCGGGGAGGCCAGGGGTCTGCGCCGCCTGACCCGAGAGCGGTGCGACGGGCTGATCGGCCTGCCGATGCGGGGCCGAGTGGAATCGCTGAACGTCGCCACCGCGGCGGCAGCCCTGCTCTACGAGGCGGTGCGGCAACGGACCGCGTGACCGGGCGGGCGATCGCGCGAATCGAGGGCGCACCGGGCGGCGAGCCGAGCGGCCAACCGCCTCCGGGGTGGTGCCACTACCTGGCCCGCCGAGCCTTGCCGCTGGCGGTCGAAGCCGTTACACTTTCTCGCTGCCGATGCGGCATTCGGTTGCCGCGGATCGGAGGCGCGGACCGAGCGTCTCTCTCCGGGCTAGACGGTGCAGGCCAAGCGGTACAGCCGGCATAGCTCAGAGGTAGAGCAACTGACTTGTAATCAGTAGGTCCTCGGTTCGACTCCGAGTGCCGGCTCCAGGTTCGTTGGTTCTTTGGAGGAGTGGCCGAGCGGTCAATGGCAGCAGACTGTAAATCTGCCGGGCAATGCCCTACGGTGGTTCAAATCCATCCTCCTCCACCATCCCTTTCGCGGGAGTAACTCAGGGGTAGAGTCACGGCCTTCCAAGCCGTTGGTCGCGGGTTCGAATCCCGTCTCCCGCTCCACTGAAAACAAAGGCATCTCCCCGGAAACACTAGAGTTTCCCGGCACTTCCCGAGGGTTCCCGCCTTGCTCCCGGTTACTCACGTTTTCGGTACAATACGCTAGTTGATGCTGACCACGTTGCTGACCAGCGACCAGACGGGAGGGCGTGATGCCGAAACGGGCCGGATTCCTGACCAAGCCGAGGCTCGACAAGCTCCGGCGCGACGCTGCGGCTGATCCAGACTTCTCGGCCTACGTGGCCGACGCGCAGCAACCCGGGCTCTACGTCCGGGCGCGCCGCGGTCGCGTCGGGTTCGTCTTCGACTTCCGGCCGATCGCGGGCGGTCACCGGCGCCGGCTCCCGCTCGACTGGTACGGCGCCATCACGCTCGAGCAGGCCAGAGCGATCGCGCAGCGGCACCGGGCGAAGGTGGCCGAGGGGCGCGACCCGCAAGAGGAGCGGCGACGCGAGGCCCGCGAGGGCGTCACGGTCGCGCAGGCGGTCGCGGCCTACCTCGAGGACCTCCGCAAGCGGGCCGAGGGCGCAGCGAAGCGCGGGAAGCGGTCAGGCTACGCCGAGGCCAAGCGCCGCCTCGAGCGCAACGTGGTCCCCCGCCTTGGCGGCCGGAGGCTCAAGAGCATCACCGTTGCCGACGTGCGCGCTCTCCACCGGGCGATGGAAGAGACCCCCGTAGAGGCTAACCGGACGCTACAGGCGCTCTCCGCGGTCTACGGGTTCGCCGACCTCGAGGGCATGATCCCGGCGGGTCACAACCCCTGCCGCCACGTCGAGCGCAACGAGGAGACCGGCGAGCGCCGCGCTCTC
>DATKDQ010000322.1:0-3525 GCA_035544635.1 Thermoanaerobaculia bacterium
GCCAGCATGTACTCGTAGGCCGCCTCGATGGCGTCGAGCCGGTGCCGCAGGGCGTCACGCTGGGAGGTCTGGGTGGCCCCGTCCCCGCTCATGGTGGCGCTACCTTACCCGACGGCCGGCGCGAACGAAACGGCGGCCGACGCTTCGCCATCCGAGCTCGCTGCGCGCACCGAGGATGCGGTGCGGCAAACGCGCGTCCTGACGCTCCCTTGACGGAGGGCACCTATCTTTTCCACACTTCTGGGCTCCACGCTGGGGGTCCATCCGGATTCCAGGCGTGGGTGCGATTCCTGTGCGATCCCCTGGGAGGGGTGCCGTCGCGGACGTCGGAGGGACGATCGCGTTGAGCACCTTGCTGGAGACCACCGAGCCCGACCGGCTGTTCGGCCGCATCGCCGTCGAGCAGGGGTGGATCACCGCCGAGCAGCTGGTCGAGGCGGTGCGGATCCAGAGCCGGGAGGAGTGGCGGCGCAGGCTGGGCGAGATCTTCCTCGACCTCGGCTGGATCGACTCCACCCAGCTCCTCGCCATCCTCGACGAGCAGCGGCGCCGCGGCGCTAACGGAAGGGCGACTCGGCCGGCGGCGCCCGCACCCACCTCGGCGGCGACCACGGCGTCACCATCGGGCTCGGCCCCTCTCAACCTGTCCTCGCTCGACGCTCTCCTCAGGCAGGTGGTCGCGCGCGGCGCCAGCGACCTCCACCTCCACAGCGGGTCTCGCGCCCGGGTGCGCGTCGACGGCGCCCTCCACGACCTGTCGCCGTCGCCGCTCGAGCAGCAGCAGATCGCGGCCCTCCTCGAGCAGGTGCTGCCGCCCGCCCATCAGGCCAGGCTCGAAGCCGAGGGACAGGTCGACTTCATGCACGCGCTGCCGGAAGTCGGGCGCTTCCGCGGCAACGCCTACCGTCAGCAGCGGGGGATCGACGTCGTGCTGCGCGCGGTCCCGCCCGAGCCACCGACGCTCCAGGGCCTCGGCCTTCCGGCCGAGCTCGCGCGGCTGACCCACCATCATCAGGGACTGGTCCTCGTCACCGGCCCCTCCGGGTGCGGCAAGACCTCGACGCTCGCCGCTCTGGTCAACCTCATCAACCAGGAGCGCGAGGTCCACATCCTCACCGCCGAGGAGCCGATCGAGTTCCGCCAGCCATCGCGGCGCGCGCTGGTCAACCAGCGCGAGATCGGGACGCACAGCGACAGCTACGCGCGGGTCCTGCGTGGCGCGTTCCGCGAGGACCCCGACGTCATCGCGCTCGGCGACCTGCGCGACCACGCCACCATCAGCCTCGCCCTGACCGCGGCCGAGACCGGCCACCTGGTGATGGCGACCATGCACACCGGCGGCGCCATCCGCACCATCAACCGATTGATCGGCGCCTTCCCTCCCAACGAGCAGGACCAGGCGCGGGTCATGATCTCGGAGTCGCTGCGCGCGATCGTGACGCAGCGCCTGGTGCCACGCAAGGACGGAGGCGGCCGGGTGGCGGCGCTCGAGATCCTGATCGCCACCCGCGCGGTGTCGAACCTCGTCCGCGAGCGCAAGACCTTCCAGATCGAGTCGGTCATGCAGCTCGGCGCCGGCGACGGCATGTGCACGCTCGAGCAGTCGCTCGATCGCCTGGTCGCCGCCGGCGTCGTCACGCGCGAGGACGCGGCGAGGCACCGCGCCGAGAGCTATATCGTCGCCGGTACGGGGGGAGCCAGCCATGCGCGTGCGTGAGCTGCTCGAGCGCACCGCCGCCGTCGGAGGATCCGACCTGCATCTGGTCGCCGGGCTCGCGCCGCGCATCCGGCTCCACGGCGCGCTCCAGGCGGTGGCCGGCTCGGCGACGCTCGATGACGGCGAGCTGCGCGCGGGGCTGCGCGAGCTGGTCTCGGAGGAGCAGTGGGCGGCGTTCCGCGAGCGCGGAGACCTCGATTACGCGTACGGGCTCGGCGGCGTGCGCTTCCGCGCCAGCTACTTCGAGCAGGCGCAGGGCGCGGCCGCCGTCTTCCGGCGCATCCCCGAGCGCATCGCTACCATCGAGGAGCTGAGCCTGCCGCCGGCCATCGAACGCCTGGCTCACGTCCACTGCGGTCTCGTCCTCGTCACCGGTCCCACCGGATCCGGCAAGTCGACCACGCTGGCGTCGATCGTCGACCGCATCAACGAGTGCTACGCCAAGCACGTGGTCACCATCGAGGATCCGGTCGAGTTCGTGCACCAGGAGCGGCGCTGCGTCTTCTCGCAGCGCGAGGTCGGCCACGACTGCGCGAGCTTCGCCGACGCGCTGCGCGCCGCCATGCGCCAGGACGCCGACGTGATCCTGGTCGGCGAGCTGCGCGACCTCGAGACCATCGCGCTGGCGCTCACCGCGGCCGAGATGGGGTCGCTGGTCCTGGCGACGCTCCACACTTCGAGCGCCGCGAAGACGGTGGATCGCATCATCGACGTGTTCCCGGGCGCCGAGCAGCCACGCATCCGGCTCGCGCTCGGAGATGCGCTGGCGGCGGTCGTTTCGCAGCTTCTGCTGCCGACGGCCGACGGCAAGGGGCGCTGCGCCGCCACCGAGATCCTGCTTCGGTGCCAGGGCCTGGCCAACGCCATTCGCGAGGGCGCCACGCCCATGATCCGCAACTTCATCCAGTCCGGGCAGAGGGCTGGGATGCGGTCGATGGACGACTCGTTGCTCGAGCTGCTCCGGGAAGGCCGGATCGAGTTCGACGAGGCGTACCGGAAGGCGACCGAGAAGCAGCGGTTCGAGACTCTGCGGCGGAGCTGAGCCGGGAGGGGGCGAACGACCGGCGCGCCGAGGACCCGCCACGACGTCCCGGCGCCAGAGAGCCACAGGCCGAATCGGGCGGCGGGCCCGATTCGGTACAGTGGAGTCGGCGCCGGCCCGGTCGGGTGGGAAGGGCGCGGCGCCCGAGTCCACTTCCACAGAGAGGTATTCCATGGCCCAGCGCACGAAGACCGCGAAGAAGAGATCGCACAAGACGGTGAAGAGCCCGCAGGCGGCGAAGTCCAGGAAGGCGGCCAAGACCAAGAAGGCGGCCAAGACCAAGAAGGCGGCCAAGACCAAGAAGGCGGCGAAGCGTCCGCAGTCGGCGAAGAGCCGCAAGGCCCCGAAGCGCCCGGCGCAGGCCGCGAGACGGAAGCCCGCCAAGAGCGCAAAGGCGGCGCAGAGCCGAACACCGGCCGCGAAGAAGCAAGCGGCCAGGAGCCGCAAGCCGGCGACCAGCCGGCCGGCGGCGAGACGCGGGAAGCCGGCGAGCAGCCCACAGGCGACGAAGAGCCCGCAGGCGACGAAGGACCGACAGTCGACGAAGGCCCCGCAGGCGACCAAGGGCCCGCGGGCGGAGCGCAAGCTGCCGGATTGGATGCAGGACCACCTCGACCGCTACCTCGCGACCAACGGTGCGGACGGCCACATCTGGAGAGGCGTCCCGACGCTGCTCCTCACCACCACGGGCCGCCGGTCCGGCGAGCCGCGGCTGCTCCCGCTCATCTACGGGCGCGACGGCGATCGCTACCTGGTGGTGGCGTCG
>DATKDQ010000323.1:0-10877 GCA_035544635.1 Thermoanaerobaculia bacterium
GAGTTCGGCACCGCCCGGGCGCTGGTCAAGGTCGAGGACGGCTGCGACATGCGCTGCGCCTTCTGCGTCATCCCGAGCACGCGCGGAGCGCAGCGCAGCCGGCCGCTGCGCGAGGTGGTGGCCGAGATCCGCGCGCTCGAGGCCGCCGGATACCGCGAGATCGTCGTGACCGGAGTCCAGATCTCCGCCTATCGCGACGGCGACGCGCGGCTGGCTCATCTGCTCGCCGCGGCGCTTGCCGCCACCACCGTGTGCCGCCTGCGCCTCACCTCGATCGCCCCGTGGGACTTCGATCGCGCGCTTCTCGATCTCCTGGTTCACCCGCGCCTCTGCCGTCACGTTCACCTGTCGCTCCAGAGCGCCGACGACCGCACCCTGCGCCGGATGCGGCGCCCCTACGACCGGGGGCGCTTCGCGTCGTTGGTCGAGACCCTCCGCCGACGCGTGCCCGGGATCGCGATCACGACCGACGTCATCGCCGGCTTTCCCGGCGAGACCGACCAGGAGTTCGCTTCGTCCCTCGCCTTCATCGAGGAGCTCCGGTTCGCGCGACTGCACGCGTTCACCTACTCGCCGCGGCCGGGCACCGCCGCCGCCGACCTGCCCGGACAGGTGTCGCCGGAGGTGAAGCGCGAGCGCATGCGGCGCCTGCTCGAAGCGGCGGCAGCCGGTGCGGACGAGTTCCACCGCCTCCATCGCGGGACCGCCGCGCGGGTGCTCTGGGAGCGTCGCCGTGCGGGCTCCTGGGCCGGCACCACGGACAACTATCTGCGCGTCTTCGCCGACGACGACGGCGATCTGCGCGGACGGCTGACCGAAGCCGCGTTGACCGAGCTGGTACCGGGGGGGCTCGCCGCTACCCTCGGGCCGCACGCCGTCCTCGACGCCGAAATCGTCTAGCGGGGTCGCGTGATGAGTATCACGCTCCCCAGCTAGATGCTCCCCGCCAAGCGCGGCTACGCCGCGCGGCTCGGAAGCCTTGACCCGGGGACACACTTGACTCGTCTGTAACGATCTCTGCGGGTCAAGGCTTCTAGTCAGCATTTCCGGAGCCCGCGCCGTCCGAGTCATCGGACGGGCGACGCTCGAGGCGGCGCAGGAGGCTCGAGGTGTCCCACCGCGTGCCGCCCATCGCGACCACGTCGCCGTAGAGCTGATCGACCAGCGCCGTCACCGGCAGCCGCGCGCCGTTGCGGCGAGCCTCCTCGAGCGCTATCGCCAGGTCCTTTCGCATCCACTCGACGGCGAAGCCGAAGTCGTACTCGTCGCGCAGCATGGTCGGCGAGCGATTCTCCATCTGCCAGGACTGCGCTGCACCCTTCGAGATGACGTCGACCACCGCGGCCGGATCGAGGCCGGCGGCGCGCGCGAAGTGGAGACCTTCGGCCAGTGCCTCGACCAGCCCGGCGATGCAGATCTGATTGACCATCTTCGCCAGCTGGCCGGCACCCGGTCCTCCGAGCAGCGCCACGCGCTTGCCGTAGGCCGCGATCACGGGCTCGGCCCTGGCGAAGTCCTCCCCGCGGCCGCCGACCATCACCGTGAGCTGCCCGTTCTCGGCTCCCGCCTGGCCGCCCGAGACCGGCGCGTCGAGAACACCGATGCCACGCGCCGCGCCTTCCGCGTGGAGCTCGCGGGCGATGCTCGCCGAGGCCGTGGTGTGATCGACCAGGAGAGCGCCTCGCCGCATGCCCTCGAGAGCGCCCCGCGCGCCGAGCGTCACCTCCCGCACGTCGTCGTCGTCACCGACGCAGGTGAACACCAACGCCGCGTCCGCGCTCGCCTCCGCCGGACTCGCCGCACGGCGCCCGCCATGGCGCGCCACCCATTCCCCGGCGCGCGCCGTGGTGCGGTTGTAGACGGTGACCTGGTGGCCGGCACGTGCCAGGTGGCCCGCCATCGGAGAGCCCATGACGCCGAGACCGATGAAGGCCACTTTCTCGCTCATGCTCCTCCCCGCCGCGACGCCCGCTCCCTGCGGGCCGGCACAGCTCCGTCAGAGCTCCACCACCTCCACGGCGCCCGACTGCACCCACCCCTGCTCGCCGTCGGGCAGCGCGACCCGCAGCCAGCCGTCGCGCTCCTCCCGCACCCGCACCTCGCTGCCGGCGTGCAGCTCGAAGCGCACCACGGCGTCGTCCCGCGTTCCGGTGCGCACCTCGACCTGGTGGGGCACCACCACCGCGACCCGGCGCGGCGCCAGGTCGCGTACCGCGAGCGACCCGCCGCAGGCCAGCAGCAGGACGATCACCGCCGCCACCGCCCACCCCAGCCACTCACGGGGCCGCCACAGCCGCAGCGCGAGGAGCGACCACAGGAGGAGATTGAGCGCCGCCGCGACCGCCCAGAGCTCTTCGCGTGCGAGCGCGTAGTGCCACGCGAACACCGTTCTCATCGCCGCGGGCGGTTCGGCAGGCTGGAGCGCGTCCCGCGCGTTCTTGCGGGCGAACGCCAGGTTCGCGCGCACGTCCTGGTCACGCGGCGCCGCCGCGGCTGCACGCCGGTAGGAAGCGATCGCCCTGCCGACGTCCCCGCTGCGCAGATGGGCACAGCCGAGATTGTAATGAAGCATCGCGTGATCGTGGCCGGCGTCGAGCAGGGCGCGATACCCCGCGATCGCAGCGGCGAAGTCCGTCGCGACGTAAGCCTCGTTGGCGCGCGACAGCATCTCGGCGGGACCGACCGACGGCGCCACGCTCGCCCCGAGCGCCGTCGCCGCGGGGCGGTCGACCTGTGCCACAGCCCCCACCGCCAGCACGGCCGCCGCCGCCACCGCGGCGAGCGCGCGGACGCCCGGCGCGGTAGGGGCGACGCGGCATTCCCCGGTCAACCGCATCCTCGCTCCCGCCGCAGCTCGCGCTCGAGGCGCTCGAGGAGGCCGCGCAGCTCCGCCGCCTGCACCAGCGCGTCGCTGCTGCCCCCGTACCCGGCGGCCTCCAGTCGAGCGAAGAACGCTCGGACCTCCGCCGCCAGGCCATCGCCGACGCCGGCAGCCGCGAGCCGCTCCACGCACTCGCGTGCGGTGAAGGCACCGCCTTCGGCGCCGAGCCGGTCGCCGGCATAGCGCCGCAGCACACCCGAGGCGAGGCTCGGCTCGATCTCGGCGGGACCGCTTCTGATCTCTCGTAGCGCGACTCGAAGCGCGGCGCGGCGCCGCTTCAGACCGGCGTCGCTCGCATGCCGGTCGGCTCTCCTGCGGGCGACCAGGAGCCCGAGATAGGCCAGCGGCGGAACCGCGAGCAGAATCGGAAGCAGCGCCGCAGTCGCCCGCGGCTCGACCGGATCGAGACCGCTGTAGATCGGCAGCACGTCGTCGGCGAGGATGCGCACCGCGACTTTTCCGCGGCTCGAGGACATCGCCTCGGTGAGCCGCAGCTCCTCGGAGCCGGTACCCGGCGCGACCTCGAGCGCGACCGCCGGGGCCGCGGCGGTGACGTAGCGCTCCGCCGCCGGATCGAAGTAGACGAGCGACGTCGCCGGCAGTGCCACCTCGCCCACTCGAAGCGGCACCAGCGCCCGGGTGAAGGTCTTGGTCCCGGTCAGGCGCGCTCCGGAGCGTTCGATCTCGACCGCCGGCTGGTCGCGGTAGACCTTGAAGCCGTCCAGCTCGTCGAGGGGCAGGTCGCCCATCAGGTGCAGGTTGCCGGTGCCGCTGACTTTGATCCTCTGCGTCAGCGATTCGCCCACCTCGAGCGAGGTGACGCTCACCGACGACTCGATCGCGAAGGTGCCGACCAGCCCGGAGAAGGCCGCGGGCGCGGGTGGCAGCGCGCGCACCTCGATCGTAAGAGGCTCGGTGACCAGGACGTGGCTCTCGGTCCGGAGCCGGCCGAAGAACTCGTCGAACGGGCTCGAGATCCTGCCGTCGAACGGGTCGAGCTCACGGCGGACCGAGCGCACGAGCTGCACCTGGAGGCGCGACGCAGGAATCGTGATCGTCCCCGGATGCTGCGCGAACAGCGCCTTGCGGATCTCCGAGACCTCGTATTCCAGGCCTCCTTCGGTGGTGCGGTACTGGCGCACGTCGCCGAGGTCCTCCACCAGGAAGGGGCCGAGGTCGAGCGTGTCGAGGCGCGGGTCGGCCACCCGCGCGCGCCGGTAGAAGCGCCAGACGTAGAGCACCTGCTCGCCGACAAAGGGACGGCGGTTGGAGACGCTCGCAGTCACGAACATCGGGCGCTCGGCGCGTGGCTGGCTCGACGCGGGCAGGACCCGAACCGTGAACGAGTTGCTGCGATGAATCCGCCCTCGGATCTCGACCTCCGCGGGGCCGATTTCGAACTCCCCGGTCTCCTTGGGCAGGAGGATCCACCGATACGTGACCCCTCGCGACATCCGACCGTTGACCAAGGAGAATCGCTGCTCGTCGCCGTGGTAGCGGGCCTCGAGCCCGTCGATCGACGGCAGCTTCGGCTCCCCGCTTCCCCCCTCGACGGTCAGCGCCAGCACCGCCTGCTCCTCGAGCGTGAGCTCGGCGCGATCGATCGTGAGCCGCACGGTCTGCGCGCCGGACGTAGGGGCCACGATCGCAGCGCACGCGATCGAGACCGCCAGGAGCACACCACGCCGCCCGCGTCGAAGCGACCTCACCAGTCTTTCTCCTGAGCCTGACGCGCGTCCGGGGGTACGCGCCGGCGGGGCCGTCCCTCCTCGAGCGAGTCGAGCAGGCGGCGCGCCTCCGCCGCAGTGAGCGCGCCCTCCGCCGCGCCTGGGTGCGGCGCGGGCGCCCCGTTCGCCTGGGCACCCTCGGCGCGATCGTGATCGCCGCTCTCCGCTCCGTCCGCCGGTCGATCCGGCGCGCCGTCGCCGGGATCCTCCGCTCCGTCCGCCGCCGTCGAGGCGCCCTCGTCGTCGCCCTCCCCCCCGCTCTCCGACTGATCCTCGCCCTGGCTGCCTCCCGCGGCCGACTGCTGCCCTTCCTGCTGCTCCTGCTGGCGGCGCTCGAGCTCGGCGTGCACCAACTCGAGGTTCCACTTCGCGTCTTCGTCGGAGGGGTCGAGATCGAGGCTGCGATGGTAGAGCTCGATCGCCTGCTCCAGCAGGCCCTGGCGGTAGGCGACGTTGCCCAGGTCGTACCAGGCCTCTGCGCGCAACGAATCGTCGCCTGCCGCTCCGGCCGCTTCGAAGCTCCGGACCGCCGACTCGAGATCGTCGAGACGGTAATGGGCGCTCCCCACGTTCATGGTGACGGCGGCATCCGAGGGGCGTTCGACCTGGAGGTCGAGGAACCCGGCGAGCGCCTGCGCGAAGTCGCCGGCGGCGTAGGCCTCCTCGGGCGTGGGGTAGCGGGCGGGCGGCGGGGCGGCACCCGCGAGCAGCAGCGCCAGCGCGGCCGACGATGCCGCGCGCGACGGCGAGGAGGCCAGCCCTCCGCCGCGACGGGAGACGGCGCCGACCGGCGCGCCGCGACCCGCGCCCGGAGCGCCGGCCCGGCGCGCACGGCGGGCGCCTCCCCGCTCCGGCACCAGGGACTCGACCATGAGCGCCCCCAGGGCCACCGCCAGCAGCCACTGGAAGCGATCGTAGAATCGCTGCCGCCGGTGCGCCTGGATCTCGCGTTCGTCGAGCGTCGCCTTGATTCCCTGGGCGTAGATCTCCTCCAGGTCGAGATCTCCACTGACCGACCGCACGTAGCGGCCGCCGGTGGTGAGCGCGATCTGCTGCAGCGTCCGCTCGTCCAGGCGGCTCAGGATGATGTCGCCCCTGCGGTCCCGGCGAAAACCGCCACCGCGTGCCGGGATGGGAGCGCCGCCCTCGCTCCCGATCCCGATCGCGAACACGCGGACGCCCTCGGCGCGCAGCCGCTCGGCGACCGCGAGCGCCCTGCCGGAGTGGTCCTCGCCATCGGTGATGAGGAGGATCGCGCGCGATCCGGCCGCGCCACCGCGGAACGCCCGGAGTGAGGTTTCGAGCGCCTGCTCGAGATCGGTGCCCTGGACCGGGATCGACTCCTGGTCGAGCGCGCCAAGGAACAGCTCCGCGGCTCCGTAATCGAGCGTCAACGGGCACTGCACGAAAGCCGTGCCGGCGAAGGCGACGATCCCGATCCGGTCTCCCTCGAGCCGGCGCAGGAGATCGAACAGCTCGCGCTTGGCGCGCTCGAGGCGGTGAAGCGAGCGGCCGACGTCCTCGGCCAGCATGCTGTCGGAGACGTCGAGCGCGACCACGATGTCGACGCCGCGGCGCTCGACCTCCTCCCAGGTGTGGCCCACCTGTACCCGCGCGAGCGTGAGCAGCATCGTCGCCATGGCGAGGACCACCAGCGCCGCCTTGACGCCGGCGGCGCGCCGTCTCGGCCCGCCGGTGAGACGGTCGACCATCTCCGGCGAAGCGAAGCGACGCAGCCGTGCGGAGCGCCGGCGGAAGCTCCAGGCGTAGAAGACGACCAGAGCGGGCAGAAGCCACAGCGCCCACAGCGCCGAGGGCTCTCCGATCCGCGCGTCGCAGCCGCCGAGCGCGATCGCGGCTGCCAGCACGAGGACGGTCCGAGCGCTCATGGCAGAGCCCGCAGCCGAGTCCCGAGCAGCAACGTCTCGAGCAGCAGCAGTACCGACGCCGCGGTCACCGGCAGGGGATAGCGGTCCTCGTACTCGACGTGCGACAGGGTGGTGATCTCGGTGCGCTCCAGCCGGTCGATCTCGTCGTAGATCCGGCGCAGGGCATCGCGATCCTCGGCGCGGTAGAAGGCGCCCCCGGTCGCCTGCGCGACCGAGCGCAGCTGCGCCTCGTCGATCTCCACGTCCTGGTACACGATCCGCGGCCCGAAGGCCGACTCGACGAGGAACGGCGCCTTGCCTCTGGCGCCGGCGCCGATGGTGTAGACCTTTACCCCCTGGCTGCGCGCCAGCTCCGCCGCAGTCGCCGGCGCCAGCGTTCCGGCGTTGCTGCGGCCGTCGGTGAGCAGCACCACCACCTTCGACTTCGCGCGCGACTGGTGCAGGCGCTTGACCGCGGTTCCGAGCGCCGATCCGATCGCGGTGCGGTCGCCAGCGACGCCCACCTCGACGTCGTCCAGCAGGTCGAGGAGCACCGCATGATCGAGCGTAAGAGGGCACTGCGTGAACGCATCGTCGCCGAAGACGACCAGGCCGAGGTGATCCTGCCGGCGCCCTTCTACGAACTCGCGCACCACGTCCTTGGCGACCTCCAGCCGATTGCGCCGCCGATGGATCGGCCGATCCGCGTCGAGGTCGAGCGCCTGCATGCTCCCCGAGGTGTCCATCACCAGCACGATGTCGATCCCTTCGCTCGACACCGAGGTGAGCTGGTGACCGGTCTGCGGCCGCGTCAGGGCCAGGATCACGAGCGCGACCGTGATCCAGCGCAGGGCGCGTGCCGCCCGCCGCAACGCGAGGGTGAAGGACCTCCTGAGCCGCCCGGCGTGCGCCAAGGTCGAGAAGCGGATCGAGGGATCGAGTCCCCGGCGGCGGCGCCAGCGCGGCAGCAGGATCCAGAGCGCCGCCCAGATCGCGAACAGGGGCGCGAGGAAGGCGAGCAGCCAGAGATCCGCGAAGGTCACGCCGCCTCCCGGACGCCCGCACCCGGCGCTCGAGGCTCCTCGGGACGGGTGTCCTCGACGAAGCGACGCGCCCGGTCCAGGATGGCGCTCACCTCCGAGCGGGCAGGCCGGTGGGCCGCGAACTTGACGTGATCCGAGTCGCGCAGGAACTCGCGCAGGCTGGACGCGCCGCCGTCTGGCAGCTCGAGGCGATCGAGCGCTCCCACGATCTCCTCGGTCGTGAGGTCGGTCGCGTTGAGGCCGAAGCGTCCTTCGACGTACGTCCGCACGATCTCCGAGAGCGCGAAGTAGAAGCGCCGCACCGCGTCGTCGCCGGAAAGCTCGGTCGCGCCCAGCCGCGCCAGGGCGGCGAGTGCGATCTCGTGGGCCGGCGTCGCGGCTGGCGCCGGGGCCGGCCGCGCGCGGCGGCGGGCGGCGAGCGCGAGCAACGCGGCGAGCGCCATCACCATCGCGATCGCCGCGGCGAGCAGGGCCCAGGGCGAACCTCGATCGATCGGCTGGAGCGGCTTGATGTCCCGGATCTCGAGAGCCGCGTCGGCCGCGGCGGGTAGACGCGAGCTCACGGCTACCGCGATCGGCTCGGTCGAGACGGTGCCCCAGGCTGGCCCGTCGTCGCCGCCGCCGACAGCGCCATCATGAGCCGGACGATGGCGCACGGTGAGAGCCGGCAGCGTCAATGAGCCGGCGCGCTCCGGGCGCAGCCGGTACCAGCGACGCTCGACCCTCCCATCGCGGACCTCCTCCTCGATCCTGCCCTGATCCACCATGCGAAAGCCGTCGAACGACGCCGGGTGGTCGAGCTCGAGCTGGAGCTCCGGATCCGAGCGCACCTCGAGCGTCAGCGTGAGGTCGTCGCCGAAGGCCACGTCGGCGCGATCGACCGCGGCGATCGCATCCACCGGCCCCTGGATTCCACGCCCGGCGTCGGGCGCGCCGAAGCACGCGGCGAGCAGGCCGGTCGCGAGCACGGCGGGAGCCGGCGCGCAAGACATCCGTGCCAGCGCAGCGATGAGAAGCGCCAGCGCGGAGCGCGCCCGGCCCGGCTCCGAGGCCCCTGCGCTCCTCATCGGCGCCCCCTGCCGCGACGCCGCTCGCGCGCCCGGAAATAGCGAACGATGGCGTCTACGTACGGCTCGTCGGTCCAGAGCTCGATCTCGCCCACGCCGCAGGAGCGGAAGAGCTCGGAGCGCAGCGCGCGCTCGCGGCGGCCAATCTCGCGGTAGGTCTCGGTCGCGGCACGGTCGAAGGTATCGAGCAGCAGAACCTCGCCGGTCTCGGCGTCCTCGAGCTCGACGATGCCGACCGCGGGAAGCTCCGCCTCACGGCGATCGAGCACCGGGATCGCGGTGACGTCGTGACGGCGCGCTGCGACGCGCAGCCGCTCCTCGAATCCGCCGTCCCAGAAGTCCGACAGCAGGAACGCCACCGCGCGCCGGCGGCTCACCCGACCGAGGAAGTCGAGGGCGGCGGCGAGGTCGGTGCCGCGGCGCGTCGGCCGCAGCGTGAGGATCGCGCGGATGACGCGCCAGACGTGGCCTCGCCCCTTCTTGGGCGGAATGTAGAGCTCCACGTGGTCCGAGAACGCGATCAGGCCGACGCGGTCGTGGCTGCGGGTCGCGGTGTAGGCGAGCAGCGCCGCCACCTCCGCGGCCACCTCGCTCTTGAGCTTGTCGGCGGTGCCGAAGTCGGTCGACGAGCTGGTATCCACCAGCAGCATCACCGTGAGCTCGCGTTCCTCGCGATGCTGCTTGACGTAGGGGTGATCCATGCGCGCCGTGACATTCCAGTCGACGTGACGGAGGTCGTCGCCCGGCTGGTACTCGCGTACCTGCTCGAACTCCATGCCGCGCCCCTTGAACGCGCTCTCGTACTCGCCGGCGAAGAGATCGGTGACCAGACGTTGGGCGCGGATCTGGATGCCTCGGATCCTGGCGAAGAGCTCCGGCGAGAGAGGTTGGCCGGCAAGCGCTTCGATCACGGGACGTCCACGGTGTTGAAGACCTCGCGCAGAACATCGTCCGAATCGAGATCCTGCGCTTCCGCTTCGTAGGACAGCAGCACGCGATGGCGCAGCACGTCGGGTCCTATGGTCTTGACGTCCTGCGGAGTGACGTAGGCGCGCCCTTCCATGAAGGCGTGCACCTTCGCCGCCTGCGCGAGATAGATGGAGGCGCGCGGCGAGGCTCCGTACTCGATCAGCGTCTCCAGTCTCTCGAGGCGGAACCGCGCGGGCTCGCGGGTCGCGAGCACCACGTCGAGGATGTACTCCTCGACCTTGGGGTCGAGGTACACCGCATCGGCCACCTCGCGAATCTGCCGGATCTCATCGAGCGAGACCACCGGCGACAGCACCGGCAGGTGGCGCGCCGCCATCCGCCGCAGGATCTCGACCTCTTCCTCGCGCCGGGGATAGGAGACCTTCACCTTGAGCATGAAGCGGTCGACCTGCGCCTCGGGCAGAGGATAGGTCCCCTCCTGCTCGATCGGATTCTGCGTGGCGAGCACCAGGAACGGATCGGGCAGCCGGCGCGTCTCGTCGCCGATCGTCACCTGCCGCTCCTGCATCGCCTCGAGCAGCGCGCTCTGCACCTTTGCGGGGGCGCGGTTGATCTCGTCGGCGAGCAGCAGGTTGGTGAATACCGGGCCTTGCTTGATCTCGAAGCGGCGCTCGCCGGGCCGATAGATCTGGGTACCGACGAGATCGGCCGGAAGCAGGTCGGGGGTGAACTGGATGCGTGCGAAACCGGCGTGGACGCTCCAGGCGAGCGCCTTGATCGCAGTCGTCTTGGCGAGGCCCGGTAGGCCCTCGACCAGCAGGTGACCGTCCGCGATCAGCGCCAGGAGGAGACGATCGATCAGCTCGCGCTGGCCCACCACCAGCTTGCCGACCTCCTGGCGAACCCGCTCGAGGAGGTGGCCCCGCTCTTCGATCTCGACCCGTAAGGACTCGGTGGCCGTGCTCACTCCGTCTCCCTGCGACGGCGCCAAAGTGACGCGTCCGCTTTGCTGGAGTTACCCGACGAGGCGCATCGGCGGCGCGATGCCGGCCGGAACGGTTCCAGGATCTCCACATTGAGCAAGCATCGCGCCAACCGGTCGGATCGATACCGCCTCGCGTCGCGGGCAGCCGCTGGTCGCCAGACCTCGCGCGCGGGCTCGCGTCGCTCCTCCAAAACTTGACTCATCTGTAACGATGTTCCGCCAGGAGCGACGCTAGACGGCCGAGTCGAGGTAAGAGAGCGCCGGGATCCCGACCACCTCCCGCCGCCAGCCCTCGAGCTCCGGCGGCAGCTCGCGCGAGCCGCGGCCCGCCACCTCACGCACCAGACGCTCGAGCATCCGTTTGTGGGCGAGCATC
>DATKDQ010000324.1:0-12603 GCA_035544635.1 Thermoanaerobaculia bacterium
CAGGCCCGAGCCGGCGGGAACCCCGGAGCCACGACAGCAGAGCAGGAGAGAGGATCCATGCGCGAAGCCGTCATCGTGTCCACCGCCCGCACCCCCATCGGCAAGGCCTATCGCGGCGCGTTCAACAACCTCGAGTCTCCGACCATGGGCGGCATCGCGATCCGCGAGGCGGTCAAGCGCGCCGGCCTCGAGAACGGCGAGGTCGACGACGTGATCATGGGTTGCGCCATGCAGCAGGGGACCCAGGGCTTCAACACCGGCCGCCAGTGCCTGATCGCCGCCGGTCTCCCGGTCGAGACCGCCGGCATGTCGATCGACCGGCAGTGCTCGTCGGGCCTGATGGCGATCGCCACCGCAGCGAAGCAGGTCATCATCGACCAGGTGCCGATCATGGTCGCCGGCGGGCTCGACTCGATCAGCCTGGTGCAGAACGAGCACACCAACCTCTACCGGGTGCCGGACCCCAACGTGATCAAGCTCGCGCCCGCGATCCACATGCCGATGATCGAGACCGCCGAGGTGGTCGCGAAGCGCTACGACGTCACGCGCGAGACGCAGGACCAGTACGCGCTGCAGAGCCAGCAGCGCACGGCCGAGGCGCAGCAGAAGGGACGTTTCGACGACGAGATCGTCCCGGTGACGGCGAAGAAGGCGATCTTCGAGAAGGGCACCAACAAGGTCACGGGCTACGAGGACGCCACGCTCAGCAAGGACGAGGGCAACCGGCCCGAGACTACCCTCGAGGGCCTCGCCATGCTGCGCCCGGTGCGCGAGAACGGCACCATCACCGCCGGCAACGCGAGCCAGCTCTCGGACGGCGCCTCGGCGTGCGTGATCATGGAAGCGAAGGAGGCGGCGCGCCGCGGCCTCACCCCGCTCGGCATCTACCGCGGCGTGGCGGTCGCCGGCTGCGAGCCCGACGAGATGGGCATCGGCCCGGTGTTCGCCGTGCCGAAGCTGCTCGAGCGCTTCGGCCTCGAGATCGACGACATCGATCTCTGGGAGCTCAACGAGGCGTTCGCGGTCCAGGTGGTGTACTGCCGCGACCGACTGGGCATCCCGAACGAGCGGCTCAACGTCAACGGCGGCGCGATCTCGATCGGCCATCCCTACGGTATGAGCGGCAGCCGCATGGTGGGCCACGCGCTGATCGAGGGCAAGCGGCGCGGCGCGAAGAACGTCGTGATCACGATGTGCGTCGGCGGCGGCATGGGAGCCGCCGGGCTGTTCGAGGTGGCGTGACGCCCCGCGCCACGAGACTCGGTGCATAGAGAATTGGAGCCGGCGGGGCACGCTCGCGGCGCCGCATCAGCTAGCGGGGCCGTGGTAGTAACCACGGACCCGCTAGCGGCGTGGCGAGTTGCTCACCGCACAGCGGCGAGAGAAGCGGGAGCTGTCCCCTCGGAGGACGATGAGAACGTGAGCGCAGTGCGATGAAGTGGTCCTGGCGGCTGGGAACGATCGCCGGGATCGAGCTCAAGGTCCACGCGACGTTCGTCCTGCTCCTGGTGTGGGTGGGTTGGGCGCACTGGACCCAGGGACGCTCGATCTCGGCCGCCCTCGAAGGCGTCCTCTTCATCCTGGTGCTGTTCGCCTGCGTCGTGCTCCACGAGCTGGGGCACGCCCTGACCGCACGCCGCTACGGCATCAAGACGCGCGACATCGTGCTGTTGCCGATCGGCGGCGTCGCGCGGCTCGAGCGCATCCCCGAGGAGCCGATCCGCGAGCTGCTGGTCGCGATCGCCGGCCCCGCGGTCAACGTCGTCATCGCCACCGTCCTCTTCCTGCTCCTGTCCGCGACCGGCACCTGGGAAGGCCTGAGCGCGATGACCATGGCCGAGGGTCCCTTCTTCGCGCGTGTGATGATCGCGAACGTGGTGCTCGTTCTCTTCAACCTCCTGCCAGCATTCCCGATGGACGGCGGCCGCATGCTGCGTGCGGCGCTGGCGATGCGCATGGACTACCTGCAGGCGACCCAGATCGCGGCCAACGTCGGGCAGGGCATGGCCTTCCTGTTCGGTCTGGTCGGGCTGTTGTGGAACCCCTTTCTCCTGTTCATCGCTTTCTTCGTGTGGATCGGGGCGGCGCAGGAGTCGAGCCTGGCGCAGATGAAGATGGCGCTGGGCGGGATCCCGGTGAAGCGTCTCATGATCACCGACTTCCGCGCCCTGCATCCCGAAGAGACGCTCCAGCGCGCGATCGAGCTCACGCTCGCGACCACCCAGCGCGACTTCCCGGTGGTCGAGGGCGATCGCGTGGTGGGCGTGCTGACCCAGCAGAAGCTGATCCGAGGCCTGACCGAGGTGGGGCGCGACGCGCCGGTGGCGTCGGTGATGGAGCGCGACTTCCAGCTCGCCGAGCTCTCGGAGATGATCGAGCCGGCCTTCGTCCGCCTGCAGTCGTGCAACTGCTCCACTCTGCCGGTGACCGACGCCGGGCGCCTGGTGGGCCTGCTCACGCTGGAGAACGTCGGGGAGTTCCTGAGCATCCAGTCGGCTTTGAAGGGATGACCGCCAAGCTGCTCGAGGGGAAGCCCGTCGCCGACGCCGTGATCGCGGACGTGCGGCGCCGCGTCGAAGCGCTCGCGGCGAAGGGCATCGAGCCCGGCCTGGGCACGATCCTGGTCGGCGACGATCCGGCGAGCGCGGGCTACGTGCGCAAGAAGCACGAGACCTGCGCCCTGGTCGGAATCGCGTCGTTCAACCGGGAGATCCCCGCTGGCGCCGGGCAGGCCGAGCTGCTCGACGCCGTCGACCGCTTCAACCGCGATCCTGCCGTCGACGCCTACCTGATCCAGCACCCGGTGCCCAAGGGCTTCGACTTCGGCGAGGCCCTGCTGCGCATGTCGCCGGCGAAGGACGCCGACGGCCTGCACCCGGTGAACCTCGGCAAGCTGGTGCTGCAGGAGAAGGGGCCGGTGCCGTGCACGCCGGCCGGTATCCAGGCCATGCTCCTCCACTACGGCATCTCGATCGCGGGCCGGGAGGTGGTCATCGTGGGCCGCGGTCCGACGCTCGGCCGGCCCCTCGCTCTCCTCCTCACGCTGAAGCAGCCTGGAGCGAACGCGGCGGTGACGGTGGTTCACACCGGCGTGCCCGACATCGGTGCCTTCACCCGGCGCGCCGAGGTCGTGGTGGCGGCGGTGGGGGTGCCGGGCTTCGTGGTGCCCGACATGATCCGCCCGGGCGCGGTCGTGGTCAGCGGCGGCATCTCGTGGGAAGGCAAACGCCTGCTGGCCGATGTCGACGAGGCCTGCGCCGAGGTCGCGTCCTGGATCACGCCACGGCTGGGCGGCGTGGGTCCGACCACGGTCGCCATGCTGCTGCGGAACACGGTCGAGGCGGCGGAGCGGAGCGGCGGCGCGATCGCGCGCTGAGCTCGAAGAGGGGAGCCGGCCGGGCGGGCTCCCTCCCGCCCCCGGGACAGGCGCGAGCCGGCGCCGCGCGGGGGCCGGGGCTCGATTTGACCAGGATCCGACACCCGCTGCCGCTCACCCAGCTATAATTCCCGGCCGACCCGCGGACAAGCGCGTCCTTTCGAATTCGCGTGGTCGCCACGACACACTCCGAGGAGAACTCCATGTCGCGAACGAAGCGTTCCCTGCTCTACGTCTCTGCACTCCTGGCGGTGCTCTTCGCCGCGCCTCTCACGGCGCAGGTCGGGAACCTGCGCTACACGGTCACCGTCACCGAGTTCGAGAACCAGGCGGGCTGGGCCAGCTCGTGGAGCATCGGCGATGCCTGGGGCGCCGTGATGACCGAGAAGCTGCACGCGACCGGCCGGTTCATCGTTCTCGGCGAGTCCGACATGCGCGGCGCCGCGCTGGACGAGCAGGACCTGGCGGCGTCGGGCAGGACCGCCCAGGGCGCGAAGGCTCCGGTCACCGGCCAGTTGACCCCCGCGCAGATCCTGGTCAAGGGCGCGATCACCCACGTCCAGAGCTCGACCGAGGGCGGGGGCGGCGGGATCCGCGTCAGAGGCATTCGCGTCGGCGGAAACAAGGGCAAGGCCGAGCTCAACGCGACCATCTACATGGTCGACTCGACCACCGGGCAGGTGATGGCGTCGCAGAGCGTGACCGGCGTGGCCGGCCGCAGGGGTGGCGCGCTCGGCTACAGCGGCTCCGACTTCGGCGGCGACTTCAACGCCTACAAGAACGACAACGTGGGCCGTGCCGTCGAGGACGCGGTGGCCGAGGCGGTCGACTGGCTGGTCTCGCAGCTCGGGAGCGTGCCCTGGACGGGCTCCGTCGCGATGATCCGCGATGGTCAGGTGTACGTGAATCGAGGCAGCCGCGAAGGCGTCAGCGCGGGGCAGGAGTTCGTGGTCGGCGAGGCCGACGTGATCCGCGACCCCGACACCGGTGAAGTGCTCGACACCGAGGTCAAGCAGGTGGCCCGCCTCAAGGCCTCGAGCGTACGCGAGAAGCTCACCATCTGCGACGTCGTCTCTGGCGACGCCGCGAGCGTGCAGCAGGGAATGATGGTCTCGCTGCCGTAGCCGCCGAAGGAGCGGCCGCTCGCCGCCGACGCGGCGGCAATCGCCGACTTCCGTCGACTCTCGCGGCGGCCCGCACGGACCGCCGCCGTCCGCTCTCTCCGCGCCCTACAGATCGAAGTGGCAGGCGACCCAGTGCGGCGGCGCGCCCGGCGCGGCGGCGTCGCGCAGCGCGGGCGCCTCGACGCGGCAGCGGTCCTCGGCGTGTGGACAGCGCGGGTGAAGGTGACAGCCGGAGGGCGGGTCGATCGGCGTCGGCACGTCGCCCTCCACCATCTCGAGCCGCCGCCGCTTGCGCGGATCGGGCTCCGGCACCGCCGCGAGCAGGATCCGGGTGTAGGGATGGAGCGGCCGCGCGTAGATCTCGTCGGCCTCTCCCATCTCGACGATGCGCCCGAGGTACATGATCGCGATGCGATCGGAGACGTGCTTCACCACCGCCAGATCGTGCGAGATGAAGAGGTAGGAGAGGGAGAGCTCCCGCTGCAGGTCGAGCAGCAGGTTCAGGATCTGGCTCTGGATCGAGACGTCGAGCGCGGAGACCGGCTCGTCGCACAGGACCAGCTTCGGCTCGAGCGCGATCGCGCGCGCGATGCCGACCCGCTGGCGCTGTCCGCCCGAGAACTCGAAGGGGAAGCGGTCGGCGGCGCCAGCCGGCAGGCCCACCTTCTCCAGGAGCAGGGCCACCCGCCGGCGCCGCTCCGCGGCGGTGCCGATGTCGTGGACCACGAACGGCTCCTCGAGGATCTTGCCCACGCTCTGGCGTGAGTTCAACGAGTCGGCCGGATCCTGGAAGATCATCTGCAGGTGCCGGCGGTAGGGCTTGAGCTGGCGGCGCGACAGCGGGGCCAGGTCGGTGCCCTCGAACCGCACGCTGCCTGAGGCGGGCTTGAGCAGCCGCACCACCGTCCGGGCCAGGGTCGACTTGCCGCACCCCGACTCGCCGACCAGGCCGAGCGTCTCGCCCGGCGCGATCGCGAGCGAGACGTCGTCGACCGCCTTGCAGATCGCCTTCGCGGTGAGGAAGACGCCGCCGCGCACGGGAAAGTAGGTGCGCAGGCGCTCGATCTCGAGCAGCGGCCGGGTCACGGCGCCTCGATCTCGCGCCAGCGCCAGCAGGCGACCTGGTGAGGAGCGACGACAGGGGCTGTCGCGTCCCCGGCTGCGGCGCGGCCGGCGCCGGACGCGGCGGCGGCCGCAACGCCCAGGCCGACGGTCTCGAGCGGCGGCGTCTCGGCGCAGCGGTCGACCCGGTGCGGGCACCGATTCTGGAAGCGGCAGCCGGGCGGCAGGTCGTCGAGCGCGGGCACGGCGCCCTCGATGGTCAGGAGCCGCTGCTTGCGGGGATGGTCGAGCCGCGGGATCGCCTTCAGCAGGCCCTGCGTGTAGGGGTGCTTGGGGCGCTCGAAGAGCTCGAGCACGGGGGCGCGCTCGACCACCTTCCCGGCGTACATCACCACCACCTCGTCGCAGGTCTGCGCGATCACCCCCAGGTCGTGCGTGATGAGCAGGATCGACATCCCCATCTCGCGCTGGAGGTCCTGCATCAGCGCGAGGATCTGCGCCTGGATAGTGACGTCGAGCGCCGTCGTCGGCTCGTCGGCGATCACCAGCGTGGGCCGATTCGCCAGCGCCATCGCGATCACCACGCGCTGGCGCATGCCGCCCGAGAGCTGGTGCGGGTACTCGCCGAAGCGCACCTCGGGCGACGGGATGCCGACCTTGGCGAGCAGCGCGATGGAGCGCGCGGTCGCCTCCTCGGGTGAGATCTTCTGGTGCAGCAGGAACGCCTCGGCGAGCTGCTTGCCGATGCGCTGGACCGGGTTCAACGCCGTCATCGGCTCCTGGAAGATCATCCCGATGCGCCCGCCGCGCACGCGCCGCATGTCCTCGAGCGAGAGCTTCAGGAGGTCGACGCCGTCGAGCAGGATCTCGCCCTCGAGCACCCGCCCCATCGGCAGTGGCAGGAGGCGCATCACCGAGAGCGCGGTCACCGTCTTGCCGCAGCCCGACTCTCCGACCAGCCCGACCGTCCTGCCGCGCCCGACCTCGAAGCCGACGCCGTCGACGGCGACCACCTGGCCGCTATCGGTGTCGAACGCGGTGACCAGATCGCGCACCTCGAGCAGGGGACGTACGGCCGCGGAGGCCGCCGGGCGCGGCGCCGTCGCCGGTGCTTCGATGACGGCTGCCCCCGCCGGATCCACCGCTGGGCCAGACGGTGCCACGCGCTTCGCCGCCTCTCGCCCTAGAGGGCCCGGTACCGGTCGTTGGTGAGCACCAGCCGGGGGAAGGTCTTGCCCGACCGCCTGGCGGCCAGGGTCTCCTTCTTCATGTCCTCGTCGAGCCAGTGCAGCCAAGACTCTTCGTACTCGCTCGCCAGCTTGACGCCGAACTCCTCCGGCCAGCGGATCCAGCGCCACGCCTCGAAGCGGTAGAAGGGCATCACGAAGCCGGGGACGAACACCGCCTCGTCGTGAAGGATCTCCTCCATGCGGTGCGCCAGGGTTTTCATCTCCTCGGCATCATCGGAAGCGGTGTAGCGGTCGATGAGCTGGTCGAGCTCGCGGTTGGCGAGCGAGAAGAGGTTGTTGGTCTGGACCTTGATCTTCCGGCTCGGATTGACCGAGCCGTCCTCGAGGAAGGGCCGGTCGTACGCGTTCACCGAGTGGAAGGTCTCCCAGTAGCGCGGGTACATCTCGGCGCTGGTGTTGAACGCGGTGAAGGCAACGTCGTGCTGCTTCTCCTGCACCTTCTTGAAGGAGGCGGTGGCGTCGAGCACCTCCAATCGATACTCGAGCCCGGCTTTCATGGCTTCCTCCCGCAGGATGGTGAGGATGTCGCGGAAGCTCTCATAACCGGTGGACAGGGTGAACGACAGGCGCTGCCCCCGGTCATTGACCAGAATCCCGTCGGCGCCGCGCTTCTCGAAGCCGGCACGAGCGAAGCTCTCGAGCGCCTGATCCACCGAGAACGGCCGGGGCTCGAGCGTGGGGTGGGTGAACTCGCCGTAGCCGTCCGCGGTCGTGCGCATGCGCACGTAGTCGCCCCGGAAGTACTTCTCGATCACCAGCTCCCAGTTGGTCGCGTGGTGGATGCCGGCGCGCACGTTGGGGTCGTCGAGCAGCCGCTGGGCGGTGTTGATCCAGAGCCCCCAGGTCGAGCGCGGCGTGTCGTTGTAGAAGGTGTACTTGCCGATGTAGCCGTTCGCGACCAGCGGATCGTGGTCCGGCAGCTTGTCGTACCAGTACTCGGCCTCGCGGATGCGCATGGTGTCGAGCTCGCCCTTCTTGAAGGTCTCGAACGCCTTGGCCTTGTCGCGGATGATGGTGAAGTGGACGCGATCGAAGTTGTAGCGGTTCCGCCAGAACTTCTTGTCCTTCGCCCACCACTCTTGGTTGCGGGTCAGCGTGATCGAGCGGCCCTTGTCGAGCTGATCGGTCAGAACGACGTAGGAACCCGAGGTCGGCTCGCGACGCCACTGGTAGCGCTCCACGAAATCGGGGCCGAGGTCCCGGTAGAAGTGCCTCGGGATGGGATTGAGGTCGAGCACGCGCTCGCTCATGTTGGGCTTCGCCTCGTGGAGCGAGATCGAAAAGGTGTGATCGTCGTAGCGCGTGACGCCAGAGTAGGTGCGGTGGTAGAAGTTGTTGTTCCAGGGCGCGTTGATGTAGGTGGATTGCATGAAGAAAAACATGAAGAAGACGTCTTCGGTGGTGATCGGATGGCCGTCCGACCACCGCGCCTCGGGGTCGATCCTCGCGTAAACGGTCTTCGACGGCTTGTCGATCGCCCACTCCTTGGCGATGCCGGGGAAGAGGTGGTGCCCCTTCGGCCCCACCTCCGTCACGTTGGGGTGGCGCCGCGCGAAGCGCATCGCGTTGTCGTCGAGGATGTAGGGGCGGAACGAGCCGTTGGCGTCGGGACCCACCGTGCGCAGCGTGCGCGGGTAATCCTGGATCGTCATGAACACGGTGCCGCCCTTCTTCGCCTCGGGCGAGCCGAGGTCGGGCAGGTCCATGCCGTCCTCCCACTCGAGCCCCTCCGGCAGGTCGGCGAGCGTCGCCTCGCGGAAGAAGAGCGGGAACTCGCCCGCCGCCGCCCGGCGGTCGATCTCCTCCTGCGTCACGTCGCCGCGCTCGAACGCGTCGCGCACCTCCGGCGGCAGCGCCACCTTGGTCCGGTAGTACTCCTCCACCTCGGCCGTGTTGTCGCGCCCGCCATGCGGCAGGTCGGCGTCGGCCGCGGTGTCGCCTCCGCCGCACCCGGTCAGGAATGGCGCGAGGACGAAACCGGCGAGCAGCGTGCAGGCGTGCTCGCGCGCGAGGCAGGCGCGGCGGCGCGGCGAGCGAGGAGTGGTTCTCTTCATGGCGACCTCACTTGTAAACGGTGAAACGACGGGGATCGAACGCCTCACGCACGGCCTCGCCGATGAAGGTGACCAGGGTGAGGATGAATACCAGCGCGACGAACGCCGAGGTGACGATCCAGGGGGCGGTGGTCAGGTTGTTGGTGCCCTGCTTGAGCAGCTCGCCGATCGAGGGCGTAGGCGGCGGCAGGCCCCAGCCCAGGAAGTCGAGCGCCGTGATGGCGGTGATGGCACCGACCACGGTGAACGGCACGAAGGTGACGATGGTCGAGATCACGTTCGGGATGATGTGGTTGAAGATGATGCGCGGCGTCGAAGCGCCGAGCACCATGGCGGCCGCGGTGTAGTCGCGCTCCTTCTCGCGGTAGGTGGCGGTGCGCATGTAATACGTCATCGAGGTCCACGAGAAGAGCACCATGATCACGAGCAGGATCCCGATCCGCGTCGAGACGGCGAAGCTCGAAGGGATGATCGAGAACGCGATGATCACCATGTACAGGAACGGGATGTTCGACCACACCTCGATCAGTCGCTGCATGAGGAGGTCGAAGCTCCCGCCGAACCAGCCCATCAGACAGCCGATCGAGATCCCCACCAGATAGGTGAGCGCCATGAACGCGAGGGCGAACAGGAGCGCGATGCGGAAGCCGTAGACCACTCGCGCCAGGATGTCGCGCCCGGTGGAGTCGGTCCCCAGGTAGTGCCTGGACTCGGCCGACGGCGGCGCCGGCTTGAACACCCCCTGGTAGGCGTCGTTCTCGAATGGGTCCCAGGGGACCGGCGGCAGCACGACCAGGTTCTCGCCGCCCTCCGCTTCGAAATGGGCGCGCAGAGCCCGGTAGTTGACCGGCGTGCGCGCCGCGGGGCCCTCCAGCCCGAACTCCGCGCCCAGCTTCACGGCCGAGTAGGTCGGGAAGTACCAGCTCCCGTCGTAGCGCACGGCAATCGCCTTGCTCTCGATCAAGAGCTCCGCCCCGAGCGACAGCACGACCAGCGCCGCCAGCACCAGGAACGACCAGTAGCCGCGACGGATCTCGCGGAAGCGGCGCAGCTTGCGCTGCGTGAGGGGATTCAGGCGCAGTCGCACGCTCGATCCTCAACCGAAGCGGATCCGTGGATCGATGGTGGCGACCAGCGCATCGGAGGCGATGTTGCCGACCAGGAGCGCCAGGCTCGCGACCAGGACGACGCCCATTACCACCGGGTAGTCGCGGTCGAAGATCGCGTTGACGCCGAGCAGGCCGAACCCGTTGATGTCGAAGATGGTCTCGATCAGGAACGAGCCGGTGACGATGAGCACGATGTTCTGGCCGAAGGTGGTGGCGATCGGGATCAGCGAGTTGCGCAGCGCATGCCCGATTACAGCGCGCCGGAAGGAGACGCCCTTGGCCACCGCGGTGCGGATGTAGTCGGCGGCGAGGTTGTCCATCAGATGGTTCTTCATCAGGAGCGTGGTCACGGCGAAGCTCCCGACCAGATAGCAGACGAGCGGCAGCGCCGCGTGCCTCACCACGTCGAGGACCTTCTCCCCCGCCGACAGGAACGGGTATTCCATGCTGGTGAAGCCGCCCATCGGGAACCACTCGAGGCGGGCGGCGAAGAACAGGAGGAGCAGCGTCCCCAGCACGTAGCCGGGCACGGCATAGCCCATGAAGATTACGACCGAGGTCAGGTTGTCCATCACGGTGCGGTGCCGGATCGCCTTCACTACGCCCAGGGGGATACAGACGACATAGGTGGCGAGGATGGTGGCGACGCCGAAGAAGAGCGAGACCGGAAAGCGGGACTTCATGATGTCCAGCACCGGCTCGTTGTACCGATACGAGGAGCCCAGGTCCCCGCGCGCGAGCTTGCCGACCCACTGGACGTAGCTCTGATACCACGGCTTGTCGAAGCCGTAGTACTCCCGGAGCTGCTGGATCTGCGCCTCGGAGAGGGCCTGACCCTGACCCGAGACGCCGCCGCCACGCCCGGAGGCGTTCAACTGCTGCGCCTCCATGATCGCCCGTTCGAGCGGTCCGCCGGGCACGAAGCGGGTGACGAGGAAGACGATGAGGGTGATGCCGAAGAGGGTGGGCGGGACGAGCAAGACCCGACGCAGGAAGTAGTTACGCATTGCGCCGATTCAGGCTAGCACAGCCCTCCGCGCGCGGACCGAACGAACCAGATCACTCCGCCCTGATCACCGCGAAGCGCCGGTAGCCGCCGGAGAGCACCGTCACGCGCACGCCGTCCTCGAGATCGTGCTTGCCGAGCTCTCGGCGCAGCTCCTCGGCGGTGGTCACCGGGGCGTCTCGCACCTGGACGATGACGTCGCCCTGGCGGATGCCCGCCTTGGCCGCGGGACCGAAGGGTTCGACCTGCGTGACGACGGCGCCGCGCACGCTGCCCTCGATGCCGAGCTGCGCGGCCATCTCCGGCGTGAGCGTCCGCACCGTCATGCCGATACCCTGGTCGAGCTGTGTCGCCGGGCGGTCGGCCGTCGCCTGGTCGGTCGTGAGCTCGGCGATCTCGACCTCGACGGTACGACGCCTGCCGTCGCGGAAGACCTCCACCTCGACCGCCTCGCCGGGACGGGTGGCGGCCACCCGCATGCGCAGGTCGTCGGTGCGAGTCACCGGCGCGCCGTCGTACTCGACGATGATGTCGCCGCCCTGGAGGCCGGCCGCGGCGGCTGGGCTCTCGGGATCGACGTCGCCGATCAGGACGCCGTCGCGCGATTGGAACCCGAACGACTTCGCCAGATCGTCGTCGAGGTCCTGGATCGAGACGCCGAGGCGGCCGCGGGTCACCTTGCCCTCCTCGATCAGGCTGTTCATGACGTCCTTGGCCATGTTGATCGGGATCGCGAAGCCGATCCCCATGTACCCGCCGGTGCGGCTGAAGATCGCGGTGTTGATCCCCACCACCTTGCCGTCGAGATCGAGCAGCGGTCCGCCGCTGTTGCCGGGGTTGATGGCGGCATCGGTCTGGATGAAGTTCTCGTAGTCGGCGATGCGCAGGTTCGAGCGACCGGTGGCGCTCACGATTCCGGCCGTGATCGAGGACGAGAGTCCGAAGGGCGTCCCGGCCGCGACCACCCACTGTCCCACCCGAAGCGTGTCGGAGTCGCCCAGCGGGAGCGGGGCGAGCCCGCCGTTCTCGACCTTGAGCACGGCGAGGTCGGTCTGCGGGTCGCTGCCGACGAGCCGGGCGCGCAGCTCACGCTCGTCGGTGGTGCGGACGGTGATCTGGTCCGCGCCGTCGACCACGTGCGCGTTGGTCAGGATGTAGCCATCCTTCGACACCATGAAGCCGGAGCCGAGGCCCTGCGGCGGGAAGGGCTGTGGCATCTGGAAGTCGAACGGCCGGCCACCGGGGCCGAAGAACCGATCGAAGAGGTCTCCGAACGGGCTCTCCTGGAACGGGTCGGCCTGGCCCTGGCCGCGCTGCTGCGGCCTGCGCTCGGTCGAGATGCTCACCACCGAGGGCCGAACCGCCTCGGCGACGTCCTCGAACGCGGACGAGAGCTGTCTCGCCAGCCCGAGATCCGCGCCGCGGTCGGCGTCGCGCGCCTGCAGCGCCGGCGTGTCCTCGCCCACCTCCGCGCGCCGTGTCACCTGGGCGTCGACGCTCTGCTCGAACGAGTCGCAGGCAGTCGCGCCGAGCGCCAGGACCAGCGCCAGCGCGGCGCGCGCAAGCAAAATCCAGGTACGAGATGGGGTGTGGATCACGTTAACTCCTTCCAGCTCCATAGC
>DATKDQ010000325.1:0-2924 GCA_035544635.1 Thermoanaerobaculia bacterium
GCCTCGCGCTCGAGCAGCCGCGCTCCCCGCAGGATGTTGCCCAGCGCGTAGTTGCCCTCGTGGCAGGCGTACTCGTAGAGCCGGTGCGGAGTCTTGGGCCAGATGTACTCGCCGCTGTAGGGGGCGGTGTAGTCGGAGTCGTTCACCGTGAACTCGTAGAGCAGCGCGTCGGGGCCCTTCGGGGTGAAGCGCTCGACGACGTGGAGCTTCTCGCGCGGCGGCCCCGGGAGGTCGATGAAGTTGGTGGTGTCGACCACCAGCGTGTCGCCTTCCCACCAGCCGATGGAGTCGCCGCTGAGCGAACGCACCTCGGGAGGGTGGTGCTCGGCGTTCAGCCGGATGACGCGCATCCAGTGCATCCACTCCACCAGGATCGCCACGTGGGTGTCGGTCTGGACGATCTTCTTCAGGTTGTTGTACGGCACCGACATCGCCGGCACGGTCGCCACCCCGACGTACAGGCACCGGTCGGCGGTGGAGAGCGACTCCGGTCCGTCGTACGGATCGTCGCCGGTCTCGAGCCAGTCGGCGTCGCCGGTGTTCTCGATCGAATAGGGGTTGTGGTCCTTGCGCCGCTCCTTGCCCGCTTCCGACAGCGGCGGCAGGCGCCCGTTCGGCGGGTCGTAGAGCACCGACGCGCGGTACTCCCCGTCGATGGGATGGATCGTCTCGCCCATGTCGATCCAGAAGAAGTTGTAGCCGCCGACCTTCCCGGACGCTCCCGTGGAGCCGTCGCCGCCCTGGGGAGGCGCGTCGCGGTCCGGATCGCTGTCGCGCGCCGCCACGTCGCGGAAGGTCGCCATCTGCTCCACGATCGCCGCGGCCTCCTCCGGCGGCATCATCCGCTCGTCGCCGTACTTCGGATCGCGCTCGAACGGGGTGAGATTCGCGATGTCGTACGTCCCCGAGAGATCCGGCCTGCCGCCGGGCGTTCTCGGGATGTCCGGGTCCTCGGCGACGGCCGCGGCGACGACGCCGAAAAGAACGGCCGCGATCGAGACGACAGCCTGCATTCGCATCCTTCGCTCCTCCTCGGAGAGCCGAGTCACGGAGAGTCCTCGAATGATAGCTCCTCCGGGCAGCTCGCGTAGCGTCCGACGCGAAAGCGCGACACTACGTTGCCGCGCCGCCGGGCAGTGGCCGGCGCGCGTTCCAGTCGTCGAAGCGCACCAGCCCGACCAGGAGCCCGTGGAGGCGCCGCGGATGGATGAACGCCGCGGCCCGATCGCCGTCCCAGCCGGGGCCACCCGCCTCCACCCGGCGCCGTATCTCCGGAATGTCGTCGGTCTCGATCGAGCACATGTAGATGCCCGAGCCGCCGCGCCGCACGAAGCGGTCGACGGCGACCCCTTCATCGGTGGGCTCCAGGTACTCGAGGCTGTCGAGCAGGCCACCGTCGCGCGCCTCGAACCAGGTGATGGCGCCGTCGTAGCCGAAGTGGTCGCTGTGGTACCAGTTGGTGAAGTCGTCCTCGACGCCGAAGAGGCGCGAGTACCGCTCCACCGCCGCGCGCAGGTCCGGCACGGCGTAGGTGATCTGCCAGATCTTGTCGACGAGGCCGACCCGCTCGCGCTCGACGCGCCGCGACAGCACCACACCCGTGCCGTCGAGATCCTCCGGAAGAACGACGTAGCGATCGCCGCGCTCCTCGTGCACGCGCACGCCCGCGCGCTCGAGCCGCGCCGCGCACGCGCCGGGATCGGCGAGCGCGAAGCCGCCCAGGAAGAGCCCGCGCCGCCCCCGCGTCAGGAACTCGGCGGCCGCTCCTTCGCCGTGCGGCTGGTGCAGCTCGACCTGGTCCCTGCCCCACTGCAGCGTCACGCGGCGGGCGCCGGTCGCGCGATCCATCTCGTCGCCAACGATGCGCGAATCGAAGATCTGCCGGTAGGTCTCCGCCGCCGCGTCCGCGTCGGGCACTACGAGGCCGATCCGATCCGTTCGTTCGAGCACGTGCGCCGAGCATACTGCAGTCGTGTGGCGCTGCCTCTCCGCCTAGGAGGTGTCCGAGTACCAGCGTCCCACTGTGTGGGGGGCGCGAAGCGCCAGCGCCGTCCGCGGCGCCAAACAGCATCTAGCCGGAGGAGCGTGCTACCCAGCACGTTCCGGAGGCTAGCGGCCTCCGATCACCGCCTCGAGGTTGGACTCCACGGGCACCACGGTCGCCAGATGGCGCTCGGCCTCCCGCTCGAGGTCTGCGAGCACCTCGGGAAACTGCGCTCCGACGTCGTGCTGCTCGCCGGGGTCGCGGCCGAGGTGGTAGAGCGCCGGCGGGTCGTGAGTGACCACCGGGTCCGGGCCGTAGCCGGACCGGCTCCTGAAGTGCGCCTTCCACCATCCCTTGCGCAGGGCGTAGAGCTGGGTGTCCCGGTAGTAGACATGCGTGTCGCGAGGGCTCGCGCCCTCACCGAAGAGAACCGGCGACAGGTCGACGCCGTCGATGAACCGATCCTGGGGCAGCGGCACGCCCGCGAGAGCGAGCGCGGTGGTGAAGAGGTCCAAGGTGCCGGACAGCTCCTGGCTCACGACGCCGGCGGGCACTCTGCCGGGCCACCACGCGATGCCGGGGACGCGCACGCCGCCCTCCCAGGTGCTCCCCTTGCCCTCCCGCAGCGGCCCGGCGCTGCCGCCGCGCTCCCCCATCAGGAGCCAGGGCCCATTGTCGCTGGTGAAGAAGACGAGCGTTCGTTGGGCCAGACCCTGGGCACGGAGCGCCTCGACGATGCGCCCGACCGAGCCGTCGATCTCCTCGACCACGTCGCCGTAGACGCCGCGCGGGCTGCGACCCGCGTACTCCGGAGAAGCGAACAGCGGCACGTGCGGCATCGGGTGCGGGAAGTAGAGGAAGAACGGCCGCGACCGGTTCGCCTCGATGAACGCGACCGCCTCGTCGGTCAGGCGGCGCGTGAGCGTCGTCTGGTCGGCGG
>DATKDQ010000326.1:0-5013 GCA_035544635.1 Thermoanaerobaculia bacterium
CTGGTCGCTCTCGCGCTGTTCGCGACCGAGGTGGTGACGGTGGACGTCGCCGCGCTCGTGCTTCTGCTCGGGCTCTACTTCAGCGGCCTGGTGGCGGCCGAGGACATCTTCCGCGGCTTCGGCAACGAGACCATCGTCTTCCTCGCCAGCCTCTTCGTCCTCACCGAGGCGCTGGTGCGCAGCCACGCGCTCGAACGGCTCGAGATCGCCATCGTGCGCATTGCCGAGCGCCGACCGAAGCTCGTCCTGCCGCTGCTCTCGACCTTCACCGGCACCGTCTCCGCGTTCCTGTCCAACGTGGCCACCGTCGCGGCGCTGCTGCCGCTCTCGATGGGCCTGAGCCACCGGCTGCGGCGTCCGCCCTCGAGGCTCCTGATGCCGATCGCCTTCGCCTCGATCCTGGGCGGCACCTGCTCGCTGATCGGGACCTCGACCAACATCGTGGTCTCGGGCATCCTCCCCCGCTACGGCCTCGAGCCGCTGGGCCTGTTCGAGCTCGCGCCGATCGGGCTGCCGACGCTGGTCCTGGGGCTCCTCTACCTCTGGACGCTGGGGCAGCGCCTGCTTCCCGACACCGGAGCCGAGCCGATCGAGGTCTACCGGGTTCGCGACTATCTCGGAGAGGTGGTGGTGCCGGCGGGCTCCCCCTGGATCGGCAAGACGATCGAACAGACCCACGCCGGCCGCGACCTCGAGGTCGACTTTCTGGGGCTGGTGCCCGACGAAGGCCCGATCCGGCCGGTACCGCACGAGCGGGTGCTGCGCGCCGGCGACGTGCTGCTCGCCAAGGGCTCGCAGAAGAGCCTGCTGGCGCTCAAGGACCGCGTCGAGCTGAGCCTCCAGGTCGACTCGAAGTGGAGCGAGAACGCCGCCGGCCGGGTCCCGATCCACGAGCTGGTGCTGGCGCCCTCGTCGCGGCTCGCCGGTCACACTCTGGAGGAGCTGCAGCTCCGGGCGCGCTACGGCATCACCGTGCTCGCCGTCTATCGCCGCGGGGAGACCTTCAACGTGAGGCTGGCGCGGACGCGGCTGCGCGCGGGCGACGTGCTCCTGGTGCAGGGGGATCTCGCCCCGCTCGGCTGGCTCCTCGCCTCCGGCGACGCCATCCTGCTCGAGGGCACCGAGTACCGGCCGGGCGGACGGCGCGCCCACCTCACCGTCGGGCTCTTCCTCGCGACCATCGTCGCCGGTGGCATGGGCTGGGTTCCGTTCTCGCTCGCCGCCCTCTCGGCCGCCGTCATCCTGCTCCTCACCGGTGCCATCGATCCGGGGGAGGCGTACGCGGCGATCCACTGGCGGGTGCTCATCCTCGTCGGCAGCCTCCTCGCGCTCGCCACCGCGATGGAGACAACGGGCGCCGCCGCCTACCTCGCCCAGCGGATCGTCGACCTCGCCGGCGAGGGCGGCGGCATCATGCTGCTCGGCGGCTTCTACTCGTTGACGCTGCTGCTCACCCAACCGATGTCGAACCAGGCCGCGGCGCTGGTCGTCCTGCCGATCGCGGTGCGCACCGCCGCCCACGCCGATCTCGATCCGCGCGCCTTCGCCGTCACGGTGTGCGTCGCCGCGTCGTGCTCGTTCATCACGCCGCTCGAGCCGGCCTCGCTCCTGGTCTACGGGCCCGGCAAGTATCGCTTCCGCGACTTCACGGTGGTCGGGCTGCCGCTGTCGCTCTTGTGCATGGCGGTCACGCTCTTGGTGGTGCCGCGCGTATGGCCCCTGTAGCTTTCGCTTGCAGAGTCGCCGCGCGCGCTCTCACTCGGTCGACGGCGCGCCGGGTGCGACCGTCGCCGCCGCCACGTACACGGTCTTGACGTTCACCAGCTCGTGGATTCCGAGCTCGCCGAGCTCCCTGCCGTAACCGGACTCCTTGATCCCGCCGAACGGCAGGCGCGGGTCGGAGCGCACGAAGTCGTTGACGAAGCACGAGCCGGCCTCGAGGCGGGTGTGGGCGATCCGCTCGCCCTTCGCCACGTCCGCGGTGAATACGGCCGCACCGAGGCCGAAGAGCGAGTCGTTGGCGATCCGGATCGCGTCCTCCTCGTCTTCGGCCTCGAGGATCGCCGCCACCGGCCCGAACACCTCCTCGTCCGCGGCGGGCATCCCCGGGGCGACTCCGGCGAGCACCGTCGGCGGGTAGAACGCGCCTCGTCCCTCGGCGATCGCGCCGCCGAGGAGGAGCCGCGCGCCGCTCTCGACGCTGCGTACTACCTGGGAGTGCACGTCGTCCCGCAGGTCGTGGCGCGCGAGCGGCCCGAGCTCGGTGTCCTCCGCCATGGGATCGCCCATCCGCGTCCGCGCCATGCGCGCCGCCATCCGCTCCTCGAAAGGCCGCGCGACGCGACGGTCGACGATGAAGCGCTTGGCGGCGATGCAGCTCTGCCCGCCGTTGACGAGCCGGCTCGCGACGCACGACGCGACCGCGGCGTCGAGGTCGGCGTCCGCGAGCACGAGGTAGGGGTCGCTGCCGCCGAGCTCGAGCACCGCCTTCTTCAGCAGCTCGCCGGCCTTCGATCCGATGGCGCGGCCGGCCGAGGTCGAGCCGGTGACGGTGACCGCACGCACCCTCCAGTCCTCGAGCACGGCGGAGACGCGTCCGCTCCCGATCAAGAGCGTGCGGAAGACGTCCTCGGGGAAGCCCGCCTCGGCAAACACCTGCTCGATCGCGAGCGCGCACCGGGGCACGTTCGAGGCATGTTTGAGCACGCCGGCGTTGCCGGCGACGAGGTTGGGCGCGGCGAACCGGAAGACCTGCCAGAACGGGAAGTTCCAGGGCATGACGGCGAGCACGACGCCGAGCGGCTCGTAGGCGACGAAGCTGCGCGCGGCATCGGTCGCGACGTCTCTCGGCGCGAGCAGGCCGGGGCCCTCCTCGGCGTAGTGGCGGCAACACCAGGCGCACTTCTCGACCTCGGCGCGGGCCTGCCGGATCGGCTTGCCCATCTCCTCGACCATCAGTCGGGAATAGGGCTCACGATTGGAGTCGAGCACGTCGGCGGCGCGTGCCATGAGCGCCGCCCGTTCGTGGATCGGACGCTGGCGCCAGCTCAGGAAGGCGGCGTGGCAGCTCTCGAGGACGGCGTCGACCGCCGCCGCATCCATCTCCGGATACTCCCGCAGAACCTCACCCGTCGCCGGATTCCTGCTCTCGATGGCCATGCCCTCCCCCTTCGCACCTGAAGGTGCGGCGCCGACAGCTCGGACAATTCAGCCTACACCGGGGGCCGCGGGGGCCGCGGCCGATCGGGATCTCAGCGCTCCAACTGTCGTAAGATCGGCGACTCGCGACTCAGACCCCGCCGAGGAGCCATGGAAGTCGACAAGACCATCGTCGCCCAGAAAGTCACCGTCGCCAGCGGCGACGGCGCGTATTTCCTGGCCGGGCTCACCGGCCCTCTCACCGGAAGGCGCATCGAGCTGCCGCCCAACGGGGCCGTACTCGGCCGCAGCGTCGACGCCGCGATCCAGGTCAAGGACCCCGCCGTCTCGAGCCGCCACTGCCGCATCGCGGTCATCATGGGACAGGTGATCGTGCAGGATCTCGGGTCCTCGAACGGGACTTTCATCGACGAGAGCCTGGTGGCGGAGCCCCAGTCGCTCCCCGTCGGATCGGTGCTCCAGATCGGGAACTCTCTCTTCAAGCTGGAGCTCCGCAGCCGCCAAGAGGTGCTCGAGGAGGAGCGGCAGGGGCGCGAGCTGGAGAAAGCAGCGGGCTACGTGCGCGCGCTCCTGCCTCCGCCGCTCACCGCGCCCCCGGTCCTCACCGAGTGGCGGTTCATCCCCTCGGACCAGCTCGGCGGCGACGCCTTCGGCTACCACTTCCTCGACGATGGTCGCTTCGCGTTCTACCTGGTGGACGTGTGCGGTCACGGGGCCGCCCCCGCGCTCCACTCGGTGGCGGTCATCAACGTGATGCGCAAGCAGTCGCTGCCCAACGTCGACTTCACCCGCCCCGACCAGGTGCTGCGCGCTCTCAACGCCGACTTCCAGATGGAAGCGCACGCCAACATGTACTTCACGCTGTGGTACGGCGTGCTCGACGTGGCGAACCGGCGTCTGGTGTACGCCTCGGGCGGCCATCCCCCGGCGCTGCTGATCGACGCCGAGGGCACGACAACCCGCCTCATGACGCCCAACCTGGCGATCGGGATGCTGCCCGGCGTGGGCTTCAAGGCGGCCGAGGTCGACATCCCGGCCGGGAGCCGGCTCTACCTCTACAGCGACGGAGCGTACGAGGTGGTCACCAGTGCCGGCGAGGAGTGGCGGGTCGAGGAGTTCCTCGAGGTGCTGCAGCGCGAGCCGCAGGCCGGTCTCGCCGAGACGGCGAGAGTGGAGCGGGAGGTCCGCGCGGTCATGCAGGGGACCGTGTTCGACGACGACTTCTCCCTCCTGGTTCTGCGCTTCCCGTGATGACGGCGGTCGCGGGGAGCCCCGCCCGCCCCGTGGACGCGAAGCCGCCGCCCAGAGCACACCGGCGCGCTTCGCTCCGGCCGGGTGCGGCGACGGGGGCTGCCTGCGCTCACCTCGACCCGGCGCGTCCGACGACCACGGCAGCCGACCGCCCGCCACGCCGCTGAGCCGCGACTATGCCGGAACAGCAGGTCTTCCCGAGGCAGATCGCCGCTCTGGACGACATCTTCACGTTCCTCGAGGTTTTCATCGATCGTCACCGCATCGACGACGACACCGGCTTCGCGATCCGCTTCGCGGCCGAGGAGCTGTTCACCAACATGGTGAAGTACAACAAGGGCACCTCGCACGGCATCGCCCTGGCGGTGGCGATCGACGAGGCGGGCCAGCTCGTGCGCCTCGAGCTCGTCGACTCCGGGGTCGATCCCTTCGATCCCTCGGCGCTCGAGCCGGTGAACGTCGACGCTCCGCTCGAGGAGCGCGTTCCCGGCGGCCTCGGCCTGCATCTGGTGCGCGCGCTGGTCGACGACCTGTCGTACGACTACGCCGATCGCGAGATGAAGGTCACGGTGGTGAAGCGGTTGCCGATCGCGGACGGCTAGC
>DATKDQ010000327.1:0-5424 GCA_035544635.1 Thermoanaerobaculia bacterium
CCGCCGGGGTGGTCCAACTCCGGCTGCCCGACCCCATCACCATGCCCAAGCCCAGCGGTTCCGAGCTGATGGAGAGGATCGTCGCGCTCGCGAAGCGGCGGGGCTTCGTCTTCCCAGCCTCGGAGATCTACGGCGGGCTCAACGGGTTCTGGGACTACGGGCCGCTCGGCGTCCAGCTCAAGAACAACCTGCGCGACGCCTGGTGGCGCGAGATGGTCGAGTGCCCTCCCCTCGGCCCCGACGGCCATCCGCTGACCATCGTCGGTGTCGACTCGTCGATCATCCAGAACCCGCGGGTCTGGGAGGCGAGCGGCCACGTCTCCGGCTTCAGCGATCCGATGGTCGACTGCCGCGAGACCAAGCGGCGCTACCGCGCCGACCAGCTTCTCGTCCTGTGCGCGCCCGATGGCGAGGGCGCCGGGACGTCGCCCTGCTTCGGGTACGAAGAGGGCGAGATGGAGCCGGCGCTCCAGACCGCGCGCAAGGCGCTGCGTCGCCCGGTCGGCGCCGAGAGCTTCGCCAGCCGGCCCTACCTCGAGTTGCCCGAAGCGGCGCGCGAGCGCGTGGTCGCCCCGGGGGCGAGCCGGCCCGGCACGCTGACCGAGCCGCGCCAGTTCAATCTGATGTTCCGCACCTTCGTCGGCGCCGCGAGCGGCGACGAGAACGTCGCCTACCTGCGGCCCGAGACGGCGCAGGGCATCTTTCTCGACTATCGCAACGTGCTCGACTCCAGCCGCGTCCGCATCCCGTTCGGGATCGCGCAGATCGGCAAGGCTTTCCGCAACGAGGTCACGCCGCGGAACTTCATCTTCCGCAGCCGCGAGTTCGAGCAGATGGAGCTCGAGTGGTTCTGCGCGCCCGAGGAGGCCGGGGACTGGCTCGAGTTCTGGACCCGCACCCGGCTGGAGTGGTGGCAGTCTCTAGGGGTCCGGCGCGAGAACCTGACGCTTCGCCGCCACGGGATCGAGGAGCTCGCCCACTACGCGAAGAGCGGACACGGCACCTACGACATCGAGTACCGCTACCCGTTCACCGATCCCGGGTTCGGCGAGCTCGAGGGGGTCGCGCACCGTTCCTCGTTCGATCTCGAGCAGCACCAGGAGTGGAGCCAGACCCGGATGGAGTACTTCGATCCGGAGACGCGACGGCGCTTCCTCCCGCACGTCGTCGAGCCGGCCTCCGGCCTCACGCGCGGCGTCCTGGTCCTCCTCTGCGAGGCCTACGACGTCGACGAGAGCCGCCCGTCGCCCGAGATCCTGCGCTTCCGGCCGCGGCTCGCCCCGATCAAGGCGGGAATTTTTCCCCTGGTCGCCAAGGCGGGAATGCCCGAGATCGCGGAGAAGCTCTACCTCGAGGTGCGGCGGCGGCACACCGCCCAGTTCGACGTCAAGCAGTCGATCGGGAAGCGGTACGCCCGGATGGACGAGGCGGGTACGCCCTTCTGCTTCACGATCGACGGCCAGACGCTCGAGGATCAGACCGTGACGGTGCGCGACCGCGACACCGGCGCCCAGGATCGCATTCACCTCGACCGTGTACTGCCGTACCTCTCCGAGCGGTTGGCGGCGGAAGATGCTGCAGGTTTTTCCGGAGCCAGGTAAGTTCTTGCGTCCTGCTGGCTCCGGGAGTGGTCGATACCACTCCCTACGCCAGCATGACTCTGGCGCCGCGGACGGCGCTGGCTCCGGGAGTGGTGGTACCACGCAGCATGACTCCGGCGCCGCGGACGGCGCGCCTCACAGCGGGGATGGCTCGCGGGGTAGACCGGGCGGTCTGCCGTCCTGGCAGGCAAAGCGCCAGCCGGCGCGCCGATCTGGCGGGCTTACGAGTCGGTACAGTCTGATCGGATCGTCGGGCTGGCGTCGGAGGAAGGAGGGAAGAGGTTCCGATGTTGGGGATTGGCTTGAAGCGGTTTACCCCTGTGGGGAGGGGATTTGGTGGATCCAGAGGAACTCAGTCAAGGAAAGGTACTGAAACGAAATGCGGAACCTCTTCTCGTTTTAGCCTCCGTTATGCCGCGATTATAAAGCAAGAAGAGTGCCACGGCAAGTGAAAAATTTCACAAGCGACCGCTGGCGGCGGATCTACGCCGTGGTGCGGCGCATCCCCCGCGGCCGGGTCGCGACCTATGGCCAGGTGGCCGCTCTGGCGGGGCTTCCCCAGCACGCCCGGCAGGTCGGGTACGCGCTCCACGCGCTGCCGGAGGGCAGCGACGTCCCATGGCACCGGGTCATCAACGCGCGCGGCGAGATCTCTCCGCGCGCGACGCCCGGCTGGGACCATCTGCAGCGCGCGCTCCTCCGGCGCGAGCGGGTGCTGGGAAGGGACGACCGCGTCGATATGGCTCGTTTCCGGTGGGAGCCTGGCGACGAACCGCTCGTACCGGCGCGCCGGGCGCGCCGTAAATAGCCGTATCCGCAGGCAGCGCGAGGTATATAATGCGCCGCCGGTCCCTCTCACGGACTGGTGGTGCGTCGGCTGGAGCACGGGACGAGCTCACCCATGACCGAGCCAGTGCGCCAACGCACGACGCGCGGCAATCGCGCCCACAGCCTCAAGGGGAAGAGCATGAGCCAACAGCACGGCGACGCTCGTGGGGTGGGAATCGAGTCCATCGGCATCCATCTGCCGCCGCTCGCGATGCAGGTCGAGGAGCTGGCGGCTCTGCGCGGCGAGGATCCGGAGAAGTACACCGTCGGCCTCGGCTGCTCCCAGATGGCGATCTGCCCACCGGGCTATGGGGTCGTTGACCTCGCCGCCGAAGCGGCACGCCGAGCGCTCGGCCGCTGGGACGGCGACCGTTCGAAGATCGGCCTGATCGCGATCGGCACCGAGTCCGCAGTCGACATGAGCCGTCCGCTGTCGGCCTACGTGGCGGAGCGGCTCGGCCTCTCCGGCGGCATCCGCTCCTACGAGGTCAAGCACGCGTGCTACGGCGGTACGCTGGCGCTGCGCCAGGCCACCGAGTGGCGCATGAGCGGCGTCGGCGGCGACCGCGCGGCCCTGGTGGTGGCCGCGGACGTGGCGCTCTACGAGGAGGGCGACCCGGGTGAGGCGACGCAGGGCGCGGGCGCCGTCGCGTTCGTGGTGGACGAGCCCGAGATCGCGGCCATCGAGCGCGATACCTACGCCTACAGCGAGCCGGAGTTCGACTTCTGGCGCCCGGTAGGGGACAGGTTCCCCACTGTCAACGGCAAGCTCAGCCTCGACTGCTACAAGCGCGCCGCCGAGTACTGCTTCCGCGCGTTGCTCAACGAACGCGATCCCGAGAAGGCGCTCCAACTGTTCTCGGCCATCTGCTTCCACGTGCCGTTCCCGAAGATGGTGCGCAAGGCGGTGCTCCGACTCGGCGAGACGTTCGGCCTCACCGCCGAGAAGATCATCGATCTGTTCGAGCGCAAGGTCGAGCCGACGATGCTGTGGAACAAGCTCTCGGGCAACGCCTACACCGCCAGCCTGTGGATCTCGGTGGCGAACGCGCTGCAGGGACTTTCCCCCGGCGAGCGCATCGCGGCGTTCTCGTACGGTTCGGGCTTCGGCGCCGAGCTCCTGTCGCTGGTCGCTGGACCACGCGCGAAGGAGGGGGCCTGGGCGGCGGACATCGAGAGCGACGTCGCCAGCCGGCAGCTCATCACCGCTCAGGACTACCGCAAGCTGCGCGCGACGGTCCAGCCGGCGTTCAACCAGACTGCTCTGCGCGGCTTGGCGTAAGAGGGGAGTTCGCGCCGTCCTCGGCGCCAAACAGCAACTAGCCGGAGGAGCGTGCTACCCAGCACGCTCCGGAGGGGCGCGAAGCGCCAGCGCCGTCCTCGGCGCCAAAGTCATGCTAGCGGAGGGAATGGTAAACACCATTCCCGGAGCTAGCGCTCGGCGAGCTCGCGCTCGAGCTCCTGCAGTCGCCGCTCGAGCGTCTTCATCCGTAGCTGGATCTGGTTCAGGTCCAGGCTCTGGAGCTGCTTCACGCGCTCCTGCCACTCGCCGCTCCGGAAGTACTCGTCGAGCGCCCGCAGCGCGTCGTCCAGGTCCTCCTGGTGGAGCGCGCGGATCGCGATCGTCGAGCCCGGCCCCTTGGTCTCGATCGGGATCTTCACCCGATCGCGCAGGACCCTCGCCCGCCGCATCCCCGGCGCACCGGCCCCGAACGGCATCGTCTCGCCGTCCTCGAACGCCACCGTGAGGCTGGTGGGCTCGCCCCCGCGCCAGAGCTCCAGTCGCACCTCCTGGCCCGGCTCCTTCCCCGAGAGCACCCGGGTGATGTCGCTGGCAGCAGCGACCGGGCTGCCGTCGGCGGCGATCAGGACGTCGCCGACTTCGATCCCGGCGCGGGCGGCGGGCGTGTCCTCGAGCACCTTCGACACCATCACGCCGCGATCCGCGGGCACGCCGAAGTGGCGCCGCAGCTCGGGCGTGAGCGTCAGGAGCTGCAGGCCTATGTAGCGACGCGGTCCGAGGACGTCGAGGAGCTGGAGCGGCCGGGTGAGGCCCTTCTCGGTCGTGACCCACGCGATGCCCTGATCGTCGAGCACCTCGAGCTGGCCGTCGGCGCCGATCACGAACGACTTCACCGGAATGGCCACGAAACGGTCGTTCTCCTTCTGGTCGCTCCGAACCTGAGCGGCCGGGCTCTCGAACGCGAGGGCGGCGACCATCGACGCCGCGAGTAGGAGGCTGGTCATAGCGTGGTCTCCCCTGCCGATCCGTTCGCGTCCGCTCGATTCAGTACGGCAGCCGGTACGCGACCGGAACCGCTCCGTTCGCGCGCGCCTCGGCCAGCTCGCCGAGATCGAGCACGTAGCCGCGCTCGCCGGGCCCCTCGACCCCGACCACGGGCTGAGCCGAGGCAACCAGCCGCTGGAGCTCCGCCAGCTCGTCCTGGAGGTCGCGGTACTCGTGCTCCAGGCTCTCGAGGCGCGCCCGCGCGATGCGGTCCTCGCGCAGCCCCTCGCGCCGCTGCCAGGTCCAGGTGACCGCCGCGCCGGCGGCCAGCACGAGGGCGAGCGCGAACCCCAGCGCCGGAGCGGCCCGTCGCCGCGCTCGCGCCCGCCGGTCGACGCCGTCGAGGCGCGCGAGGATGCGGGCGCCGAAGTCGGGGGGTGCGGAGTCTCGCGGTAGGCGCCGCAGCAGGTCTCTGAGCTCGCGATCGTCCATCAGCTTGCCCCTCGCCAGTACGGCTCGAGCAGTGTCTTCAGCCGTTCCCTGGCCCGGTTGATCCTCGATTTCACCGTGCCCTCGCGGCAGCCCAGCGCTACCGCGATCTCGCGGTAGGACAACCCTTCGATCTCGCGCAGCACGAGCGGCGCCCGGTAGCGCAGCGGCAGTCCGGCGAGCGCCGCCTCGACCACCTGCGTCGCCTCCTCGGAGAGGAGCCGCCGCTGCGGGCTCGGCTCGTGCGCTCCCGGTGCGGCGGAGACGAGCTGCGACAGC
>DATKDQ010000328.1:0-7484 GCA_035544635.1 Thermoanaerobaculia bacterium
GACACGGTGATCCTCCAGGTGGACGTGCACGACGGGCCCTACCTCGCCGCCTGGGACCTCGAGACCGGCGAGGAGCGCTGGCGCACGCCGCGCGACGGCGTGGCACCTTCGTGGGCGACGCCCGCGCTGTGGCCGACGCCCGGCGGCGTCGAGGTGGTCGCGAACGCCTCGATCATCCGCGGCGACGACGCGCGCGACGGACGCGAGCTGTGGAGCCTCTCCCCCAACTCCGAGCAGGTGGTGGCGACGCCGGTGGTCGACGGCGGCATCCTCTACGTCTCGTCGGGCTATCCGCCGGCGAAGCCGATCTACGCGGTCAAGCCGGGGCTGCGCGGGCGAGTCGAGGTGACGCCCGGTGAACCCGACGACCGCCTGGTGTGGAGCGACCCGCGCGGCGGCGCCTACATGCCCACGCCGCTGGTCTACCGGGGCCTCCTCTACATCGTCCACCACAACGGCCGGCTGGTCGCCTACGACGCGGCGACCGGCGAGGCGATCTACAAGGCGCGCTTCTCCAAGAGCGGCACCTTCACGTCGTCTCCGATCGCCGCGAACGGGAAGATCTACACCGGCACCGAGGAAGGCCTCCTCTACGTCTTCGCCGCCGGCCCCGAGTACCGTGAGCTCGTCGTCAACGACATGGGCGAGCCGGTGATGGCGACCCCCGCGATCGCGAACGGCGTCCTCTACGTGCGGACGCCGTCGCGGTTGGTGGCGCTGGCGGCTACAGCGACCGCCCCAGCGCCGGCACGATGATGCGGAGCTGGTCCATGAGCTGCTGGAACTCCTCCGGATACAGCGTCTGCGCGGCGTCGGAGCGCGCCTCGTCGGCGTCGCAGTGGACCTCGATCAGAAGGCCGTCGGCGCCGGCGGCGACTGCGGCGCGCGCCATCGGCGCGATCTTGTCGCGCAACCCGGTGCCGTAGCTGGGATCCGCGATCACCGGCAGGTGGCTGCGCTCGTGGACGACGGCGATCGCCGCCAAGTCCATGGTGTAGCGGGTGGCGGTCTCGAAGGTGCGGATGCCGCGCTCGCACAGGATGATGCGGTCGTTGCCGGCGACCGCGACGTACTCGGCGGCGAGCAGCCAGTCCTCGATGGTGGCGCCGATGTTCCGCTTGAGGATCACGGGCTTGCCGGCGGCGCCGACCTCGCGCAGGAGGCCGTGGTTCTGCATGTGGCGGCCGCCCACCAGGAGCAGGTCGGCATACCCGGCCACGGTGTCGATGTGATCGGGCGCCATCACCTCGCTCGCGACCAGAAGACGGTACTCGCGCGCCGCGGCGCGCAGCCACTGGAGGCCCTGCTCGCCGAGACCCGGAAACGCGTAGGGACGCGAGCGCGGCGTGAACGCCGACGCCCGCAGCACCTTGGCCCCGGCGCGCGCGACGTCGCGTGCGGTGCGATGGATCTGCTCCTCGGACTCGACCTGCCCGGGGCCGGCCATGACGACGACCTCCTCGCCACCGATCACGACGTCGCGGCCGAGCTCGATCCGGCTCCCCTCCGGGCGGAAACGGCGCGACACCAGCTTGTACGGCGTCGAGACGCGCAGCACCCGCTCGACGCCCGGCAGGACCTCGAAGTCGGCGAGGTCCATCTCGGCGGTGACGCCGATCGCGCCGAGCAGGGTGCGCTCGGCGCCGGTCGATCGATGGACGTCGCAGCCGGCGGAGACCAGCCGCGCGATGACGCGCTCGATCAGCCCGTCCTCGACGCCCGGGCGCATCACCACGATCACGCGACGGCCTCCGTCCGGCCGGCCTGCCGCCAGCCGCCCTCGATCGCGCCGTCCTCCCGGCCCTTCACCCGCCGCTCCCCCGCGACTCCTTCGCGCTCCCTGGCGCCGGCGCGCCGCCCCCGTCCTCATCCTCGCCGCCGATGCGCTCGAGCCGCCGCGATTCGTCGATGATGCGCTCGAACAGGCGCTGCACTGCCGACTGCCCCAGCGGACCGCGGTTCTGCTCCTGCACCCGGGAGAGCACCTCCTTCTCGCGGTCGGGCTGGTAGATCGGGAGGTCGGCCTCCTTCTTGACCTCCCCGATCTCGAGCGCCCAGCGGGCACGCTGATTGAGCAGCTTGACCAGCACGCCGTCGACCTGATCGATGTTGTCGCGCAGGCGCTTGAGCGCGCGCTCGACCGCTCGGGCGTCGGGCGCGCGTGCTCCCGCCGAAGCGCTCTTCACCACGCCTCCATCGCCTCGAGCGCGCCGGGTCGCACCGCGCTCGCGAGCTCGCGCACGCGGACCTCGAGCAGCGCCGGCAGCCCGGGGTCGCCGCCGTGCTCCTCGATCACGCGCACCAGCGCCGAGCCCACGATGACTCCGTCCGCGACGCCGCCCACGGCGGCCGCCTGCTCCGGCGTCGAGATGCCGAAGCCGACCGCGATCGGCAGCTTGACGCGGCGCCGCAGCCGGCGCAGCTCGCCCAAAAGCTCGGGCGGCAGGGTGGCCTTCTCCCCGGTGACCGCGGTGCGCGACGCGTAGTACACGAACCCGCGCGACGCGCGCACGACGCTCTTGATGCGGTCCTCGGTCGAGGTCGGCGCCAGGAGGAAGATGGGATCGATCCCGTTCGCGGTCAGGACGGGCGCCACCTCCTCCTCGGCCTCCTCGGGCGGCAGGTCGACGCAGAGCACGCCGTCGACGCCGGACGCCGCCGCCTGCTCCGCGAAGCGCGCGATCCCGCGGCGGTGGATCAGGTTGAAGTAGGTGAAGAGCACGATCGGCACGTCGATCCGATCACGCGACTCGGCCACCAGCTGCAGGATCCCCGAGAGCGTGGTTCCGGCCCGAAGCGCACGGGTCGCAGCGCGCTGGTTGATCGGCCCGTCGGCGATCGGATCGCTGAAGGGAACGCCGAGCTCGATCAGGTCGGCGCCACCGGCGGCGAGAGCGCCCAGGAGATCGGGCATCTCGCGGAGCGAGGGGTCGCCGGCCATGACGAACGGGATGAACGCGGCGCGGCCCTCGCGCCTCGAGCGCGCGAAGGTGGCGCTGATGCGGTCGGTGGTCCGCCGCGGCCACAAACGCGGTTTCACGGCCTCTCCCCTTTCGCGGAGCGAGCCGACGCTGCCGCCGGATGCACGGCGACCTTCCGCCGCGGCGCGAGCTCGGTGTGCTCGGCGTCCCACTCGAGCACCGACTCGACGTCCTTGTCGCCGCGGCCGGACAGATTGACCAGCACGATACGTTCCTTCCCCAGATGCGGCGCGCGCTTCATCGCCTCGGCGAGCGCGTGCGCGCTCTCCAGCGCGGGAAGGATACCCTCGGTCTCGGCGAAGCGGTGGAACGCCTCGATCGCCTCGGCGTCCGAGGCGCGCGTGTACTCGATGCGCCCCTGGTCGTGGAGCCAGACATGCTCGGGGCCGACCGCGGGGTAGTCGAGGCCGGCCGACACCGAGTGCGTCCCCGCCACCTGGCCCTCCTGGTCCTGGAGCACCAGGGTGCGCGTGCCGTGCAGCACGCCCAGGCTGCCGCCGTCGAAGCGCGCCGCGTGCTGGCCGAGGCGCCGCCCGGAGCCGCCGGCCTCCACCCCGATGAGGCGCACCTTCTTGCGCTCGAGGAACGCCCAGAACAGACCGATCGAGTTCGAGCCGCCGCCGACGCAGGCGATCGCGAGATCGGGATCGGGGCGCCCGATGCGCTTCTTGAGCTGCGCGCGCGCCTCCTCGCCGATCACCTTGTGGAAGTCGCGGATCATGCGCGGGTAGGGATCGGGGCCGAGCACAGACCCGAGGATGTAGTGCGTGGTGCGCACCGTCGTGACCCAGTCGCGCATCGCCTCGTTGATCGCGTCCTTCAAGGTCTTGGAGCCGGCGTCGACCGGCACCACCTCGGCGCCGAGGAGCCGCATGCGATCGACGTTGAGGCGCTGGCGCCGCATGTCCTCGACGCCCATGTACACGGTGCAGTCGAGGCCGAGGAGCGCGGCGGCGGCCGCCGTGGCGACGCCGTGCTGCCCGGCGCCGGTCTCGGCGATGACCCGCGTCTTGCCCATCTCCCGAGCCAGCAGCGCCTGGCCGATGGTGTTGTTGATCTTGTGCGCGCCGGTGTGCAGCAGGTCCTCGCGCTTGACCCAGATCTGCGCGCCGCCGAGCCCCGCCGAGAGTCTCTCGGCCAGGTAGAGCGGCGACGGCCTGCCGACGTAGTGCTCGAGCAGATCGGCGAGCCGGCGCTGGAAGCGCTTGCTGCGCCGCGCCCGGTCGTAGGCGCGCTGGAGCTCGTCGAGCGGCGACATCAGGAGCTCGGGGACGAAGCGCCCGCCGTACTGGCCGAAGCGGCCGAAGCGATCAGGTTGCGCGGGCGTCCTGGGCATACGCGATCTCCTCGAAGAGTCGTTCCATGAGAGCCGGATCCTTGCGGCCCGGCGCGGCCTCGACGCCCGAGCCGACGTCGATCCCCCAGGGCGAGAGCCGCGCCAGGAGATCCTGGACGTTGTCGGGGCGGATGCCGCCGGCGACGAACACCGGACGATCTCCGGGAAGGCTGCCGGCCCGCTCCCACGCCCAGGGCGCGCCGGTGCCGCCGTAGCCGCCCGCTTCCCGCGCGCCCCCAGGCCCGGCCCGGCCCGCGCTGTCGAAGAGGAAGCCCCAGGCGGCGGGGTAGGCGGCGAGCTCCTGGTGCGGCAGCGGCCCGGCCACGCGGAACACCTTGATCGCGCGGGCACCGAAGGGCTCGACCTCGCCCGGGCCCTCGTCGCCGTGGAACTGGAGCAGATCGAGACCGACCCGGCGTGCGATCAGCTCGACCTGCGGTGGCGGGTGATTGACGAACACTCCGACCACGCGCGCCCGATCTCCGATCCGGCGGCGCAGCCGGACGGCGTCCGCGACCTCGATCGAGCGCGGGCTTGCGGCGTAGAAGTTGAGGCCCAGGAACTCGGCGCCGAGCCGCAGCGCGGCCTCGGCGTCCTCGAGCCGCAGCAGGCCGCAGATCTTCACGCGCGGGCGCGTCATGATCGCCCCAGCAGCTCACGCAGCTTCATTCCAGGGTCGCGGTTGGTGACCAGGGATTCGCCGATCAGAAAGGCGTCGAAGCCGGCCTGGCGCAGCCGTCCGATGTCGGCCGCCGTGCGCAGGCCGCTCTCGGCGACCTTGAGCGCGCCCGCCGGCAGACGGCGCTGGAGCGAGATCGAGTGCGACAGGTTCACGACGAAGGTGCGCAGATCGCGGTTGTTGACGCCGACCAGCTCCCACTCCGCACCCTCGAGCTTGTCGACGTCGGCGAGATCGTGGGTCTCGACCAGCGGCGCGAGACCCAGACGTCGGGCCGCATCCGCGAAGCGCAACAGCGTCTCCGGCTGGTACAGCGAAGCGATCAGGAGGACGGCGTCGGCGCCCGCCGCCTTCGCCTCCTCGAGCTGCCGCGTCGAGACCACGAAGTCCTTCGCGATCGTGGGCAGGCCCGACGCGGCGCGGCAGCGCGCCAGTAGGTCGTAGCTCCCGAAGAAGGAGTCGGGCTCGACCACCACCGAGAGCGCCGCCGCTCCGTTCTCGGCGTAGAGACGGGCGTGCCGCTCCGGATCGAAGCTCCCCTCGATCGACCCCAGCCGCGGCGAACCGAGCTTCACCTCGGCCAGGATCGCGCGACCCTTCTGCGCCGCGATCGCCGCCAGAAACGAGTTGGTGGAGGCGTCCAGCGGGGCGGCGCCGGTGGGCGCGCCCGGCAGGTCGACCTCGCCCGGCGCCACGCCGTAGCAGTCCCGCCGCCGGGCGATGATGCGCAGCAGGATGTCCGGCGGCGCGACTGCCGTCATGAGCAAGCCCTCAGCGCCTCGAGCCTGGCGAGCGCGTCCCCGCCGTCGAGCACCTCGCGCGCGCGCGCCACGCCGCCGGCGAGGCTCGCGGCGAGCCCGCCGACGTAGATCGCGCCACCGGCGTTGAGTGCGGTCACGTCGTAGAGCGGCCCCGGCTCGCCGCGGAGGACCCGGAGCATGATGCCCGCGTTCTCCCCGATGTCGCCGCCGGCCAGGGCGCCGCGCCGCGCGCGCGCCAGACCGAAGTCCTCGGGGCGCACGGTGTAGCGCGACACCTCGCCGTCGCGCACCTCCGCGATCGTGGTCTCACCGGTGGTCGTGATCTCGTCGAGCCCATCGCCGTGGACCACGAGCGCGTGGTCGCAGCCCAGCTCGGCGAGCACGGCGGCATGGGTGTCGACCCATCGCGGCTGCGGCACGCCGAGGAGCTGGCGGCGCGCGCCCGCGGGGTTCACCAGCGGCCCCAGCAGGTTGAACACGGTGCACACCCCGAGCTCGCGGCGTACCGGCATCACCTGCTTCATGGCGGGGTGGAGCGACGGCGCGAACAGGAACGCGATGCCGATCTCGTCGAGCGCGCGCGCCGCCGATTCGGGCGTCACCTGCACCGCCACGCCCAGCGCCTCGAGCACGTCGGCCGAGCCGCAGCGCGAGGACACCGAGCGGTTCCCGTGCTTGGCCATCGGCACGCCGGCGGCGGCCGCGACCAGCGCAGCCGCGGTCGAGATGTTGAAGGTGCCGCCGCCGTCGCCGCCGGTGCCGCAGGTGTCGACCACACCCTCGCGGTGATGCGGGACGCGGATGGCCCGGGCGCGCATGGCCCGAGCCGCCCCCGCGATCTCCGCCGCCGTCTCCCCCTTGGTGGCGAGCGCCGCCAGGAGCGCCGCCTGGAGGATCGGCGAGATCGCGCCGTCCATGAGGCGCCCGAACAGCGCCTCCATCTCGGCACGATCGAGATCGTGCCCCGCGATCCAGCGCTCGAGGGCAGCGCGTTCGGGCGCCGGCGGCGCCGCCGCAGCGGAAGAGGAGGCGGGGCTCGTCATCGCCGTCGAGCTCGCGACTCCGGTCTAGGGGAGCGGCTCGCCTGCGCCGCGAGATCGAGGAAGCTCTGGAGGATCTGCCCACCCACGCTGGTCAGGATCGATTCCGGATGGAACTGCACTCCCCAGTAGGGCAGCTCGCGGTGCGCCATGCCCATGATGGTCTCATCTTCGCTGCGCGCCAGCACCTCGAGGCACGACGGCAGAGCGCGGTCCGCCACCCGCAGGCTGTGGTAGCGAGTCGCCTCGAAGGGGTTGGGCAGGCCGGCGAAGATGGCACGGCCATCGTGGCTCACCTGCGACGTCTTGCCGTGCATCAGGACCGGCGCCGGCTCGATCTCCCCACCGTAGGCGAACCCGAGCGCCTGGTGCCCGAGGCACACGCCGAGGACCGGCACCGGCGCGCCGCTCCGAAGCAGCTCGACGCACACCCCAGCGGCCTCGGGCCGCCCCGGCCCCGGCGACAGCACGATCGCCTGCGGCTCGAGCGCGAGCAGACCCTCGACCGGGAGCGCGTCGTTGCGGCGCACCTCGACCTCGCGGCCCAGCGCGAGCAGGAGCTGCACCAGGTTGTAGGTGAACGAGTCGTAGTTGTCGACCACCAGGATCATGGAGTCTCCAACGCCTCGGCCAGGGCGAGCGCCTGGAGCATGGCCGCCGCCTTGTTCTCGGTCTCGCGCACCTCGG
>DATKDQ010000329.1:0-3399 GCA_035544635.1 Thermoanaerobaculia bacterium
CGGCGGGCTCGACCAGCGCGGTGATGCTCTCCCCGAAGCGCGGGTCCGGCACGCCGACGCAGACCGCGTCGCGCACCTCCGGATGCGCCTTGAGCGCCTCCTCGACCTCCTCCGGGAAGACCTTCTCGCCGCCGGTGTTGATGCACACCGAGCCGCGGCCCAGAAGCGCGATCGAGCCGTCGGCTTCGACCGTGGCGTAGTCGCCGGCGATCGCCCAGCGCACGCCGTCGTAGACCGGGAAGGTGCGCGCCGTCTTCTCCTCGTCCTTGTGGTAGCCGACCGGCAGGTGCCCGCGCACCGCGATCCGGCCGACCACGCCGGACCCCGGCTCGACCGGCTTGCCTCGGTCGTCGAGCACCGCGGAGAAGTCACCGAGCTTGAACTTCGCCGTCCTCTCGGCGGCGTCGCCGGTCGACTCGGAGTTCGCCATGCCGATCGACTCCGAGGAGCCGAGCGCGTCGCGCAGGATCATCGCGGGGTTGTGACGCAGGAGCCCGCGCTTCACCTCCTCGCTCCACATCACCCCCGACGAGGTGATGCCGAGCAGCGACGAGATGTCCCAGCGGCCCGGGTTGGCGTCGAGCGCCTCGAGCAGCGGGCGGGCGAAGGCGTCGCCGACGATCGCGGTGCCCTCGACCCGATGGCGGTGGATGCCGTCGAGCATCTCGACCGGTTCGAAGCGCCGCGAGGTCAGGGTGACGACGCTGCCGCCCGAGACCATCGTCATGAGGCCGGTGAGAAGACCCGTGCCGTGCATCAGTGGGCTCGCCGGTAAGACCACCCGGCCCGGACCCTCGGTCCTCTTCTGCTCGACGATGCCTTCGAGCCCACGCTCGAGGTCATAGGGCGCGGGCAGCCGGGCGCGGTTGTAGATCGCGAGCAGATCGTCCTGGCGCCACATCACCCCCTTCGGGATGCCGGTGGTGCCGCCGGTGTAGAGCAGGAGGAGATCGTCGCCGTCGCGGCGCCACGGCAGCTCGGCGCGCCGGCCGCAGGCGACGATCGGCTCGTACGGCTCGGCCCAGGCGGGGCAGGGGCCGCTGCCGTCGTCGACCCAGAGCCAGGTGTAAATCTTCGGAAGCCGCGCACGCAGCCCGTCGATGCGCTCCGCGAACGTGCCGTGGAACACCACCGCGACCACGTCCGCGTTGTCCCAGAGGTAGAGGAGCTCGGCATCCTGGTAGCGGTAGTTGGTGTTGACGGGGACCAGCGAAGCCTTGAACGAGGCGATCACCGACTCGAGGTACTCGGGACCGTTGTAGAGATACTGAGCGACTTTGGCCTGGCGCTCGGCGCCGCTATCGACGAGCGTCGCCGCGAGCGCCGCGGTGCGGCGGTCCATTTCTTCCCAGGTCAGGCGGCGCTCGCCCTGGAGTTGGGCCGGCGCCTCCGGGTGGGCCTGGGCCACGGCCTCGATGATGTCCGCCAGGTTCCATCCGCTCATCGCGTCCCTCGGAGGTAGGGCGGCGAGCCTAACAGGAGGGCGGCGCTTCCCGGCGGTGAGCGAGAGGCGGCCAATGCGCCTGATGGGTCACGCTCGCCCCCGGATCGCCACCGGAATTCGGGGCTGCACGCCACGCGTACTCCGAGGGGGAGATATGTACGTACGAGTTCATGATACCGTACGTATGATGCGAATCACCGCCTCGCGATTGAGACAGGACATCTACAACATCCTCGATCGCGTGCTCGAAACCGGCGAGGTCGTCGAGATCGAGCGCAAGGGCAAGGTGCTCCGGATCGTGCCCCCCGAGCCGACTCGCCGGCTCGACCGTCTCCCCCGGCGCGACTTCATCAAGGGCGACGCCGAGGCGCTCGTGCACCTCGACTGGTCGTCGGAATGGAAGCCGTGATCTATCTGGACACGCATGTGGTGGCGTGGCTCTTCGCCGGTCGCCTCGATCTCTTCCCTTCCGCGGCGCGGGCTCGGCTCGAGGCGGAACGCCTCCTGGTCTCCCCTATGGTGGGCCTCGAGCTGCAGTACCTGTTCGAGATCGGACGCGTCACTCAACCCGCCGTGGAGGTCCTGGCCGCGCTCGAAGCGGAGCTCACGCTCGCCACCTGCGAGCTCGCCTTCCCCGCGATCGCGCTCAGGGCGCGCGACGAGGGTTGGACGCGGGACCCTTTCGACCGGATCATCGTCGCCCAGGCGAAGCTGCGACCGGCGCCGCTGCTCACGAGAGACGAGACCATCCACGCGCACTATGCGCACGCTGTGTGGCCGTAGGAGCGTGTCCATGTAATGGACCGGAGCCGACCCGCCCGAAGGAGGACGACCATGACCTGGGACTTCGAGACCGAGCCCGAGTACCAGCGGCAGCTCGACTGGGTGGACGCCTTCGTGCGCGAGGAGGTCGAGCCGCTCGACTTCGTGCTGGGCAGCCCCTACGACCTGGCGGATCCGGGGCGGCGCAAGCTGGTGCCTCCGCTGCAGAAGAGGGTGCAGGAGCGCGGGCTCTGGGCCTGCCATCTCGGACCCGAGCTCGGCGGTGCCGGCTACGGACAGGTGAAGCTCGCGCTGCTCAACGAGATCCTCGGCCGGTCGCGCTTCGGCCCGACGGTGTTCGGCTGCCAGGCGCCCGACTCCGGCAACGGCGAGATCCTCGCCCACTACGGCACGCCCGAGCAGAAGGAGCGCTGGCTCGAGCCGCTCCTGCGCAACGAGATCGTGTCCTGCTACTCGATGACCGAGCCCCAGGGCGGCGCGGACCCCAAGGTGTTCACCACCCGCGCCAGAGCCGACGGCGACGAGTGGGTGATCGACGGCGAAAAGTGGTTCTCGTCGAACGCGCGCTACGCCTCGTTTCTCATCGTCATGGCGGTGACGGATCCCGACGCGCCGCCCTACCGCCGTCTCTCGATGCTCGTCGTCCCGCGCGACACTCCGGGGCTCGAGATCGTGCGCAACGTCGGCATCGGGCAGGAGGCGGCGGAGGAGGGCGCCCACGGCTACGTGCGCTACACCGGCGTGCGGGTGCCCAAGGACCACCTGCTGGGCGCGCCGGGCCAGGGCTTCGTGGTCGCGCAGACCCGGCTCGGCGGCGGGCGCATCCACCACGCCATGCGCACCGTCGCCAAGGTGAAGAAGGCGTTTCACCAGATGTGTGAGCGTGCGCTCTCGCGGCATACCCAGGGTGAGCTGCTGGCGGCAAAACAGCTGGTGCAGGAGAAGATCGCCGACTCTTATCTCGACATCGAGCAGTTCCGGCTGCTGGTGTTGCGCACCGCTTGGCGGATCGACAGGTACAAGGATTACAAGCTGGTGCGCGGCGACATCTCGGCGGTGAAGGCGGCGATGCCGCGCGTGTACCTCGACGTCTACGCCCGCGCTCTCCAGGTCCACGGCGCGCTCGGGCTCTCGAACGAGATGTCGTTCTCCGACGGGATCATCGACTCGTT
>DATKDQ010000330.1:0-2965 GCA_035544635.1 Thermoanaerobaculia bacterium
GGCTCGAACCAGTGGGCGGTGGGCCCGGCGAAGACGCGCTCGGGCTCGACCATGCTCTTCATCAATCCCCACCAGCCCTGGTACGGCTGGGGGATGTTCACCGAGATGCACGTGCGCAGCGACCAAGGATGGAACTTCTCGGGCGCGATGTACCCGGGAGGCCCCTTCCCCACCGCCGGCTTCAACGAGCGGCTGGGCTGGGCCTACACCGTCAACGAGGCCGACATCTCGGACGTCTATCGCCTCACCTTCGATCATCCCGAGGATCCGCTCCTCTACCGCTACGACGGCGGCTGGCGGCGAGCCGAGGAGTGGAGCGTCACCCTCGGCGTACGGCGGCCTGACGGAGTGGGCGTCGAGGCGCGCAGCTTCGCGCTGCGTAAGTCCCACTACGGTCCGGTGATGGCGCGTGAAGACGACGTCCACTGGCTGGCCGTGCGCGTACCCAAGCTCTACACCGCGAGCCGCATGGCGCAGGCGCTGGCGCAGGCCAAGGCGCGCAACTTCGAGGAGTGGCGCGCCGCCGCGTCCCGGCTCGACCTGCAGACGCTCAACACCATGTACGCCGACGCCGACGGCAACATCTTCTATCTCTACAACGGCGCGATCCCGCGCCGCGACCCGGCGGTGGACTGGACTCGGCCGGTCGACGGCGCCGATCCGCGCCACGAGTGGAGCGACTTCCACCCGATCGACGAGCTGCCGCAGGTTCTGAACCCGCCCTCCGGATACGTGCAGAACTGCAACTCGTCGCCCTTCACCACCACCGATGACGGCAACCCGTCGCCCTTCGACTTCCCGGCCTACATGGCCGAGGACCGCTGGGACGACAAGCGGCGCGCGAAGATGTCGCGCTACCTGCTCCGGCGCGCGAGCGACCTCACGTTCGACGACTGGCAGGCGCTCGCCTACGACACCACGCTCTACTGGCCGATGACCGAGATCCCGCGCTACGCGCGCTGGCTCGACCAGCTCGCGCCGTCGGATCCGCAGGTCGCGGCCGCGCGACCCTACCTCGATCACCTGCGCGACTGGGACTACCGCTCGACGCTCGAGTCGACGCAGGCGACGCTCGCAGTCGAGTGGTACGAGGAGCTCTACGGCCGCGGCTATCCGGTCGAGACGCTGAAGCCCGAGTACGTCTCGGACCTCCCCGCCCGCTTCGCCGCGCTGGTGCGCGCCGCCGAGCGGCTCGAGACTCTCTACGGCTCCTGGAAGGTTCCCTACGGCGAGATCCACCGCATCCAGCGCCACGCCGAGCACGCGAACGCCGCCGCGGTGCCGTTCGACGACCGTCTGCCCAGCCTGCCCACCGCCGGTGTGCGCGGCCCGCTCGGCGTCGCGTTCACGCTCTACCACACGCCGCCCGCGGACGACGTGCCGCACCGCAAGCTGCGCTACGGCACGACCGGCGCGTCGTACATGGCGGTCATCGAGTTCCAGAGCTCGGCGGGCTCACCACGAAGCACGGGACCACGCGTCGAGGCGGCGACCTACCTGCACTACGGCCAGAGCCACGATCCCTCCTCACCGCACTTCTTCGACCAGGCGAAGCTGCTGTCGGAGCGCCGCTTCAAGCCGGCGTGGTTTCACTGGGACGACGTCGTGACGCACACGGTGCGCGCCTACCGGCCGGGCGGCGAGCCCCTGGTTCCGCCATCCCACCGCTGAGCCGTGAGGGGCCGTCCCCGCCTGCCGTTCCGGGATCGAGCGATGGTCCGCGCGCCGCCGCGCGCACACAGAGAGAGAGAGAGCCAAGAAAGAGAGCGATCCGCTACCAGGTGTCGACGCACGGTCGCTTCTTCTCCGTGCGCGGCGGCGGCCGGGAGGCGGCCAGCGCCCGGCCGAGCCAGCGGCGCGAGTCGGCGGGGTCGATCACGTCGTCGATCTCGTAGTAGGTGGCGGCGTTCAGGGCCTTGCCGTGGGCATAGGCGGCGGCGACCATCTGGTCGTAGAGCGCCTTGCGCGCGGCCGGATCCTCGACCGCCTCCAGCTCCTTGCGGTAGCCGAGCTTGACCGAGCCCTCGAGCCCCATGCCGCCGAACTCGCCGGTCGGCCACGACACCGCGAACACCGGCGCCTTGAAGCTGCCTCCCGCCATCGCCTGGGCGCCGAGGCCGTACGACTTGCGCAGCACGATCGTGAAGTACGGCACCGTCATGCTGGCGCCCACCACGAACATGCGGCAGCAGTGGCGCACCAGCGCCGTCTTCTCGATCTCCGGCCCCACCATGATGCCCGGCGTGTCGCAGAGGAAGAGCACGGGGAGGTCGTAAGCGTCGCAGAGCTGCAGGAAGCGCGACGCCTTGTCGGCGCCCTCGCTGGTGATGGCGCCCGCCAGGTGTGCCGGGTTGTTGGCGACGATGCCGATCGGACGCCCCTCGAGGCGCGCCAGCGCGGTCACCATGCCGAGCCCATAGTGCCGCCGCAGCTCGAGCACCGACCCGGTGTCGGCGAGGGTCTCGATCACCCGGCGCACGTCGTAGATCCGCAGCCGGTTCTCGGGGATGGCGGCACGAAGAGTGCGCTGATCCGCGCACTCCCACTCCTCGAGGGGGCCCTGGAAGTAGGACAGGTACCGCTTCGCGACCGCCACCGCCTCGGCCTCCTCCGCCACCGGTAGATCGACCACGCCGTTGGGCACCTGCACCGACATCGGCCCCACCTCCTCGGGCCGAAAGACGCCGAGCCCACCCCCCTCGATCATGGCGGGACCGCCCATGCCGATCGACGAGTTGGCGGTGGCGATCACGACGTCGCAGCAGCCGAGTAGCGCGGCGTTGCCCGCGAAGCAGCGTCCCGAGTTGATCCCGACCAGCGGCACCCACCCGCTGAGCTTCCCGAAGAGATGGAACGCCATGGTGTGGAGGCCGGCGACGCCGGGAAAGTCGGTGTCGCCCGGGCGCCCGCCACCGCCCTCGGTGAAGAACACGACCGGCAGGCGCAGCCGGTGCGCCAGCTCGAA
>DATKDQ010000331.1:0-10664 GCA_035544635.1 Thermoanaerobaculia bacterium
CGCCTCGTTGCCGGACCATTCACTGGCTGCAGCGCGACGTGCTGCTCCCCGTCGCCGAGCGCACCGGCGTCGACTCGTTGTTTCTCGGCGAGCGTGACGTCGTGCTCGAGATCACGCCCGCGGGGAGACGTCCCGTCATCCTGCACGTCACCAGCGCTCGCTCGCCAACCGTCGCCCGGCCACCAGCACTCGCTCGGGTCGCCAGCGCGCGCTCGACCGCCGCTCCGCCAGCGGAGCCGCTGGAAGAAGTCGTCGCAGGCGGACTCAGCCGTCGGCGGACTGCCGGGACCGAGCGCGAGGTTTGAGCCTGCGGTTCTCGTCCCCTCGGGGCAGGAGGTCTCGGTTTCCTGGGATTCCCCGGACGAGGCCCGCCGATACGTCGATAAGGAGTAAGGACAACGTCCCCGAAAGGGACCTGACGCGGGTCAGACAACCCGCCCTCGGGATCTACTTCCAGTTTGACGAATCCAGTCCTCCCGACTCGGCCGAGATCTTCGTGCGAGGGCTCGGACGAGCAGGAAACGCGGACATGACGTTGCGGGTCATACCCCTCACGAGTCACGAAGGCTGGGTCGTGGACGACTACCAGCGCGGGGCGGACGAGCCTCCGACGCGCCTCGCTCCCGAGATCTTCCGGATGGTGGCTGAATGGATCACCGAACGAACCCTTCGGTAAGGCGCGGAAGGCTTGATCGAGGGCCCTGTTCGAGGGACGACCTCGGCCGAGACGCCGTCGTCACAGGCCGTCCACCGACACCTCCCGCCGCAGGTACGCCATCTCAGGCTCCGATCTCGTCGTGAACTCCGACGGCCACCTCGTGCTTGCCCGGGGGCAGGCTCACGGCGACGTCGTAGACGAACGGGGAGCCCGCCGTTGCTGCGTCGGCGGGCAGCCGGAGCGGGATCGTCTGCAGCGCAGCACCGAAGGGTCACCAGGCCCGGCCTCTTCAGCCGCTACGTGGCGGTGAGGCCTGATCCGCCAGCTCCCGGACCCACCGGGGAACCTCGGGCTCACCCTCGAAGACTGCCGGGTCTCGACCCTCCGTGATGGCCCAGCGGTGGAGCCAGGTGATCCCTCCGGTGCCGGTGTAGCCGTGGGTGGGCTGCCCGTAGGCCGGGTGTCGCGTGGCCTCGTCGAGCGTCACCCAACGGTAGGCGCGGGCCTCCAGGCGATCGAGGAGCGGATCGAGCCAGTCGGCGTTCAGGGCGTAGGCGTGCACCAGGAGGGACTGGGGGATGAGCTCGCCGGCGATCGCGCGCGACTGACTCTCGTAGTACTCGACCACCTCGAGCATGTAGCGGACGTAATCCTCGCCCAGTCGCCGCATCGTCCCTCGATCGCCCCGGTTCCAGGCGTCGGCGTAGGCGTCGGCGTAGATCCATTCGCCGTTGTCGACGGTCACCGGGGCGATGCGGTACCCGTGCTCGGCGAGGAAGGCGGCGGTTCGCCGCTGCACCTCGACCGAGCGGCCGGTGTGGAGGAAGGGGTGCCGGAACCAACGCAGCTCGCCGCCCCGCGCTTCGACTAGAGGCCGGGTCACCCGCTCCCCCCGCAGGACGTCGGCCATCCAGGTCTCGGGGTCCACACGGTGGAGATCGAGGTGGGCGTAGCCGTGATTGCCGAGTTCGTGGCCGGCGGCCAGCCACCGCTCGAGCAGCGCGACCCGACGCGGGTCCACCGCGCCGTCGACCTCGATCTTCGATTCGTTCACGAACCCGATCGTCGGAGCGTCGTGCGCCGCCAGCACGGCGAGCAGTCGCTGCGTGATCTCCTCCTGCTGACGGGTCGTGTGGCGACCCGGCGGCGCCACCGGCAGGTCGTCGACGGTGATCGCCATCCGCCGCGACTCCTCGGCGCCCGGGAGGGGGGCGACGCAGCCGGCGGTGATCAGGACGAGGACGGCGACCGCGGTGGCCAGCTCCAGGCGCCGGGCGGAGGGCAGACGGGTCGAGGCGTTCATCCGGGTGAGGTTAGCCCCGATCGGGTTGCGCTGCTATCAGACACTTGTGCAGCCCTCCGCTTCGACTGTGAGCCGTCACAGTGGGTGCGCCTGCCCTCGACGGGCAGCTGAAAGAGCCCCGTGCGGCGGTCGGACAGGTCAGGTGGAACCCCCATTCGATGCCGGTGAGCCCGAAGTCGTCGGCGCCGAAGGGAAACGCTCCAGCACACGCCGCATGATGGGCCGGGTCTCCGAGCGGCGGGCTACCTCTCGGAAGCCGGCCCGCTCGAAGATCTCCGGCACACCGGTCCAGGCGAACGCTTCGGGCACCCGCTCGTCTCGCGGCTCCACGGGATACCTATCAGCACGTCCCGGAGGAGGCGCGAAGCGCCAGCGCCGTCCTCGGCGCCAAAGAGCAACTAGCCGGAGGAACGTGCTATTTCAGCACGTTCCGGAGGCTAGCGCTCGAGCCACGGCGCGCGGGCGGGCTCGCCGCGCCGATACTGCTCGAGCCGCCGGCGGGCGCCGTCGAGCAGGCCCGGCGCCTCGCCTCCGGAGCTCTCGATCCCGGCGACCACCCGCTCCTGGAGCTTGGCCGCCTCGGCGTAGCGGCCGAGCTCGGCGAGCGCCATCGCCAGCGTCTCGGCGTGCTGCGCGCTGGGCGCCGCCTCCAGCAGCTTCGACGCGATCTCGGCCGCCGCCGCCCCGTCGCGCACCGCGTCGTCCGGCGCGGCCGCGAGCACCCGCGCCAGCGTGTCCGCGATGCGTGGATCGGAGGGGTGCAGCGCGAGCGCCTCCTCGAGGCCCCGGCGCGCCGCCTCGAGCTCGCCGCCGAGGATGCGCGCGGTGGCGAGCGTCAGGCGCGCCTCCGCCGTCTCCGGCCCGAGGTCGATCGCGCGCTCCTGGTGACGCGCCGCCGCCGCGAAGTCCCCGCGACGGCCGTGGAGGATCGCGAGGTTCTGGTGCGCCTCGACCAGGTCCGGATCGATGTCGGCCGCGCGCTCGAACCGCTCGATCGCGCCGGCGTAGTCGCCGGCCTCGGCCAGCACGCTCCCCATCTTGAACTGCGCGGGAGCGAAGCGGGGCGCGCCCTCGAGCACGAGCTCGAGCTCCCGGCGAGCCTCGGCGGCCGCGCCGAGCCGCTCGAGCACCTCCACCAGCTCGAAGCGGGTGGTGGTCGCGCGGGCATCGGCCGCCAGCACCTCGCGGTACTCGAGCGCCGCTTCCTCCAGGCGTCCCTGGCGGGTGAGGATCCGCGCCAGCTCGGTGCGGCCCTCGGCGAAGTCGGGTGCGAGCCGGAGCACCTGGCGCAGATGGCCCGCCGCCTCCTCATCGCGCCCCAGCCGCTCGAGGAGGCGCGCCAACGTGAACCGGCGCCCGACGCTGTCGGGATCGAGCCGAGCCGCCTCGCTGTACGCCTCTACCGCCTCGTCCGTCCGGCCCGTGGCCTCGAGCACGACCGCGAGGTTGTTGTAGGCGGACGGGTTGGTCGGATCGAGCTCGAGCGCGCGGCGGACCCGCGTCTCCGCCACGTCGACCGCGCCTTCGCGCATCGCCATGCGCGCGAGCAGGAGCTCCGCGCCGGCGCCTCGCACCTGGCGCTGCACCTCCTCGGCCACCGGATCGGCGAAACGCACTCGCCCGGAGCCGCTTGAGTCGAGATGCCGGCGCATCGCCTCCTCTTCCCCCGCCGCGCGGTACGCCTGGGCCGCCGGGTAGTGGAGCGAGGTCGCCTGCGGATCGAGCTCGAGCGCCCGCTCGAAGTGGCGCGCCGCCTCCGCGTGCCGTCGCTCGCGCGCCGCGGCGCGGCCGAGGGCGGCGTGGGTATAGGCGTCGTCGGGGGCCAGGGCCAGCGCCTGCTGGTAGAGGGCGCGCGCCGTGACCGGGTCGCCCTCCAGCAGCCGCACGTCGCCGAGGCGCAGGAGCGTCGGCAGGTAGGTGGGGTTGGCCGCCTTCGCCGCCTCGTACCAGTGCGCGGCGTCGGCGAGCCGGCGGTCGTGCTCGTGCAGAGTGCCGAGGAGGTAGGGCCAGCGATGCTCACCGGGTTGGAGCCGCGACGCGTTCTCGAGCGCCGCCGCCGCGGCGTCGGTGAGGTCGTAGACCAGGTAGATCTGACCCATCTCGGCGAAGCGGGCGCCGAGCTCGCGCGGGTCCACGTCCGGCCGCGCGCGCAGCTCTTCGAGTCGCCCCCTCACCTCGGTGAGCTGCTGCTCGACCGCGGGCTCGACGCCCTGAAGCTGCGGTCGCGGCACCTCGACCAGCGGCGGGAGCTCGGCGAACGCAACGGCGGAGAACGCGGCCAGCAGCACGGCGAGCGCGACCTGGGCTTCGGCCGCACGCGCGCGAGGTGGAAGACCGGCCTGCACGCCGATCACGGCGACGCCTTCCCCTCGCCGGCGATCAGCGTGGTGTAGCGGCGCACCGGGACCGCGGTGAAGACCTCGCGCTTGCCGCCCGGCCACTTCACCTCCACCTCCACCTCGCCGATCCCCGCTCCCGCCTCACCCAGCGCGACCACCACCCGTGGATCGTTGGCGGAGGCGTAGCTGCCGTCGCTCCGGACCAGGCGCACCAGGGTGGGAGCGCCCGGGAAGCGCACCGTGACTTCCGCGCCGAGCAGGTCGCGCGGCAGGCCCGCGCCGCCGGTCACGCGCAGGCCCACCCAGGGGCGCGTCGTGTCAGCCTCGCCGCGCAGGAGACGCGCCGGGCCGTTGTTGTTGGTCAGGAGCACGTCGGTGTCGCCGTCGTTGTCGACGTCGCCGAACGCGGCCCCGCGCGAGACGGCGGAGACGGTGAACGCCGGGCCGGCCTCGGCGCTGACGTCGCGGAAGCGTCCGCCGCCGAGGTTGCGGAAGAGCTGGTTCGGCTCGTCGAGCGGGTACGCGTTCTCGCTCCGGTCGACGCCGGGCGGGAAGGTGACGAAGCCGTTGACGACCAGGAGGTCGAGCCAGCCGTCCAGGTCGTAGTCCAGGAATCCCGTGCCGAACCCGGTGTGGATCCAGCTCGGGGTGCCGAGGCCGGCCTCCTCGGTGCCGTCGTGAAAGAAGCCCTGGCCGTCGTTGACGTAGAGCGTGTTGGTCTCGCGCGTGAAGTGGGTCATGAACAGGTCGAGATCGCCGTCGCGATCGAAGTCGCCGGCGTCGATGCCCATCGACGCCAGCGCCTTGCCGTTGGCGTCGAGCGCGGCGCCTCGCATCAAGCCCTCGTCGACGAAGGTGCCGTCGCCCTGGTTGATCCAGAGGAAGTTCGGCATCAGGTCGTTGGCGACGTAGATGTCGAGGTCGCCGTCGCCGTCGAAGTCGGCGGTCGCGATGCCGAGGCCGTTGCCGCGCGCCTCGCCCCAGCCCGCGGCGACCGAGACGTCGCGGAAGGTGCCGTCGCCCTGGTTGCGGTAGAGCCGGTGGAGCGCCGGACGGTAGGCGTTGGGCAGGCAGTAGTCGCGCTCGCCGCGTTCGGTGAGGCACGCCTTGTGGACGCCGTACGAGTAGTCGAGGTAGTTCGCCACCGCCAGGTCGAGGAAGCCGTCGCCGTCGTAGTCGACGAACGACGCCGAGACGCTCCAGCGCGGATCACCGACCCCCGCCTGCTGTGTCACGTCCTCGAAGGTGCCGTCGCCCCGGTTGCGCCAGAGCTGGTTGGGGCCGAAGTTGGTGACGTAGAGATCGACGTGGCCGTCGTTGTCGTAGTCGCCGGCGGCCACCCCCATGCCGTACTCCTGCGCGTCGATGCCGCTCGCCGCGGTGACGTCGGTGAAGCGCAGCCGCCCGCCTCGCCCGCCGGGGGCGATCAGCTCGTTGCGGTACAGCCGGTCGCGCAGCGGCAGGGGCTCCTCGGGGGGAAAAATCGCGTCGGCGATGGTGCGGTCGGGCCCCAGCATCCCACCCTGCACCAGATAGACGTCGAGATCGCCGTCGCCGTCGTAGTCGAAGAGCGCGCCGCCCGAGCCCACCACCTCCGGGTAGTAGAGCCGTCCCGACATGCCGTTGAAATGACGGAAGCGCAGCCCCACCTCCTCGGTGACGTCCGTGAAGGGGAAAGGACCGTTCTCGGCGACGCTGGTCGAGGACAGGAGGCAGGCGAGCAGAGCGGCAACGCCACCGAGGCGAACGCGTGAGCCGTCACGCATCCTCTGGAGCAGGGGCGGAGCTGGTCTGCGCCCCACTGCGCGTCGGTCAGCCACCGCTCGCCCCGAGCTTGATCCGCGGCAGGTCGATCGGCTGGAGCTCCGACTCGCCCTCGATCACGCGGTAGAAGCGGCCGACCTCGACCTGCTCGAACACCTGCGTCCCGCCGGGCCGCGGCCAGCGCACGATCAGCCGCTCGATCCGCTCCGCGCCGCCGAGGCCGATCTCCTGCTGGAGGCTCGACGCTCCGAACGAGCCGCCGCTCCCGACCAGCACGTGGATCGAGCGCGCCACGCCGCCGTCGAGGACCTGCACCTCGATGCGCCCGCCCACGCCGAACCGGTTGGCGCGACGGCCCTCCAGCCGCAGCGTCACCCAGCTCCCGGCGGGACCCGGGTTCTCGAACAGCGCGTTCGCGAACTCGTCGCCCGGAAAGAAGCCGCCGAGCTGGTGGAAGAGATCCTGGTCGCCGTCGTTGTCGATGTCCCCGAACGCGACGCCGTGGCCCTTCGGCAAGAGCCCGAAGCCGCCCGCGAACGTCACGTCGACGAAGCGCCCGTGCTCGCCGCGGTACATCTGGTTCGGCATCAGGCTGGCGAGATCGGGCTCGCCGGTGCCGAGATAGAGGTCGAGCCAGCCGTCGTTGTCGAGATCGCCGTAGTTCGCGCCCATCGGCATCGCCGGGCGCCCGAGGCCGATCTCTCGGGCCACCTCGACGAAGCGGCCGCCGTCGTTGCGATAGAGCAGCGGGTGGCCCTCCTCGAAGGTTGCGCCGAAGTAGGAGGCCGAGACCTGCGCCGGCTGCTGGCGGTAGTCGGCGACGAAGAGGTCGAGGTCGCCGTCGTTGTCGTAGTCGAAGAACCAGGCGGGAAAGCTCTCGGGGGCTCTGGTCTTCGCCAGCCCGAGCTCGGGCGCGACGTCGGTGAAGGTGCCGTCGCCGTCGTTGCGGTAGAGGCGGTTGTCGCCGAAGTTCGAGACGAAGAGGTCAGGGTAGCCGTCGTCGTCGTAGTCGCCCCAGGCGACGGCCTTGGTGTAGCGCAGGTTCTCGACGCCGGCCGCGCGCGCCACGTCGGTGAAGGTGCCGTCGCCGCGGTTGCGGAAGAGCTGCGACGGGAACGGGTTGGCGCCGGTCGCCTCGGCGCCGACGTAGAGGTCGAGGTCGCCGTCGCCGTCGTAGTCGGCGAAACCGGCGGCCTGGGTCGGGTAGGAGGGCTCCGCCAGTCCCGCCTCGCGCGTGACGTCGACGAAGCGGGCGGCGGCGCCGCGGAGCTCGTTGCGCAAGAGCGACTTGCGGATCTTGCCGGCCTCGAGCATCCAGGCGCCGCGCAGCACCAGGAGATCCACGGCGCCGTCGCCGTCGTAGTCGGCGTGCATCAGGTTGAGCCCACCGAGCTGGGAGGAGAGGCCCCAGGCCTCGGCCACGTCCTCGAAGCCACCCTTGCCGTCGTTGCGGAACGCCTTCATCGGACCGCAGGGATCCCAGGTGGTCGAGACCAGATCGAGCAGGCCGTCACCGTCGAAGTCCTCCATCGACGCTCCGCCGGCGAGATCGATCGCCGCGACGCCGAGCTCGGGGGCGCGGTTCCGCCACTCCGGGAACTCGACCCGGCTCTCGAGCGCCCCGTCCGGAAGCCTGAGCTCCACCGGGACTCCGTCCGGCCAGTCGCCCGAGACCTGACGCGCGACGTTCAGGAGCCATGCCGCCTGCACGTTGCGCGGGTGCGCCCGGGCATAGGCGAGAAAGAGGTCGCCGGCCTTGCGCGCCGCCTCCGGCTGCGAGTGCACGCCGTCGCCCTTGACCGGCAGGATGCAGCTCCGCGCGGCGTTGTGCGCGATGCAGTTCTGGTCCTCGGCGTAGCCGAGCCAGGCCAGCGCCTGATACCAGTGGAGCGAAGAGAGAAGACCGTCCGGCGCCTGCGCCTCGTGACCGCGTATCAGCCCCAGCGCGCGCTCGAAGAGATCGATCGCCAGGCGCGGTTGGGCGAGCTTGAGCTTCTCCTTGGCGAGCGCGCCGAGCAGCGAGGCCTCCGGCACCGGATCTCCGGCAACCGCCGGTAGATCGGCCTCGAGCTGCCGCGCCGCGCGATCGCTGAAGTAGGCGTTGTCGCCGGTGCGCAGCGACTCGCAGATGGCCTGAAACTCGCGGCGTGCCTCCTCCTCGGAGATACCGGCGATGAGGGGTCGCGACTGTTCCCCGGCGGCCGCGGTCGCGGCCGGCGCCGGGGGTATTCTCGATGCTCGAGTCGCGGCCCGGGTCGCCCCAGCCAGTGCGAGCGACCCCAGCGCGGCGACCGCCACGCATGCACGCGCCGACCTCGCCCTCCCGATCGACGTGCGCCGCAGGACCATTCGGAGCAGTATAACGAGGGGTCGGAGACCCCGCGGGAGAGCGCGGAGCTCGAACCCGAGATCTCGAAACCCGACTAGAACCGAATCCCCTGGGGCTCACTACGGCTTACTGGATTCTCGCTCCGTCGCTTTGGATTGACCCGGCGCCGCTTCCGAGCCAACCAGCCCCCTTCCGGCAAGGGCCAGCACCTCTCCGAGATCCTCGCGCGCCAGGGCGTTACCGGGATCGAGCCGCAGTGCCTCTTCGAGCGCGGTGATCGCCTCGTCCAGCCGCCCGAGCTGGACCAGCGTCAGGCCCAGGAGGTAGTGGATCTCGCCATCGCCGGGACGCCGCTCGAGGGCACGGCGCAGATGATCCTCGGCTGCTTCGAACCGGCCGCCACGCGCCAGTGAGCGGGCGAGGTTGACGTGCGCCTCGAACCGATTCGGTTCGAGCTCCAGCACCGCCGCGAACCAGCCGGCGGCTTCCTCGTCACGGCCCAGCTCCGCCAGGAGCCCGCCATAGTTCAATCGAGCCAGCACATGACGCGGAGCGAGCCGCAGCGCCTCACGGTAGCTCGCCTCGGCGCCGGCATGGTCGCCCGCCCGCTGCAGCGCCAGCCCCAAGTTGCTGTGGAGATCCGGGTTCGAGGGACGAAGCTCCACCGCCTTGCGGTAGTGCTCGAGCGCACCCGCCACCTCCCCCTGCGCCAGCAGGGTCCCGGCGAGCGAGTTGTACGTGCGCGCGTCACCCGGGTCGGCGGCAAGCGCCTTCTCGTAGCGCGCGAGCGCCTCACGGGGCCGCCCCAGACCGGCGAGCGCGACCGCCGCGTTGTAGTTGAGATCCCACGCGCCGTCGCGGCTTTCGAGCGCGACCTCGAGGTGCGGCAGCGCCTCGGCGAAGCGGCCCTCCTGCACGTAGCCGATGCCGAGGCGCGCGTGAGCTTCGGCGTCGGCGGGGTCGACGCTGACCCGAAGCCCGTAGCCCTCGCGGAACCGCTCACGCTCGTGGCGGCGAACCGTCTCCTCGAGCGTCGTTCGGTCCTCGGCACGACGCGGGACGACCTTGAGCCAGAGATCGCCCATCTCGTCGTGCGAGCTCGGTCCCCACATCACGCGCCGCGGCGGCGCGCTGGGGTTGCGGGGGTTGGCGTCGGAGTTGTCGTAGACCAGCTCGAGGCGCAGCCGCGAGCCCGCCGGCAGCGGCACCGGCTGCGCGTAGCGGTACTCGTCCTGCCAGTCGAAGTCCCAGTCCGCGATCCTGAGCAGGGGCTCGGTGCTGCCGCCCGGCAGCTCGGCCCAGGCCTCGACGCCACGACCGAGGTAGTGAGCGTGCGGGTAGACCGAGTAGGCCACGACGTCGACCGGGAGGACCAGCTCGTCGCTCGCGGTGTGGCGGCTCTCGCCCGCGGGGATGTCGAGCGCGGTCGCGAGCAGATGGATCATGGCGGGCGAGCGCTCCGGATGTTCTTCTGTGAACCAGAGCCCCACCTTGGCGCGCACGCGTTCGGGGCGCCCGCTGGGCAGCATGTGAAGCTGGAGGACGAGGTCGGTTCCCTCTTCGACGGTCCAGGGCATACCGCGCTCCAGGACGATCGCGCCGCGACCCGGGGTCCAACCCACGAAGTGCCCGCCGGGGGCCGTACCTCCCACCATCTCGGCGTAGCCGGGCGCGGGATCGCGCTGTTCGAGACGTCGCGCGGACCCCGTGGCGTCCGCGAGGAGCGCAGCGTGGTGGACCACGCGGCGGTTGCCGGGGTCGAGCTCGAGCGCGCGGACGCGAGTGCCGGGAGCGGCCGGAAGGGGAATCAGGAAGTTGCGGTAGACGTCCGGGCCATCGGCCGGGAGCTCGAACGCCTCGGGCATCTCCGCCACCAGGTCGGGCTCGCCGAGCTCGAAACCTTCGGCGAAGACCGGCGGCGCCGGCGCGTGGGCGAGATCTCCGGCAGGAGCCCCCGCGCCAGCCCAGTCGAGGACCACTTCGATCTCGTGCGGCTCGAGCCCGCGCGCGTTCTGGAAGCGGCCGTAGTCGCGGTCCGGCAGAAACGGGGGCATCAGGCCCTGCTCCACGATCTCCGCAATGAGACGCGCGCGGCGACGAGCGTCTTCGTAGCTCACGAGCGAGAACGGGCCCACGCTGCCGGGCCGGTGGCAGACGGCGCAGTGCCGGTAGAGGATCGGCGCGATGTCGAGGGCCCAGGTCGGTGCCGGCGGCGGAGCCGCGACGTCCCGCCGCGCACAGCCGGAGCTCACCGCGAGCGTCGCGGCTAGG
>DATKDQ010000332.1:0-2137 GCA_035544635.1 Thermoanaerobaculia bacterium
CCATCTCGAGGCCTGTCTCGCCTCGGTGCTCGAGCAGACGACGCTCCCTATCGAATTGATCGTCATCGACGACGGCGACCTCCCGGCACCGCCCTTGCGCGATGCGTTCGCCAGCAAGGGGATCGCCTACATCTATCGGCGCAAGGAGGAGCCCGGCCTCACCGAGTCGCGCAACCTGGGCGTCTCCCTGGCGCGTGGCGACATCCTGTGCTTCCTCGACGACGACGTCGTGCTCGAGCCCGACTTCCTGGAGCGGACCCTCGAGGTTTACCGATCCGACTCCGAGCACGCCATCGGCGGCGTCGGGTTCGGTGACGGCGCGACCCCCGGATCGTGGCTGCTGTGGCTGCGCCGCCTGTACAACCTCGTGTTCCTGATCTCCGGCGTTCGCGCGGGCCGCGTACTGCCCTCGGGCTTCTGCACCAACCTGGGCGAGGGCTTCGTTCGCTTTCGCCGGCCCATGCGAGCCTTCTTTCTGGGCGGGGCCGCGATGTCGTATCGACGCGAGGTCTTCGACCGCTGGCACTTCACTCCGGGCTACCACCAGATCGCCGTGGGTGAGGACAAGGACTTCTCCCACCGCGTGGCGCGAGGTGGCTACGAGTTGGTGATCACGCCATTGGCACGGCTCTACCACGCCGAGACGGAGGAGATGCGCCCCGACAAGCGGGGGGTCGGAAGGAAGTTCGTCGTCGGCCGATACCTCTTCTTCCGCGAGTTCGGCCCGCGCCATCCACTCGCTTGGATCCTCTTCTGGTGGGCGCTCGGCGGCTACCTGCTCTCCCGGGTCGCGGTCGCCGTCGCCACCGGTAGCGCGCGCGAGCGAGAGCGAGTTCGCGGGATCGTGGAGGCGATGCGCGATATCGCCGCAGGCCGGCTCCGCGACGCGCTGGTGCCGGCCGGCACCGCGCTGCATGGCGGGCACCCTGCCGCCGGGCCCGGGCTCAGTCCCGATCCGCCGGCTCCCAGGACGTGATGCGGCGACCCGCCAGGACATTGACGGTCGCGGCGGCGGCGGCGACGTTCATCAGGCAGAAGTAGAACGGCACGGTGAAGGCGCGGACCAGCGTGTGGTCGTGGCGGCGCAGGAGCGCGCCGGCGACCGCGGCGCCGTAGAAGCCGAGCTGCAGCAGAGCGGCTACGCGGTAGACGGCGTGCGTGGACCACAGCGCCGGCGCGGCACCGGCCAGCACCAGAAGCGGCACCGGCATCAGGCGGCGCAGCACTTTATGGGAGAAGAGCTGCAAGGCGTAGAAGCCGTGGCGCGCCGGGTTCAGGAGCTCACGCCGTGCGACCACCGCCGCAAGCCCGCGCGTGATCACGCGGATCTTGCGGTGGAGCTCGGTCCCGGCAGCCGCGGCGGGGCGTTCGTAGGCGACGGCTGCGGGCTCGAAGACCAGGCGCCGGCCCTGCGCGACGACTCCCGACGACTCGTAGAAGTCGTCGGTTACACCCTCGAGGATGGGCTGGAAGAGAGCGGCGCGGATGGCGTAGAGCGCGCCGGTCGCCGAGACCACGCTTCCGCCGCGTGACTCGAGCTCTTTGAGCATCCGATCGTAGTCCCAATACCGGCGTTCTCCTCGCGGCGACAGGCCGGTCTGGAGGGAGTCGACGTAGACCTGGTTCCCCGCCACGCCCCCAACGTTGGGATCGGCGAAAGGGGCCAGCAGTACCGGCAGCGCATCCCGCGCCCACATACTGTTGGCGTCCGTGAACACCAGGATCTCCCCCGACGCCGCCGCTACCGCCTGATTCAGTGCACTCGCCTTGCCGCGCCGCGGCAAGGCGAGGAGGCGCACACGGCGGTCCGCGAACGCCGCCACGACCTCCTCGGTGGCGTCGTCCGAGCCGTCGGAGGCGACCAGCACCTCGACGCGTTCGTCGGCGGCCGCGAGCACCGTCTCCAGCTTCTGCCCGATCACATCCGCCTCGTTGTGGGCGGCGATCAGCACGCTCACGCGCGCCCTGACGGGCGCTCGGCGCACCGGGCGCGGAGCGAGTAGAGCGCGCAGGCCGATGAGGACCGGGAATCCGGCGTAGGTGTACGCCAGCAGAGCAGCCGCCGCCCAGAACAGGAGCTCGATCAGGCCCACCCCCGAACGAAGGATGCCGAGAGCCGAGCGGCGTTGACGTCGAG
>DATKDQ010000333.1:0-3220 GCA_035544635.1 Thermoanaerobaculia bacterium
GGCGAGCCGCACCCGGCCCCCGAGGCACGGGATCTCCACGCTCTGGCGCGCCCAGTCGCCGACGGTGATCGAGACCATCTCGCCCTGCTCGAGCAGCGTCCTCAGACGGCGCATGCAGGCGACGGTGGTCTCCGCCGAGAGCACCAGGCGCTCGGCCAGGTAGCGGTCTTCGACCTGGGTGCGGATCGGGTTCAGCCACCGCACGCCGAACCGCGTCGCGGAGAAGCCGTGCGAGGGACGGCTGAGGTGGTGGAGCGGATGTCCCGCGGCGTGGAGCGCCTTCTTCACCACCAGACCGGCGAGCACGGCATTGGTGACCCAGAGCAGCGCGCCGCGGCCGCTCGAGCGCGCGGCGACGAGGTGCTCCTCTCCCTCGAGCCGGATCGGCGGGTGCCATCCCGCGCTCGAGCGCTCCTTGAGCACCTGGAGGCGCTCCTCGAGGTGGGCGGCGCGGAACACGTCGAGAATCCGGCCGGCCTGCGCGGCGTCGACGTCGAGAGCGCGCGCGATCCGTTCGCGGCGCGCGCGCAGTACCGCCCGGCGCTGCGGCTTGCACGCGGCCAGAAGACCGAGCACCGCCGGCCAGCTCGGCTCCGGCACGACCCGCGCGACCACCCAGAGCAGGGGCAGCGTCGCCGCCACCACCAGGTCGGACGGCGCGAAGAGCCCGGTGGTGTCGGGGCGCATCCCGGCGCTCATCGCCTGATCGTAACTGCTGGCGGGAGCGCGCTGGAGGTTCGGTCAGGGAGGGGCCGGGGAGCGCCGCGAAGGGCGGCATCCAGCGATCGCTGCGCGATCAGGCGCGCGGGCGCGCCCACCCCCGCGCGCGCTCGACCGCGTCCCGCCAGCGCGCCACCCGGGCGTCGCGCTCGCGCGCGCGCATCGCGGGCTTGAACTCGCGATCGAGCGCCCAGTTCCGCTCGACGTCGGTGCGGTCGCGCCAGAAGCCGACGCCGAGCCCGGCGAGGTAGGCGGCCCCGAGCGCGGTGGTCTCGTTGACCACCGGGCGGCGTACGCGCTTGCCGAGGATGTCGGCCTGGTTCTGCATCAGGAGGTCGTTGACGGCGGCGCCGCCGTCGACGCGCAGCTCCCGCAGCGCCACGTCGGAGTCGCGCTCCATGGCCTCGACCACGTCGCGGGTCTGGAAGCTCATCGACTCGAGCGCCGCGCGCGCGAGGTGGCCGCGCGTCGTCGAGCGCTCGATCCCGACGATGGTGCCGCGCGCGTAGGGGTCCCAGTGCGGCGCGCCGAGGCCGACGAACGCCGGGACGAAGTAGACGCCGCCGTTGTCGGGTACGGTCTCGGCGAGCTGCTCGACGTCGCCCGACCGGCGCATCAACCCCAGCCCGTCGCGCAGCCACTGCACGGCGGCGCCGGCGATGAAGATCGAGCCCTCGAGGCAGTAGGTCACCTCGTCGCCGATCTGCCAGCCGATGGTAGTGAGCAGCCCGTTGCGCGACGCGACCGCCTTCGGGCCGGTGTTCATGAGCAGGAAGCAGCCGGTGCCGTAGGTGTTCTTCGCCATGCCCGGCCGGAAGCAGCCCTGCCCGAAGGTGGCCGCCTGCTGGTCGCCGGCGATGCCGGCGATCGGGATGGCGGCGCCGAAGAGCTTGGGATCGGTCTCGCCCAGGATCCCGCTCGACGGGCGCACCTCGGGCAGCATGGCGCGCGGCACGTCGAGGATCTCGAGCAGCTCGGGATCCCAGCGCAGGGTGTGGATGTTGAAGAGGAGAGTGCGGCTCGCGTTCGAGACGTCGGTGGCGTGGACGCGCCCGCCGGTGAGCCGCCACAGGAGAAAGGAGTCGATGGTGCCGGCCAGCACCTCTCCCCTGGCGGCGCGCGCGCGCAGCCCCCGGTGGGTGTCGAGCAGATGCTTGATCTTGGTGCCCGAGAAGTAGGCGTCGATGACCAGGCCGGTCTTGCGCGCGAACTTGCGCTCGAGGCCCTCGGCCTTCAACCGATCGCAGATCGGCGCCGTGATCCGGCTCTGCCACACGATCGCGTTCGCCACCGGGCGCCCGCTCTCGCGCTCCCAGAGCACGACCGTCTCGCGCTGGTTGGTGATGCCCACCGCGGCGACGTCGCCGGGCGCGGCGTTGGCCTGGCGCAGGACGGCGCGCGCGGTCCGGAGCTGCGACGACCAGATCGCCTCCGGATCGTGCTCGACGTGCCCGGGCGACGGGTAGAGCTGCGGGAACTCGCGCTGCGCCGTCGCCGCCACCGTCCCGGCGTGGTCGAAGAGGATGGAGCGGCTGGACGTGGTCCCCTGATCGAGGGCGAGAACGTATCGCGGCACGTGACCTCCCTGGTGAGCTACCGGTGCGCTCCCGGCATCAGAAACCGAGCGTCCGGAACACGACCGCGCCCAGGATCCCGCCGGCGATCGGGCCGAGGATCGGCACCCAGGCATAGCCCCAGTCCGAGCCGCCCTTGCCCGGAATCGGCAGGATGGCGTGCGCGATGCGCGGCCCGAGATCGCGCGCCGGGTTGATGGCGTAGCCGGTGGGTCCGCCGAGCGAGAGACCGATCCCCCACACCAGGAAACCGACCAGGAGCGGGTTGATGCCGGTCGCGAAGACCGCGCTCAGGTCGACCCCGCCGGGCTGGCCGACGAGCTCGTTCGCGTTGGCGGCGATGGCCAGGACGCCGAAGACGAGGACCGCGGTGCCGATCAGCTCGGTCGCGAAGTTCGCGCCGGTGGAGCGGATCTCGGGGCCGGTCGAGAACACGGCGAGCTTCGCGCCCGGATCCTCGGTTACACCGAAGTGCTGCCGGTAGGCGACCCACACCACCACCGCGCCGAGGATCGCACCGATCATCTGCGCCGCGACGTAGGGACCCACCTGCGCCCACTCGAACTGGCCGATCGAGGCCAGCCCGATCGTGACCGCCGGGTTGATGTGCGCGCCCGAGATGCGCCCGACGCTGTAGACCGCGATCGCCACCGCGAGCCCCCACCCGGTGGTGATGACGATCCATCCGCCCTGGTGCCCCTTGGTGCGGCGCAGCACGACGTTCGCCACCACGCCGTCACCCAGGATGACCAGCATCATCGTGCCGACGAGCTCCGCCAGGAACGCCTGCATCGAGACCTCCTCCGGTTCTGGGACCGGCGAAGGTTAGCAGATGCAGGCGGCTCCACTCCACGAGCGACGCACCGCCAGCCCCGAAATCGGTAGTGTAGGAGCATGCTGCGCCGGATCCTCGACCGCCGAGAGGA
>DATKDQ010000334.1:0-2127 GCA_035544635.1 Thermoanaerobaculia bacterium
GCGGGAGGGTGCGCCGTGGGTGACGGCGGTGTTCCAGGACATCACGGAGGGGAAGCAGATCGAGCGGACGGCGAGGCGAGCGGAGCGGCTGGAGGCGGTGGCGGAGCTGGCGGCGTCGCTGGCGCACGAGATCAAGAACCCGCTGGCCTCGATCCGGAGTGCGGTCGAGCAGCTGGCGGGGGACCGGCTGGACCACCGCGACCGCGGGGTGCTGCGCCGCCTGGTCGTGGCGGAGTCGAACCGGCTCTCGGTCCTGCTCGCGGACTTCATGGAGTTCAGCCGGCTGGAGCTGCGCCGGTCTCGGAGCGTGGACCTGGCGGAGCTGGTGATGGACGCGATCGGGGTCGTCTCGCAGCATCCGGACGCCGGAGAAGGGCAGCGGATCGAGTTCGACCGGCCGGCGGAGCCGGTATCCGTCGGCGGCGACCGGGACGTGCTGCATCGGGCGCTCTTCAACCTTCTGCTGAACGGCGTGCAGCACGTGGGGCAGGGCGGGGTGGTGCGGGTCGAGCTCGCCCCGGTGGGCGAGGCCGACCTGCCGGCGGGCATGGAGGTCGGTGCGGGTGCGAAGCTGGTGGTCAGCGACACGGGCCCGGGCATCCGGGACGAGGATGTGCCACGCCTGTTCGACCCCTTCTTCACCACGCGCGATGGCGGTACCGGGCTCGGCCTGGCGCTGGTGCATCGCGCGGTCGAGGCGCACCGCGGCGCGATCCTGGTGGATGGCATGCCGGGCGTCGGGGCGAGGTTCACGGTGTTTCTTCCCAATCAGGGCAACGGGTCCAGGAGCTGAGCGATGCGGCCGAAGGTGCTGGTCGTCGACGACGAGCAGGCGATCCTCGAGACGGTCGAGATCCTGCTGCGGGGCGAAGGGTTCGAGACGAGCGTGTTCCAGAGCGGCCGGGAGGCGCTGGACCGGTTCGCCGAGATCGCGCCCGATATCGTGGTCACCGACATCCGCATGCCGGGGGTCAGCGGGCTCGAGGTGCTGGCGGCCGTCCGCCAGAAGGACGCGCGCGTCCCGGTCATCCTCATGACCGCCCAGGCCTCCCTCCAGTCCGCCATGAAGGCGGTCAACGAGGGCGCCTTCTACTACCTGCAGAAGCCCTTCGGCAACGATGAGCTGGTCGCGCTCTGCCGGCGCGCTGCGGAGACCCGCCAGCTCACCACCGAGAACGTCGCCCTCCGGCGCGAGATCCGCCGCCGCGACCGGACCGGCTCCGGCCGTCCCGTCGGGAAGAACCGCACCTTCCTCGAGATGGTACGCCTCGCCGAGACCGTCGCACCCACCGACTCGACCGTTCTGATCACGGGCGAGAGCGGGACGGGCAAGGAGATCGTCGCGCGCTACATCCACCAGCTCTCGGAGCGCGAGGGCGGTCCCTTCATCTCGATCAACTGCGGCGCGCTGCCCGAGAGCCTGCTCGAGTCGGAGCTGTTCGGCCACGTGCGCGGCAGCTTCACCGGGGCCGTGAAGGACCGCGACGGCCTGCTGGTCGCTGCCAAGGGCGGGACCTTCTTCTTGGACGAGGTCGCCGAGATGTCGCCGTCGCTCCAGGTCAAGCTGCTGCGCGCGGTCCAGGAACGCGAGGTCGTCCCGGTCGGCGCTACCGAAGCGGTGAAGATCGACGTGCGCATCATCGCCGCCACCAACCGCGACCTCGAGCAGGAGATCCGCAGAGGCGGCTTTCGCAGCGACCTCTATTACCGGCTGAATGTCATCGCGCTGCACATGCCGCCGTTGCGCGACCGCGCCGAGGACATCCCCATTCTCGCCGATCACTTCCTGCGCGGCAGCAGCAACGGCCGGGCCGCGCCGCTCCGACTCAGCGAGGACGCGCTCGCCGCCCTCCGTCGTTACGACTGGCCCGGCAACGTCCGCGAGCTCGAGAATGCTCTCGAGCGCGCCGCGATCCTGACGAATGACGACGTCGTCGGCCTCGACGCCCTGCCCGCACGCATCGTCGAGCCGGCCGGACCCGCGCTCGTGGACGAGCGACCGGCCTCGAACCCCACGCTCGAGCTGATCGAGCGCGCGTACATCCTGTGGGTGCTCCAGTCCGAGGGGGGCAACAAGGCGAAGGCGGCCGAGATCCTCGGGATCGATCCGTCAACCCTCTACCGCAA
>DATKDQ010000335.1:0-13930 GCA_035544635.1 Thermoanaerobaculia bacterium
TCCCCGGCGTCCTCCTGGAGGAAGTGGCCGGCGCCTCGGACCCACACGGTGTCCGCCAGCTCCGCCCGCGCGAACAGGTCGCGGACGCGTGGCTCCCAAGCCTTCGTGATCGGATCGGCGTCGCCCCAGATCGGCAGCACCGGGAGAGCGAGCCCGCGCAGCACCTCCGTCGCTCGGCGATTCTCGTACGCCCCTGGGTGATCGGGCCGCGTCGGGACGAGACGCGGGAAGATCCGCGCCGCGAGCTGATGCTCGCGCGAGGGGAACGGCGCGCCGTACGCGGCCGCCTCCTCCGGAGCGAACCCTGCGCGTCGCACCGAGCGACGCATCAGCAGCGGCACGTCGATCGCGGGTTGCCGCTGCGACCACTGCCGCCAGACGAGGAAGGCCTCGGGCGGCGGCTCGCCGCAGGGAAATCCCGTGTTCATCGGCACCACGCGACGGAAGCGCTGCGGCGCACGCGCCAGCACGCGGAGGCCGAGCAGGCCTCCCCAGTCCTGGCACACCATCGTCACGCCGCGCAGATCGAGCGACTCGACGAAGCGGTGGAGCCAGCGCGCGTGCGCTCGGTAGCTGTACGCCTGTGGCAGAGCCGGCTTGTCCGAGCGGCCGAAGCCGACGAGATCGGGCACCACGACTCGTCCGGCCTCGGCGAGGACGGGGATCATGTGGCGGTAGAGATAGCTCCAGGTCGGCTCGCCGTGGAGCAGGAGAAAGCACTCCGCGCGCGACGCCTCCGCGCGGGTACTGGCCGCGGGGCCGCCGCTCGCGGGCTCGCTGGGGCCGCCGCCGCCAGCCTCGAGGTACGCCATGCGCAGGCCTTCGATGTCGACGAATCGAGGTGTCCAGTCGAACCCCGGCAAGCCCTCGAAGCGCTCCTCCGGCGTGCGCAGCACGCTCCCCTCCGGCCAACCCGAAGGCGTCCCCGCGAACCGGAACACCCGCCTCACGTCCTCGGGATCCAGGCTGTCGGCAGCCTCGGCGATCCAGAGGCAGAGATCGACGAGGTCGGCGTCGATCTCGTGCTCGGGCGGACGCGGCTCGAAGCGGTCCCACCAGCCGTTCACCTTGGCCATGCTCGGGACGCCGCGGCCGAGATCGGCGAGCTCGAGTGAGTAGAGGTGGTCGTGGCGCGAGCGCCAGAACACCTCTCCGGCCCGGCGCCCGAGCGCGCGCTCGAGGTCGCGCGCGACCTCGGGACGGACGTCGAGCTCCTGCTCCCAGAGCAGCGGGTCGGCGCGCAGCAGCGCGAGCTCCTCGGAATCGGGCTCGATGAAGCTCACCGCGCCACCCGATCGAGGAACTCGACCACCGCGCGCGCCAGGTCAGGGCCGCGATCGTCCTGCAGGAAGTGCGCGGCGCGATCGAAGCAGGTCGGGCCCTCGGCGTGCGGCAGGAGCGCCTTCAGCCGCTCGGCGTACTCGATCGGGAACACCGCGTCCTCGGGCGCCCACAGCAGCGTGCAAGGCACCGCGGCGAGCTCACCCAATCGCCGCTCGATCGCGGCCATGTCAGCCCACCCGCGATCGCCCTGGCGCATCGGGATGGTGCGCGGCCAGGTGAGGACCACGGCGTCCGACTCCGGCTCGCCGTAGACGTGGTGATAGGCGGCCGCTTCCGCCTCGCTCATGCCGCGGCGAGTGATCGCGGAGGGTCCGTGCTGGGACAGCACCTTGACGCGCTTCATCAGGTACTGCCCCAAGAGCGGCGCGTGCCAGGTGGTCCAGGGCCGCGCCGACGAGTGGAACGAGCCCACCCAGCCCACGAACAGCCAGGTGTTCATGAGCACCAGGGCGCGCAGCCGCTCGACGCGCTGGAGCGCCGCGCCGACCCCCTGAGGCCCGCCCCAGTCCTGGCCCACGATGGCGAAGTGATGGAGATCGAGCTGGTCGAGGAGCGCGACCAGATCCGCGACGTGGTGCGCCAGCGTCAACGCCGAGTCGACGCGCGGATGGTCGGAGTAACCGGCACCCACCCAGTCGGGCGCGATCGCGCGGTATCCGGCCCCGGTCAGCGGAGCGAAGAAATCACGGTAGAGGAAGCCCCAGGTCGGGTTTCCCGAGAGGAGGAGCACCGGAAGGCCGTCGCGCGGGCCCTCGTCGACGAACGCCATGCGGCGCCCGTTGACGACCATCGCGCGCTGCCGCCAGGGAAAGATCTCCTCGAGCCACGCCGGCTTGGGCGGCCCTTCCCGATCCACCGGCACGCTCAGCTCTCGCTGGGCGTCGGCGCGGCCGCCTGCTTGCGACCGCCTCGTCCTCGCCGGGACCGCCCGCCCCGCCGGCGCCGGCTGCGGGAGGCGCCGGTGCCGGTGCCCGCGCCGCCGTCCGGCGCGCCTTCCTCGGCGGCATCGCCCGCGCCGCCGTCTGGCGCGCCTTCCTCGCCGCCGTCCTCTCCGGCGGTCGCCGCGGCGGCGGGCGTGCGCCGCGACGCCGCGCGCGCGGGAGCGCTCTTGGACGCTGCCGCGGCGGACCGCGCTGGCCGGGGCTTCGCGGCTGGTCCCGGCGCGGCGAGCGCGACCGGCTGGGTCATCGCTCCCGCCTCGACGGCGGCCTCCTCACGGCGCTCGGCGCGCTCGTCCTTCGACAGGGACGTCCACTGCACGTCCTCGTCGAGCCGCTCGAGCACCGGCGACGCCTTGACGTCGATGCGGATTCCGAACTCCTCCTCGAGCGCCGCCAGCTCGCGCCGCCGCGAGTTCTGGAAGGTGTCGGCCATCTGCGGATGAAGGCGCACCACCACGCTCTTCATGGTGCCGGTCGCCGCGCGGGCCTCGAGGCGGCGCAACAGCTGCACGCAGGCGGTGTCGAGGTTGGGGATGCGGCCGCGCCCCTGGCAGGTCGGGCACTCCATGAACTGGCGCTCGGCGAGCGGCTGCCGCAGCCGCTGCCGGTTGATCTCGAGCAGGCCGTTGGCGGAGATGCGGGCCACCCGCGTGCGCGCCTTGTCGGTCTTGAGCGCGTCGCGCACCGCCTTCTCCACCTGCTTGCGGTACGGCGGGCGCGCCATGTCGATGAAGTCGATCACGATGAGGCCGCCGATGTCGCGCAGCCGGAGCTGGCGCATGACCTCGGCAGCGGCTTCGAGGTTGATGCGCAGCGCGGTCTCCTCCTGGCTGCCCGACTGCGTCGCGGATCCCGAGTTCACGTCGATCGCGGTGAGCGCCTCGGTCTGCTCGATCACCACCGAGCCGCCGCTCGGGAGCGGCACCCGGCGCTGGTAGATGCGCTCGATCTGCTCCTCGAGCCCCGAGCGGGTGAACATCGGCAGGCGCTCCTGGTAGCGCTTGACCGCCACCTTGCCCTTGGGCATGAACGAGTCGAGGTAGCCCTGCGCCTTGTGCGCGATCTCGTCGTCGTCCACCAGGATCTCGTCGACCTTGGCGTCGAGGTAGTCGCGGAACACCCTGAGCAGGAGGTCCTCGTCGCTGTACAGGACGCGGATGCCGGAGCCGGCCATCGCTTCCTCCTGGATCCGCTGCCACACCCGCAGCAGCCCCTGGAGATCCTTGTTGAGCTCGCGCCGGTTCTGCTCCCGCGCGTTGGTGCGCACCACGACGCCGCATCCCGGCGGCAGGTCGAGGTCGGCGGCCAGCGCCTTCAGCGCCTTGCGCTCCTCCTCGTTCTCGACCTTGCGCGAGACCCCGCGGCTGTCGTCGAACGGCATCAGCACCAGGTAGCGGCCGGGGAGCGACAGGTTGGTGGTGAGGACCGCCCCCTTTCGCCCCTCGGGATCGCGCGTCACCTGCACCACGATCGGTTTGCCGCGCTCGAGGATTTCGGCGATGCGCGGCTGCTGTCCCTTCGGCGGCTCGCGGTAGCGCGCCTCCTTCACCACGTCGCGGCAGGCGAGGAAGCCGTGGCGGGCGGCGCCGTAGTCGATGAACGCGGCGTTCAAGGAGGGCTCGATCGATGCGATGGTCCCGCGGTAGATATTGCCCCGAGTGAGCCCGCCCTCGGCGACCTCGAACTGGTACTCCTCGAGCGTCGAATCCTGGACGATGGCGACGCGCAGCTCCTGCTGCAGGTGACCGGCGATGAGGAGTCGTCGAGTCATGTCTTGCGCGCGGGGAGAAAGCCCACACGCTCCTTCACCAGCTCGATCTTCGGCTCGGCGACCGCCCGCGCCGCCTCGGCGCCGACGGCGAGCAGACGATCGAGCTCGGCCTCGTCGGCGTAGAGCGCCTCGAAGCGCTGCCGGATCGGCCGCACCGTCTCGATCACCACCTCCGCGACCCGCTGCTTGAGCTCGCCGTAGCCGCGCGCGTCCGCGAAGTCGGCCTCCACTTCGGCGCGTGACCTCTCGGTGAGGGCCTGGTAGAGGGTCAGCAGGTTCCTGACTCCCGCCTTCTCCGGCGCGTCCGAGAGGACGATATCGCGGCCCGAGTCGGTTACGGCCCGGCGGAGGATGCGATCGATCCGGTCGTCGGGGTCGGTGAGGAGGACGGCGTGATCGCGCCCCTCTCCGCTCTTCGACATCTTCTGCGTGGGATCGTCGAAGCCCATCACCCGCGCTCCGATCTCGGGAATGACACCTTCCGGTACAACGAAGGTCTCCCCGTAGATCTGGTTGAAGCGCAGCGCGATATCGCGCGCGAGCTCGATGTGCTGCTTCTGATCCTCCCCCACCGGGACCTCGTCAGCATCGTAGAGCAGGATGTCGGCAGTCTGCAGCACCGGATAGGTGAGGAGCCCGGTGGACACGCTCTTCTGCTGCTGCGCCTTGGCCTTGTACTGCGTCATCCGCTCGAGCCAGCCCAGCGGCGTGACGCAGCCGAGGATCCACGCCGCCTCGGCATGCGCGCGCACGTGGCTCTGGACGAAGAGTGTGGTGCGAGCGGGATCGATGCCGCAGGCGAAGAGCAGCGCCGCCAGCTCCCGCGTCCGGCGCTCGAGCGTCGCCGGCTCCTGCGTCACCGTGATGGCGTGCAGATCGACGATACAGATGAAGTTCTCGCGCCGGTCCTGTCCCCTCACCCATTGCCGGATGGCGCCGACGTAATTGCCGATGTGCAGCGCGCCGGACGGTTGAATCCCGGAGAGCACACGCCGCCTGCGGCCGTCCTGGCGCGCTCCGCTCGACGCCGCCTGCGGCGTCTCACGGGACACGCGCCACCGCCTTCCGGGACGCGAGCTCGGTCGGTCCACCGTGCCGGTACATTCGAATGTCGTGCTGCTCTCGCGCTCTGTCCGTCGCTCGCGGCGTCGATCCGCGGCGCTCGCCTTCCAGGCCTTCGCGGTGCGCGCCGCCGCACCGCCCCTCCGCTCGACCATCCGGCAGCGGAGGGCCATGATACCCCGCCCGCGCGCGGCATCGACAGGTGAGCGCAGGCGCGGGCGTGCCCGGGCCGGCTCCTGCTAGACTCCGCCGGCCGCGCGACACGGCGGCTCCCCACTGATCATGACCTACGATCCGAGGCGCTTCTACGAGCTCTGGGGCGAGGTCTCCGACCTCCTCACCACCGAGGAGATCCTGCGCTGGGACCAGGAGACCATGATGCCGCAGTCGGGGCACGTCCGGCGCGGCCACGTCCTCGCCACTCTCGCCGGGCTGCGCCACCGCCTGCTCACGTCGAGCGAGCTCGCGGACGAGGTCGCGGCGGGCCTCGAGCGCGCCGCTCGAGCGAGCCTCGAGCACGAGCAGCTCGCCGTCGCGCGGCGTGAGATCGATCGTGCGACCGCTGTGCCGGAGCGTCTGGTGCAAGCCCTGGCGGCGGCAGCGAGCGTCGGGCTGGTCGCGTGGCAGCGGGCGCGCCAGGAGAAGAGCTTCGCTGTGTTCGCGCCGGCGCTCGAGCGCATCGTCGAGCTGCGCCGCGAGGAGGCGCAGATCCGCGCCATGGGCGACCATCCCTACGACGGGCTGCTCGACGAGTACGAGCCCGGCCTGCGCACCGCGCGTCTGGCGCCTCTCTTCGATCGCCTGTCCGGAGACCTCGCCGCGCTGGTCGCGGCGGCCTCCTCCTCGGGCGTCGAGGTCGACGAGAGCGCGGCGCGCGGCGCCTTCCCGCGCGAGGCGCAGCTCGCGTTCGGCGCCTGGGCCGCCGCGCGGATCGGCTTCGACCTCGAGCGCGGCCGACTCGACGCATCAACCCATCCGTTCTGCACCGGGCTCGATCCGGGCGACGTGCGCCTGACCTGGCGATGGGACGAGCGGGACTTCCGTCCGGGGCTCTTCGGCATTCTCCACGAGGCGGGTCATGGCCTCTACGAGCAGGGTCTGCCGGTCGAGTGGCGGCGCCGGCCGCTCGGGATCGCGCGCTCGATGAGCCTCCACGAGTCGCAGTCGAGGCTGTGGGAGAACCACGTCGGCCGCCACGCCGATTTCTGGATCTTCGCCGCGAAACACTTCCGCCAGCACTTCCCCGCCGCGCCGACGCACGACCCGGAGTCGCTGTGGCGCGCGGTGAACCGGATCGCGCCGGGGCCGATCCGGGTCGACGCCGACGAGGTCACCTACATCGCGCACATCCTCGTCCGTTTCCGCCTCGAGCTGGCGCTGATCGGCGGAGAGATCGCGGTCGCCGAGCTGCCGGCCGCGTGGAACGACGGCTATCGGACGCTCCTGGGGCTCGAGCCGCGCGACGACGCCGAAGGCGTGCTCCAGGACATCCACTGGGCGACCGGGCTCTTCGGCTACTTTCCGACCTACGCGCTGGGGAGCTTGGCGAGCGCACAGCTCTACGCCGCCGCCGAGCGCGACCTCGGTGCGCTCGGACCGCGATTCGCCGCCGGCGAGCCCGACGCTCTCCTGCGCTGGCTGCGCGAGCACGTGCACCGGCACGGCAGCCGCTACACCGCGGACGAGCTGCTCGAGCGCGCCACCGGAGCCCCCCTGTCGCCCCAGCCCTTCCTCGCCTACGCGCGCGGCAAGGTCGACGCGCTCTATGGCGTCGCCCCATAGGGGTCGGGTAGACTCACGGCCGATGAACGCCATACCCACCGGTGCTCCCGTCGCCGTCCCGCTCGCCTCGGTCCGCCCGCCCGCGAGCCTGCGCCCGCGGCTCGCGCCAGCGATCGCTGCCGCCCTACTGCTGCTCGCGCCGGGGTGGGCGAGGGCGAGCACCTCGATGATCTTCGAGCCGATCGGCTCCTACCTTCTCGAGCTCGACGGCAAAGTGGTGACCGAGGGTGTGCGCATGTTCCACTCCCCGGAAGCGGCCGCCGTGCTCGTGATCGCGCCGCAGCTTCCCCACCCCATCGCGATCGTGCCGCGCAACAAGACCGTCCAGAGGCTCAGCACCGGCGATCTCACGGACGCGCCGCGGGGAGCCCTGGCGTGGAGGTCCGAAGGCGAGAAGACGGTGCTCGCCACCTTCACGCTGGTCGACGACAAGCCGGTGTTCGAGCTCGGCGGTAAGAAGGTGCGACTCCTCGACAAGCCGCCGCTCTTGGGTCCGCGCACCATCGAGGAGATCGTCGCCTACGATCCGTCGTACGCCTACAAGGCGGCGTCGGCCAAGCCGAGCATGGTCTACATGGACGTGCTCGAGTCCTGGCCCGACGACGTGCTGGTCAGGATCTTCATCTCCACGCAGTGCCAGGTGTGCCGCGAGCTCCTGCCCGGAATCCTGAAGGTGATCGACGAGATCGACAACCCGAAGCTCAAGTTCGAGTTCCACGGCCTGCCGCTCAATGCGTCGAGCGACCCGGTGGGCCGCGAGCTCGGCATCAACGACTTCCCGACCGGGATCGTCTACAGTGGCGGCAAGGAAGTGGGTCGCGTCACGGGCCATAGCTGGCGTATCCCGCCGATGGCGATCCACAACGCGCTCAAGGGAATCACGGTCGATCCCAATCTCCTGAGGCAGCCACCGTCCGGGTCGTGACATCCCGCCTCTCGGCGTGGCTGCTGCTGGGTTGGCTGGCGGCGTCTGCGCACCACGGCGCACCCGGGGCCGACGGCGCCGCCTCCCCGGCCGGCTCGGCGGCGGCCGGGTCTACTCCACTCGTACTGATCTCGATCGACGGCTTCCGCTGGGACTATCTCGATCGCCATCCGGCGCCGAACCTGCGCCGGCTCGCGCGCGAGGGGGTCGCGGCGCGCGGGCTCGTCCCGGTCTTCCCGTCGAAAACCTTCCCCAACCACTACACGATCGTCACCGGCCTCCATCCCGATCGCCACGGCGTCGTCGCCAACACCATGGCCGACGCCGTGCTCGGGCGCTTCTCCCTCGCCGACCGCGCGGCGGTGGAGGATGGGCGCTGGTGGGGCGGCGAACCGATCTGGGTGACCGCCGAGCGCCAGGGGCTCCGCGCCGCGACCTGCTTCTGGCCCGGCTCCGAGGCCGAGATCGGCGGCGTGCGTCCGACCTACTGGCTGCCCTACGACGGCCAGCTCGCCGGCGAGGAGCGGGTGCGCATCGTCCTCGGCTGGCTCGATCTCCCCGCCGATCGCCGGCCGTCATTCCTGACGCTCTACTGGAGCGACGTCGACGGCGCCGGGCACGACACCGGCACGCGGAGCCCGGAGACGGCCGCCGCGATCGCACGCGTCGATCGCTGGATCGGGCTCCTGCTCGAGGGGCTCGAGGAGCGCGGGCTCTTCGGGCGGGTGAACCTGCTCGTAGTCTCGGATCACGGCATGGCGGACACTCCCGGCGAGCAGACCCTGGTGCTCGAGGACTTCGTCGACCTCGCGGGCGTCGAGGTCACCGGCGAAACGCCAGCGATCTTCCTGCGACCGCCGCCGGAGCGCGTCGAGCCGATCCGCCGCGCCCTCGCAGCCGCCCACCCGGTGCTCACCGTATGGCGGCGCGAGAGCACCCCGCGGAGCTGGCGATACCGCGATCACCCGCGCATCCCGCCGCTCATCGTCGCCGTGGAGGAAGGCTGGAACCTGCGCGAGGCGAGAGGGGCCACCGGTCGGCCGCCGCCCCTGGGCATGCACGGCTATGACCCCCGCCTACGGTCGATGCACGGCATCCTCATCGGGCACGGCCCCGGTCTGGCGGTGAACGCGCGCGTGGGCCGGATCGAGAACCTCCATCTCTACGAGCTGATGTGCCACCTCCTCGGGATCGAGCCGGCGGAGAACGAGGGCCGGCTACGCGCCGTCCGCGGGTTGCTGGCAAAGGGACATTGACTTACGCCTCTTTTACGCCATACTCTGATCCGTCCCGGCGGTCGTACTGCCCGGTCGCCGGACGTCGATGTCCGCCGTTCCGCTCCACCAGCTCGCCCCTCTCGATCTCGGCCTCCAGACCGCGCGCGACCTGCTCGAGCGCCGCACCCCCGACGACGCGCTGCCAATCACGCTCGCCGCGCTCGCTCGGCTCCTGCCCGCGGGCCTGCGCCGAGGGGAGCTCTACGAGCTGGTGGGCGATCGCTCGAGTGGGCGTTTCTCGGTGGTGCTCGCGCTCCTCGCCGCGGCCGGTAACGTCGGCGAGGCCACCGTACTGATCGATCTCGGCGACCACTTCGACCCGCAGGACGCGGTCCGCGCCGGCGTCGTGCTCGAGCGGCTGCTCTGGCTCCGTCCGGCGGACCCGAAGCAGGCGCTCGCCGCCGCCGAGACCGCGATCAGCGGCGGCTTCCCGCTCGTCGTCTGCGACCTCGGCACGCCGCCGGTGCCCGGCGGTCGCGGCGCCCAGAGCCACTGGCTGCGCCTCCACGCCGCGGCGCGCTCCCATCGCGCGGTGCTCCTGGTCTCGACGCCGTACCGCGCCTGCGGTGCCGCGGCCACCACGGTCCTCGAGGCGCGGGGCGGACGGGCGCGATGGCGCGGCGACGCTCCGCCCCACCGTTTGCTCCAGGGGATCGGCTCGCGCGTGGTGTTGAAGAAGACGCGCGGCCGTGTCCCCGAGTCCGCCGCCGAGCTGACGCTGCGCCGTGGTCGTCTGTGAACCGCATCGCCTGCGCCGCCTGCCCGCTCTTCCCGCTCGCCGCCCGGCTGCGCGCGGAGCCGGAGCTCGCCGGCGAGGCGCTCGCCATCGTCGAGGGCAACGGCCAGGCCGCTCGGGTCCTGGCCGCGACCCGGGCCGCTCGGCGCGCCGGTGTCCGTCCCGGCTCAACGCTCACGCAGGCGCGCGCGCTGGTACCGAAGCTGGTCGCGCGCGCCCGCGACATCGAGTGCGAGGCGACCGCGCAGGAGGTCCTGCTCGAGACCGCCGAGACCTTCTCGCCGCGGGTCGAGGACGGCGGCCCGGGAGTCGCCTATCTCGATCTCCACGGGCTCGACCGCCACTATCGCGGCAAGGAGCCGGCCCACGGAGGTATCGGGCGGGAGGAGCCCGAGCGCGAGCTCGGCAAGGCGCTGCTCCACGCCCTCGATCGCGAGCGCCTCCCGGTCCGCGTGGGGATCGCCTCCAACAAGCTCGCCGCGAGGACGGCCGCGAGCCTCTTCCCCACCCCCACCGTGGTGCCGGCAGGTCACGAGCCGGCCTTTCTCGCGCCGCTCCCACTCGAGCGGCTCTCGCCCTCCATCGAGATCGCCGAGACGCTCGAGCGGTGGGGGCTGCGCTCGATCGGCGAGCTCGCGCGCCTCCCCGCCGCCGAGGTGGCGAGCCGGCTGGGCGAGATCGGGCGCGAGCTCCACGCCAGCGCGCGCGGGCTCGACCTGCGGCCGCTGGTGCCGCGATCGGCCCCGCCAGACTTTCGCGAAGGCATGATGCTCGAGTGGCCGCTGGTCAACCTCGAGCCGTTCCTCTTCCTGGCGCGCGCCGCGCTCGACCGCCTGTGCCGCCGCCTCGAGACGCAGGGGCTCGGCTGCGCGCGGCTCGAGATGTCGCTGCGTCTGGAGCCCGACGGCGTCTACCAGCGCAGCCTCACGCTCCCGAGCCCGACACGGGACACCAAGACGCTCCTCACGCTGGTGCGCCTCGACCTCGAGCAGCACACTCCGGGAGCGCCGGTGGTCGGCTTCGCGCTCACCGCGCAGCCGGATCGGCCACGGGCCGCGCAGCTCTCGATCTTCGGTCCGGCGGCACTCTCGCCGGAGCGGCTCGCCACCACCCTGGCGCGCCTCTTCGCGCTGCTCGGCCCCGGCCGCGTGGGATCCCCCGCGCTGGCCGACGGGCATCGGCCCGAGCGCTTCGCCCTCGCCGACTTCCGCCCCCCGCCACCGCCCCGGGTGCGCGCGCAGCCCCCGCGCGCGCGGGGGCTTCTGGCCGTGCGCGTGCTGCGGCCCGCGGTCGAGATCGAGGTGAACACCCGTCCCGCCGCCGGTGGCTCCCCGGCGTTCCTGCGGCCGGTTCGACCCCCGGCGCTTCCGGCCGACCCGCGCGCCGTGGTCGCGGTTCCCAGCCGACAGCGCTCCGCCGCCGCCGCCGGATCACGTCCCGCTGCGGGGGCTTCCCCTCGGATCGAAGGCGCCGTGCGCGTCGCCTCCGGACCCTGGGAGCTCGAGGAGGGCTGGTGGACCGAAGCGCCGGTGCGCCGCGAGTATTGGGACGTCGAGCTCGACGGCGGCGGGCTCTACCGCATCTATCGCGACCGCGAGTCCGACCTCTGGCTCCTCGACGGCATCTACGACTGAGGGCGACCCCTCGACCACGGCGCACTCACGGCACGGACGCTCGTGCCGTGTCTCCAGGACGCGTCTCGTCGTCCGCCGCGGGCCGCTCGAACCAGGGCGACCCAAGCCGAGGTGGTACGTCTCTCTACTGGAACGCCCCACCGTCGCACACCAGGACCTGCCCGGTGACGTAGTCCGCCTCGGGCAGGCACAACAGATAGATCGCGCCGGCGCCCTCCTCGGCTGTGCCCGCGCGTCCCAGCGGGACTCGGGCCATCAGCGACTCGGCGACGCGGCGGTCGAAGCCGACCTTGAGCCGGCGGCCCTTGACCTCGATCGTCGCCGGGTCGCCCTGCCACCCCTGCGTGAGCCGGGTCTCGATGTAGCCGAAGGCGACGCAGTTGACGTTGACGTGGTAGCGGCCCCACGCCTTGGCCAGGCTCTTGGTGAGCCCGACCACACCCGCCTTCGCGGTCGCGTACGCGACCTGGGTGGGCTCGCCGCCGAGCCCGGAGAGCGAGGAGACGTTGACCACCTTGCGCCGGCGCACCACGCCCTCCTCGGCCTCGCGCCGGCTCTGTGCGCGAAAGTAGTCGGCGGCCACGCGGAGGAGGCGAAACGGCGCCGTCAGGTGCACTTCGAGCATCGCCTCCCACTGCTCGTCGCTGGTGTTCTGGATCGTCGTGTTCCAGATGTAGCCGGCGTTGTTGACCAGGATGTCGAGGCCGCCCATGTCCTCGACGGCGCGGGCCACCGCGCGCGCGGCGAAATCGCCGGCGGTCACGTCGCCGGCGAGCGCCACCGCCGATCCGCCCGCCGCACCGATGTCGCCGACCACGCGCTCGAGCGGCTCGGCGTCGAGGTCGGTCGCGAGCACCGCGACGCCCTCCGAGGCGAGCTTGCGCGCCAGCGCGGCGCCGATCCCTCTGCCGGCGCCGGTCACCAGCGCCGTCCTGCTTTCGAGCGTTCCCATGTCGATCATGCTCTCCGGCTCGATGGCGGCGGCGATGGTACCAAGCCGCCGCGCCGGACGGACGCCGCGGGCACCGCGCCCGACCGGCATCGCCGCCTTCTCGGTCGAGGCGGGTTCCGAGGTGCGCTCGGTTTCGCGCTCCCGCCATATACTTCTCGGCCCGGTCCGCCCCACGGTCGCAGCCGCCAGGAGGTCGCCCATGTCCGTCGCGCCCCGCATCCAACCTCTACCCGAGTCGCAGTGGGACCCCGAGATCACCGCGGTGTTCAGCCGAGAGAACAGGGCCGCTCCCGGCGACGGGCGGGTGCTCAACATCTTTCGCACCCTGGCGCACCATCCCAAGCTCCTCAAGCGCTGGACCGTGTTCGGCAACCACGTGCTCTTCAAGTCGACGCTGCCGCCGCGCGAACGCGAGCTCGTCATCCTGCGCATCGGCTGGCTCTGCCGCTCGGAATACGAGTGGGGGCAGCACGTTCGGATCGGACGGGAGGCCGGTCTCACCGACGAGGAGATCCGGCGCATCCCGATCGGGCCCGACGCCAAGGACTGGAGCCCGTCGGACGCCGATCTGCTGCGCGCCGCCGACGAGCTCCACCACGACTCGCGGATCTCTGACGCCACCTGGGAACGTCTCGCCGCTCGATACGACCGCCAGCAGATGCTCGATCTGGTGTTCGCCGTCGGCCAGTACACCCTGGTGTCGATGGTGCTCAACAGCTGCGGGGTCGAGCTCGATCCCGGCGTCGAGGGATTCCCCGTGGGTGCGGCCGGCAGCCGCTGACCCCAAGGCCTCGACCTAGGGGAGAGCCCGCGCCGCCGCGGTCCGGGGAGGGGTAACGGGATGGCCAAGAGGCTTCACGACAAGTTCGCCGTGATCGTCGGCGCCGGCCAGACCCCGGGCGACACCATCGGCAACGGGCGCGCCGCCGCGATTCTCTTCGCCCGCGAGGGGGCGAGCGTGGTGTGCGTGGACCGCAACCTCGCCTCCGCCGAAGAGACCGTGGCGATGATCCGCAAGGAGGGCGGACGCGCCACCGCCTTCGAGGCCGACATCACGCGCGAACAGGACTGCCACGCGTTCGCGCAGGCCGCACTCGCCGCCTACGGCCGCATCGACGTCCTGCACAACAACGTCGGCATCGGCGGCGGCGACGCGGGACCGACGCACCTCACCGAGGAGGTGCTCCAGCGCATCCTGGACGTGAACCTCAAGGGAACGCTCTTTTCCTGCAAGCACGTGCTGCCCATAATGCGCAAGCAGCTCTCGGGCTCGATCATCAACATCTCGTCGGTCGCCGCGGTGTGCTCGGTCGGAATCGTCGCCTACAAGGCCTCGAAGGCCGCGGTCAACGCTCTCACCCATTCGATCGCCATCGGCAACGCGCGCTACGGTATCCGGGCGAACGTGATCATGCCGGGCCTGATGAACACGCCGATGGCGATCGAGGGCATCTCGAGCGCGCGCGGCATCAGCAAGGAAGAGCTGATCGCCGAGCGCAACGCGCG
>DATKDQ010000336.1:0-3693 GCA_035544635.1 Thermoanaerobaculia bacterium
AGGGTGGACTCGAGCTCGCCGAGGGTCTCGTCGAGCACCGGCGTGCGGTTGGTCGAGCGCACCACCTGACGCAGGTCGTGGTTGGCGACGACGTTGCGCGTCTCGCCGTCGAGGATGTCGTCGAGCACCGACTGGGCGCGCTGCTCGTCGTGCAGGTTCTCGAGGAACTGGAGCGGATCGCTGATCCGCCAGCGGGCGTAGACGTCGATCCAGATAAAGACCTTGTCCCGGGTCGGCAGCTCCGCCGCATCGCCCGACCACTCGAGGAAGCGACGGTCGAAGCGGTGCACGGTCTGGATCAGCGGAACGCGCAGCTTGAGCCCGGGGTCGGTGATGGGATCGCCCACCGGCCGTCCGAACTGCGTGATGACCACCTGGTCCCACTCGTTGACCACGAAGACGGAGAGGGCCAGCAGGAGCAGGAGCAGGAAGGCGATCGCGAGCCCCACGCTCCTCATCGCGCCGCCTCCTCGCGAGGGACCAGCGGAAGCGGCGTGCCGTCCATGCTGAGCAGCGGCATCAGGCCCTCGAGCTGGTCGTCGAGGACCAGCTTGCGCCCCGCCTTGGGCAGGATCTCAGCCAGCGTCTCGAGATAGATGCGCCGGCGGGTCACCTCGGGCGCGCCGCGGTACTCCTGGTAGAGCGCGCGGAAGCGGGAAGCGTCGCCCTGCGCCTGGTTCACGCGGTTCAGCGCGTAGCCCTCCGCCTCCTGGATCGCGCGCAGCGCCTCGCCCTCGGCCCGGGGGATCACCTGGTTGTACTGCGCCTGCGCCTCGTTGATCAGCCGTTCCTTCTCCTGCTCCGCCTGGTTGACCTCGTTGAACGAGGGCTTCACCGGATCGGGAGGATTCACGGTCTGCAGCACGATGCGATCGACGCGGATGCCGGTCTGGTACTCGTCGCACAGCGCCTGGAGACGGGTGCGGACCTCGTCCTCGATCTCCTGCCGTCCGACCGTGATCACCTCGTTGACCGTGCGGTCGCCGACCACCGTCCGCACCACCGCCTCGTTCATGGCGCGGAAGGTCTCCTCGACGCCGCGCACCCGGAACTGGTAGTTCTCGGCGTTCGAGATGCGGTACTGCACGACCCACTCGACCACCGCGGCGTTGAGGTCTCCCGAGAGCATGCTCGACTCGTCGGTGTACCCCTGGGAGACGAACTCGCTCCGGATGCCGGCGGCGACGGTGCGGAAGCCGAACTCCGCCTTGAGCTGGCGGAGCACCGGCACCTTCCACACCCGCTCGATCCCGAGCGGCAGCTTGAGGTGGAGGCCGGGCGGCTCCTGGCGGACGTACTTCCCGAGCCGCACCACCACCGCCACCTCTTCGGGATCGACCGTGTAGAAGACGCTGGTGAGAACCAGGAGCAGGGCCGCGGCGAGGACGATCCAGCGCAGCGCACCGCCGCCGGGCCCGCGCCACCGGGAGCCTCGCTCGCGCCACCGCGCGAAGTCGGGGAGCTCGAGGCCCTTGGGGAAATCCTGCCGGTCGAACGCCACGGTCGCTCCAAGGCTAGTGGCTGGCGGCGAGAAACACAAGAGAAACCGCCGTGGCGCAGTGGGTCAGCGCTCGAACTGCCCGAAGAAGGTCCACGGGGCCGAGCCGAGGAACACGTTGAGCCCCGCCTCGCCGATCCAGCGGTCGCTCCATCGATAGGTCGCCTTGGGGCGCAGGTAGGCATCGGCGTCGGTGGGGCTCCAGTAGGAGAACCAGGAGAGCGTCAGATCCTGGCGCGGACATATGATGGAGGCTCACACCGCAGAAAGGGGTTCGCCGATGCCGCGACGCCGCAACACTCCGGCAGGTCCTCTCGGCGCGCTCGGCCGTCTAGCGCCGGCCGGGCGACTGGCCGCCGCCTGCCGGCTCGCCGGCCCTGCGCTGGCCGTCGCCTTCCTCGCGCTCGCCTGCGCGCCCGGCCCCGACTCGACCCAGAGCCCCGCGGTCCGGGGCGAGCCCGCCTCCCGCTTCGGGAACTACGGCGACGACTCGCCCGCTCCGTACGACGGGCGGAACCGCTACTCCGTCTACGTGCCGATGAAGGACGGCACGCGGGTCGCCGTCGACTACTACCTGCCGACGGCGAACGGCGCCGCGGCCGTCGACCCGCTCCCCGTGGTGCTGCACTACACCCGGTACATCCGCGCCTTCGAGGACGAGGCGGGCGAGCTCCACACCGCGCTCGACCGCGATCCCGTCCTCCGCCATCTCTCGAGCCACGGCTTCGCGATCGCCGTCGCCGACGCGCGCGGCACCGGGGCCTCGTTCGGCGTCAACAACGGAGCGTTCTCGACCGAGGAGACCGCGGACTCCTACGACATCATCCAGTGGCTCGCGGCGCAGCCGTGGTCGACCGGCAAGGTCGGCATGCACGGGCGGTCCTACCCCGGCATGACCCAGTACCAGGCCGCCACCCAGGCGCCGCCCGGGCTGGTGGCGATCTTCGCCGAGATGGCGGGGCCGAACGCGTACGACTTCGTCTTCACCGGCGGCACCTACAAGAAGGACTTCGTCGACCAGTGGGGGCGGATGACGAAGGAGATGGACCTCTCGGTGTCACAGCGGCCGGCGCGGGTCGACGAGGACACCGACGGCGCGCTGCGCGATCGGGCGGTCGCCGAGCACGCGAAGAACCTGTGGGCCCACGACATCCTGGCCGACCCCGCGAGCCGGTTCAGGAACTACGAGGGAGGCGCCGGCGAGAACGGCGCGAGTTGGTCGTGGGACGCGATCGCGACCATCGACGACACCGACGCCATCGAGCGGTCTGGGGTCGCGATCTATCACCTCGTCGGCTGGTACGACATCTACACCACCCAGCAGCCGTTCCTCTACGCCAGCCTGGACGGCGTGCCGCAGAAGATGATGATCGGCCCGTGGGTGCACTCGGGCGGCTACGGCGGCACGGTGCACAGGGCCGAGATCCTCCGCTGGTACGACTACTGGCTCAAGGGGATCGAGAACGGGATCCTGGACGAGGAGCCGGTGCACTACTACGTGATGCAGGGGAATCACACCGTCCCGACGGGCGCTCCACCAAGCGCGCGGATCGGCGCCGAGAGCGACGATCCTGGCGGCGACACGCCGGAGGCGGGTGACGGCGCGCGGGCGCCCGAAGACGGCGCGCGGGTCGCGGCCGGCGCGCCGGACGCGGAGGATGGAGCTTCGGGGGACGAGGCGCCGCGCATGGCAAGCCTCGACGAGACGCGGGCCGAGGACGGCGCGACCTGGATCGCGACCCGCGAATGGCCCCCCGCCGGCATCTCGCGGCAGCGCTGGAGCCTCGCGGCCGGACCCTCGGGCACCATCGAATCGGTGAACGACGGCGCCCTCGTCGCCGCCGGCGCCGGTGGTGCGGGCGTGGACCGCGACGCGGACGCGGCGGCCGCCGCCAGCGGCGGCGCGAGCGACGCGGGGGCCGAGACGATCGAGGGTGGGTTCTCCGCCGGCCAGGGTCGCGACCAGTACCAGGTCGACTACACCTCGAGGATGGGCTCGTTCTCGCGCTGGATGAACGGCTATGGCGCGCAGCGCGAGGAGCCCAGGGGCACGGCCTTCTTCGACGAGCGCACCTCCGAGGACGTGAAGGCCCTCACCTACACCTCGCCGCCGCTCGCGGAGAGTCTCACCATCGTCGGCTACCCCGTCGCGCATCTCTTCGTCACCTCGACGCATCCGGACGGCGATGTCTTCG
>DATKDQ010000337.1:0-5930 GCA_035544635.1 Thermoanaerobaculia bacterium
TCCCCGAGCAGGTCCACCGCGAGATCGACGTCGAGCTCAACGACGTCGACTTCCGGATCGAGGATCTGCGCCAGTTCTGGCAGGACGTGCGCGACCAGGAGGACGCGACCTTCGTGACGGTGGAGTCACCCGACGCGACGGTGAGGGTGGCGAAGGAGGGCCATCTCCTGGTGGCGCGCACCACCGAGCGCTCCGACGACGGCGCGCAGGTCGACGTGCGCTTTCCCTTCGCCGTGCTCGACGCGCTGTTCCAGGGTACCGACGAGCACCGCATCGACCTCGTCGCCGCGGTGCGCGCGCTGGCCCAGTACGGCGACGGCGACATCGTGACCGTCGACGACGGCGAAACGCGGGTGCGGGTGTGGGTCGACGATCGCAACGAAGGGGCGGAGTGATCGCCGCTCCTTCCGCGGGCGCCAGAGTCATGGCCCGCGGAGGTGACTCGTGATCAAGCTGATCGGGCTCACGCTTCTGGTCGGCATCTCGATGTCGGCCGCGACCGTCGTCAGCGGGGTCGCGTTCCTCGCCACCGGCGGCGTCGCGCTGTGTCAGGTCGAGACACCGGAGGTCGACCTCACCATCCCGGTGCCCACCCGCCTCGCCGATGCGGGGCTCCTCCTGGCTCGCCTGGTGATCCCCGAGGACGAGCTCGCCGACGCACGGCGCGAGGTCGCGCCCTTCATGCCGATGATCCAGACCGCCGCGTGGGAGCTCGCGAACGTTCCGAACGGTACGGTGCTGGTATCGGTCACGACGCCGCAAGAGACCGTCCTGGTCGAGCGACGCGGCGGTCGCCTCCACGTCGACGTCGACGCACCCGACGCCAAGGTGCACGTGTCCCTCCCGGCGCGGTCCGTGGCGCGGCTGGCGCGACAGCTGACGCTCCTCTTCTGAGCGCCGCGACATCACAGAGACGCGAGTGCGGTCCCGCCGACCGAGACACATGCGCTTTCCGCCATCCCGCTGAGCGGGATGGCGGAAGCGCATGGGAATCGAACCCACCCCCGACGCCGAAACCGGCGCCGGACAACGGTTTTGAAGACCGCGGGAGGCACCAGCCCCCGAGCGCTTCCGGCGATGATTGTAGCCCCGCCGCGCTCCGGCCCGACGAGACCCGCGGGGCGGTGACGCCAATCGCCGGTCCGCGGAACGGATCTTGCCTCCTAGAATGGACCCTCGATGCCGATCGAGCACTTCCTTCAGGAGGCGGTGGCGCTGCTGGGCGCCGCGGTGCTGGTCGCCCTGGTGTCGGCGCCGCTGCGCATCCCGCCGGTCGTGGGGTTCCTGGTCACCGGCCTGATCATCGGGCCCTCGGGCCTGGGCTGGGTAAAGGACATCGAGCGCGTCGAGGTCTTCGCCGAGATCGGCATCGTCCTCCTCCTCTTCGCCATCGGCCTCGAGCTGAGCATCGGCGAGCTGCGCGAGCTGGGCCGGCCGTTCCTGGTGGCGGGAGCGGTGCAGTGCGCGCTCACCGCCGCCGTGGCCGGGGCCGGCGCCGCTCTGCTCGGCGAGCCGGCGCGCGCCGCGATCTTCGTCGGCCTGGTAGTGAGCCTGTCGTCGACCGCGGTGGTGCTCAAGATCTACGAGAGCCGCCGCGAGCTGGGAACGCCGCAGGGCAAGATGAGCCTCGCCGTTCTCCTGTTCCAGGACCTCCTCATCGTTCCGATCATCGTCCTCGTCCCCGTCCTGGCCGGCGTGGCGGCGGCCTCGGCGTCGAGCCTCGCGCTGCGCTTCGGCGGCGCCGGGGCCGCCATCGCCGCGGTGTTCTTCCTGGCGCGCACGGCGCTGCCACGCGTCCTGCACCGGGTGGTCGCGCTGCGCAGCCGCGAGGTGTTCGTGCTCGGAGCGCTCGCCGCCTGCCTGGCCATGGCGTGGTTCACCCACACCCTCGGCTTCTCCCTCGCCCTCGGCGCGTTCCTCGCCGGGCTCATGGTCTCGGAGACCGAGTACAGCCACCAGGTCGTGGCCGACATCGCGCCCTTCCGCGACCTCTTCTCGTCGATCTTCTTCGTCTCGATCGGCATGCTGGTGGACCTCCCGTTTGCGCTCCAGCACCTGCCGGCGATCGCGGCCGCCGCGATCGCGATCGTGGTGATGAAGGCCGCCACCGCGACCGCCGCCATCCGTCTCGCCGGCTACCCGATCCGGATCGCGATCATGGCCGGGATGACGCTGGCGCAGATCGGAGAGTTCTCGTTCCTCATCATGGCGGTCGGTCGCTCGTACGGGCTGCTCGAGGGCGCGCGATTCCAGCTTCTGCTCTCCGCGTCGGTGCTGTCGCTGGCGCTGACGCCTTCGCTCTTCGCGCTGGCCCCGACGCTGGGCCGCCGGCTCGTGGCGCTCGGGCCGCGGCCGGTTCCCGAGGCGCCGCCGGCGGGCGGAGAGCCGCGCGCGGGCCACGTCGTCGTGGTCGGCTACGGCATGAACGGGGGCCTCCTGGTCAAGGTGCTGCGCGAGGCCCGCATCCCGTTCGTGGTGGTCGAGCTCGACCCTCTCACCGCGCGCGAGGCGCGCGGCGATGGGGTGCCGGTCCTGTTCGGCGACGCCACCCGCCGCGAGATCCAGGAGCGCGCCGGCATGGAGTCGGCGCGAGTGGCGGTGTTCGCCATCTCCGATTCGCCGGCGGCGCGCCTGTGCGTCTCGCTGGCGCGGATCCTGAACCCCGCGCTCCACATCATCGTGCGCACGCGGATGGTGAAGGAGATCGAGGAGCTGCGCCGCTGCGGCGCCGATCAGGTGATCGCCGAGGAGTTCGAGTCCGCGATCGAGATCTTCACGCACGTGCTCGAGCTCTACCACGTGCCGCGCAACATCGTGCGCGCGCAGACCCGCCTCCTGCGCGGCGAGGGCTACCAGATGCTGCGCGCCGAGCGGCTCGGCCGCGGCGTCTCGCAGGCGGTGATCGAGGCGCTCGAGGCCGGCACCACGGATCTCTTCCGCGTCACCGGCGACGGCCGGCTCGCCGGCCATACGCTGCGCGATCTCGACTTGCGCTCGGCCGGCGGATCGAGCGTGATCGCGGTGGTGCGCGGCGAGCAGTCCTTCGTCAATCCCTCCCCCGAGCTCCGTCTCGAGGCCGGCGACTACCTGGTGCTGGTCGGAAGCCACGACCAGATCGAGCGCTCGTTCGTGTACCTCGACGGCGAAGGCGGGTCGGAGCGGACCGCTTGACCGGCAGCCTCCCCCGCCGCGCGTTCCGTGGTGGGGCGGGTGAAGGTTCGCTCCCTGCGGCGGTAAGATCGCCTGGTCTCGAGGACCGAGGAAACGATTGCCCGTTGGGAATATGTCCGAGTCAACGTTCCATTGTGTGCGGCGCGAAGCGCTAGCGCCGCCCCACCGGCGAAGTTCCTCGAGGACGCGCGCGCGGTGGAGGGCGGGGTGGTGGCGGCGGGAGCGCATCCCGATGGTTGATTCCGCGTGGCCGCGCCTCGTCGGACGCGTTCGCTCCGACGAGGGGCGCGGCCGCGAGCACGAGGTCCGGTGCCGCGATGGCTGCGCCGGCGGGTCCGCGGTCATCCGTGCTGAGGGCGGGGTTACCGTGCGGCGCCTCAGCTGCGCCGCGATCACCGCTCTCCTCTGCGTGCACTCGATGGCGGCGCGAGGCGAGCCGACCCGGGTGATCGACCTTCTGGCCTTTGGCACGCCCGCCGATGAGCTGACCCGTCTCTATGGCTCGGCGGGCGACGGCAGCAGGGGTGTGCCGGTCGCGGGGGGGTGGGATGTCGACGGTGATGGGCTCCCCGACAGTGCCTTCTCCGCGGTGACGGCCAGTCCTCTGGGACGGAACAAGGCAGGCGAGATGATCGTCGTCTTCGGCTCGGGCATGCTCGGCGGCTTCGTCACCACCGCCCACTTCGATCCCGGCCTGCTCACGATCGCGGGGCAGCACGCGTGTGAGATCGCCGGGGTCGAGATCGAGATCGCCGACGTCACCGGCGACGGCATCGGTGACCTGCTCATCGGCCGTCAGAACCACTCGCCGACGTGGGAGGACCGTCCCGGCGCCGGGGCGCTGACGATCCTGCTCGGCGGCCAGGCGCTGCGCGACCACGCCGAGACGCTCGCCCACCTCGATCTCGACTGCGTTCGCCCGGATGCACCAGAGGAGTGCGAACCTCTCGTCGCCGGGATGACGGCGATCACATTCGTCGGCGCCGCCTCCTACGACCGTCTCGGCATCTGGATGCGCGCCGGCGACGTCGACGGCGACGGCATCGACGACATCGTGGTCGGCGCCGACCAGGTGGACAAGGTGGTCGGCGGGGAGCTCGAGACCAACCGCGGCGCCGCCTACGTGATCCGCGGCGGCGCGCACCTGGCTGCGATGAAGACCATCGATCTGGCAGCCTTCGGAACGATGAGCTTCGACGCCGATCTCGACGGGCACGTCGCCCTGCTCGAGCCGCCCGCGGGATCCGGCGCCATCGGGGCGAAGCCGGGCTACCACCTCGGCGCCACGGTTCACATCGGGGATCTCGACGGCAATGGGCGGGGCGAGGTGCTGGCGGCGGCCTCGCTCAACCGCTCGAACGCGAGTCTCGGCCTCGGCGACGACTGCGCGTCGGGGGGCACCGCCGAGTCGAACGGTGGGCCTGACCACGGCGAGGTGTTCATCGCGTGGGACGACCACTTCCCCATGATGCCGTGGGCGAGCGGCTACACCATCGATCTCACCTGCCCGTCTCCGAACCTGACCTGCTTGCGCGGCTCTCCGGTCGCCCCCACCAACGGGGAGCTCGGTGAGGAGATGCTCGCTGGGCTCGACTACGACGGCGACGGCACGCCGGACCTGTTCCTGGGCGACCTCACGGGGAACCCCGACCCGGGCGGCCCAGGCGACCGGCCGCTCGCAGGCCTCGGGCACGTCTTCTTCAACGCGGCGGCGCTCAAGGGCGTGGACGCAAGGCTCGACGAGCTGCTTGCCGCCCCGCCCGCGGGCCTGCGCCACACCCTCATCGTCGGTCCCAGTGTGATCGCGATCGGCGCCGATACCGCCACGCACGGCGACTACGACGGCGACGGTATCGCCGATCTCGCCGTCTGCAACCCCAAGGACGATCCGCAGGGCCGCGACTCGGCGGGTACGGTGCACGTGCTCTACGGCGAGATCGGCGGTTGGCCGGCGGTCATCGACCTCGCGCCGGCGAACCTGCCGTCACCGGAGGCGGTGCGCATCGTCGAGATTCAGGGTGCCTTCGGAGGGAACGGAGGCGACGGAGGAGACACGCTCTGCTACAGCGCCGCCGGCGGTCACGTCGACTTGGACGGCGTCCCCGACCTCCTGATCAACGAGATGGAGGGAAACGGCTTCATGCCGGATCCCGAGAACCCGGGCCAGCTGCTTCCCGCCGCGGACGTCGGCAACCTCCTGCTCATCAGCGGTGCCGCGCTGCTCGAGCGCCCCCTGCTCGACATCGACGGCGACGGCGAGGCGGTGGCGGAGACCGATGGCCGGCTCTTCATCCGCTATCTCTTCGGCTTCACGGGGAACGCGCTGCTCGAGGGCGCGGTCGGCGCAGGGGCCACCCGCTCAGGTCCCGAGATCGAGCTCTACCTCGCGCGCCTCGGCGCGGCGTTCGATGTCGACGGCGACGACCAGCTCGGTGCGCTGGGCGATGGTCTGGTGGTGCTGCGTTATCTGTTGAAATTCTCCGGCTCGATGCTGGTCGAGGGTGCCCTCGGGGCCAACGCCACCCGCACCGATCCGGTCGAGGTCGAGGCCTTCCTCGACCGCTTGAAACCGCCGCCGTAGCAGCCGAGCGCGCGCGGCGGTTAACCGGCGCTCGCGGACGCGTGTGTGTGGTGTCCCGTCCTTCCCGAGCTACCGCCCGTTCGCATTTTGAACAGATGTTCAAAACGCAGGGTCCGAGCTCTCCCCGGGCACTCGTCGCGAGGAGTCTGGGGGGAGCCCGCAGCTCCGAAGACGGGAG
>DATKDQ010000338.1:0-13774 GCA_035544635.1 Thermoanaerobaculia bacterium
CCTTGGTGCTCTTCGGCTGTGGCGAAGAGGACCCCACCGAGCCCACCCTGGCCCCGCCCGAGCGCATCGAGAACCCCGACCTCCGGATCGCGATCACGGACCTGCCGGGCGGGTTCGACCTGGTCACCAACGCCGGCGCCCGGCTGGAGCTGGCGCGGGAGCCGGGGCTGCCGCCGGGCCGCGCCTGGGTCGAGGTCGGGCCGCCGGTCGAGGGCGCCATCAACCTGATCGAGATCATTCGCGACGAGCGGCAGGCCTTCGAGGCGCTGCCGGGGGGCTCGTTCTCGGGCAACGGCGAGCTGGTCTTGCCCGACGGGCGCCCGGCGTACTACTCCCGCGGGCGCTTCCAGGACGAGGGCACGCTGGTCGAGGAGTTCCGCGTGCGGGCGGTCCATCCGGTCGAGAGCGACCGGTTGCTCCTGGTCTTCTACCGCTACCCGGCGGGCGAGGACTCGGCTCAACGCCTCGAGGACGTGCTCTACCTGGTGGGAGAGATCGAGGGTCTGGAGGGGCCCGAGGAGAGCGCCGCCGGGCCGACTGCGGAGACGCCGCCCTGACTTGACCGGACCGCCGTAACTAATGCAATATTGTACACTTGTCCATGATCCCTGACGACGAAGGGGTTCCCGCATGCCTGCCAGCCTCAACGCACTGCTCAAGACCACCGTCGAACGCGGCGGCACCGACCTCCACATCACCACCAACTCGCCGCCGCAGATCCGCATCGACGGCGTGCTGCGTGCCCTCGAGGAAGCTCCGCTGTCGCCGACCGAAACCAAGCAGATCCTCTACTCGATCCTCACCGACAATCAGAAGCACCGGCTCGAAGAGGACCTCGAGATCGACTTCTCGTTCGGAATCAAGGGTCTTGCGCGCTTCCGCTGCAACGTGTTCCACCAACGCGGCGCGCTGGCCGCCGCGTTCCGGCTGATCCCGCACGAGATCCGCACCTTCCGCGAGCTCGGCCTGCCGCAGATCGTGGAGAAGCTGTGCGAGAAGCCGCGCGGGCTGGTGCTCGTGACCGGGCCCACCGGCTCGGGCAAGACGACGACGCTCGCGGCGATGCTCGACAAGATCAACCGCGACCGCAAGGAGCACATCGTCACCATCGAGGACCCGATCGAGTACCTGCACGGCCACCGCGGGTGCATCGTCAACCAGCGCGAGATGGGGGTCGACACCCACACCTTCGCCAGCGCGCTGCGCTCGGCGCTGCGGCAGGATCCCGACGTCGTGCTGGTGGGCGAGATGCGCGACCACGAAACGGTCGAGGCGGCGCTGCGCATCGCCGAGACCGGACACCTGACGCTCGCCACGCTGCACACCAATTCGGCCACCCAGACCATCAACCGGATCATCGACATCTTCCCGCCGCATCAGCAGGGCCAGATCCGGGTGCAGCTCTCGTTCGTGCTGGAGGGCATCCTCTGCCAGTCGCTGCTACCGCGCATGAGCGGGCGCGGCCGATCGCTGGCGATGGAGATCCTCATCCCCAACGCCGCGATCCGCAACCTGATCCGCGAGGACAAGGTGCATCAGGTCTACGGCATGATGCAGGCGGGTCAGGCCAAGCACGGCATGCAGACCTTCAACCAGTCGCTGGCGCAGCTCTACTTCAAGCGCATGATCACGGTCAACGTCGCGATGGGCCGCTCGTCGCACCCCGACGAGCTGCAGGAGATCATCAACCGCGGTCCGTCGGCGGTCGGACTCTCGATCCCGAACGCCCCGGCGGCAGGCTAACCACAGAGACCAGATGGAAGCGAGGGGTTCGTAAATGCCCAACTTCGTATGGAAGGGTAAGGCACGCACTGGACAGCTGCAGCAGGGAGTGCTGCTCGCCGACTCGCGCAATGCCGCGGTCGCCGCGCTGCGCCGCCAGCAGATCCAAGTCACGTCGATCAAGGAGCAGAGCCGCCAGATTCCGCTCCTGCCCAGGCTGCCGGTGCGCGTCCCCCGCAAACGGCTCGCCGTCTTCACCCGCCAGTTCTCGGTGATGCTCGACGCCGGTCTACCCCTGGTGCAGTGCCTCGAGATCCTCGGCACCCAGGAGGACAACCGGCACTTCCGCGAGATCATCCGGCAGACCAGAATCGACGTCGAGTCGGGCGCCTCGCTGGCCGACGCCATGCGCAAGCACCCGGTCGCCTTCGACGACCTCTACGTCTCGATGATCGCCGCCGGCGAGGCGGGCGGTATCCTCGACATCATCCTGCAGAGGCTCTCGACCTACATCGAGAAGTCGGTCCGGCTGCGCGCGCAGGTGCGGACCGCCATGATGTACCCGGTCGCGGTCATCTCGATCGCCACCCTGGTGGTGTGGGTCATCCTGTGGAAGGTCATCCCGGTCTTCGCCCAGCTCTTCGCCGGCGTCGGCGCCGAGCTGCCGTTCTTGACCCGCACCATCATCGCGGCCTCGAACTTCGTCGGCCGCTACTCGATCTTCATCTTCGCGATCGGCATCGCCGGCGGCATGATGCTCAACCGCTGGCACAAGACGTATCGCGGGCGCCGGGTGATCGACGGCATGCTGCTCCGGCTGCCCGTCCTCGGCCAGCTCCTGCTCAAGATCGCGGTGGCGCGGTTCTGCCGCACGCTCGCCACCCTCACCTCCTCCGGCGTGCCCATCCTCGAAGGCCTCGAGATCACCGCCCGCACCTCGGGCAACGCGATCGTCGAGGACGCGATCATGGCGGTCCGCAAGGCGGTGGAAGAGGGGAAGACGATCTCGGAGCCGCTCGCCGAGACCAAGGTCTTCCCCCCCATGGTGGTGCAGATGATCAACGTCGGTGAGCAGACCGGCGCCCTCGACCAGATGCTCTCGAAGATCGCGGACTTCTACGAGGAGGAGGTGGACACCGCGGTGCAGGGGTTGATGAAGCTGATCGAGCCGCTCCTGATCACGTTCCTCGGCGGCATCATCGGCACCATCGTCACCGCGATGTACATGCCGATGTACACCATCATCAAGTACTTCTGAGCGAGGGCGAGCGAGAGCGAGTCCGGTGCCGGGAGCGAGTACGTTCGGCGCGGAGTTTCGAGACCGAGGGACTGAACGCCGGATCACGATCCGATGGCCGTAGAGACCCACAAGCTGCGCTGGCTGATCGCCATCCGATTGGTGGCGATCACCAGCGTTGCGGTCCTCAACCTGCTGCGCAGCCTCTCCGCGGAGTCCGGGCTCGCCTACGAGCCGTTCCTCTACGCGCTCACCGGCCTCACCTACGCGCTCAGCCTGATCTACGTCGGCCTGCTGCGCTGGCTGCGCGAGCGGCCGGCGGTGCAGGCGACCATACAGCTCTTCGGCGATCTCACCATCGTCACCGGGCTGGTCTATTACTTCGGCGGCGTCGCCAGCTCGTTCTCGACGCTGTACCTGGTGGTCATCACCTCGGCCGCGACGCTCCTGTCCCGGCGGGCCGCGGTGCTGCTGGCGAACCTGGCCTGGCTCTTCTACGCCTCGCTCATCGTCGCCCTCGAGACCGGCGCCCTCGACCCGGTCAACGGCGCCGCCCAGCAGTCGGCGTTCTTCAACTACAACCTGGTGGTGCACCTGCTCGGCTTCAACGCCGTGGCCCTCCTGGTCTCCTACCTCGCGCAGCACGCGAGCCGGGCCGAGGACGCGCTCGAGCGCAAGACCGAGGATCTCGCCCAGCTCGAGCACTTCCACCGCGACGTCACCAGCTCGCTCTCGAGCGGGCTCATCACCACCGATCTGGGCGGCCGGGTCATGACCGTCAACCCGGCGGGCCGCAGCATCCTCGCCGCGACCACCGGTGAGCTGGTGGGGAAGCCGATCTGGGACGTCGGGCTCCTCACCAGGGAGCAGTGGGAGATCGTCTCCCGGGTCCCGCAGGACGGCCGGCGCCGCGACCGCTCGGTGATCCCCCGCAACGGCGGCGAGACCCACATCGGGTTCTCGGTCAGCCGGCTCCACCACCACGACGGGACGCTGCGCGGGTACATCTTCATCTTCCAGGACGTGACCCACTGGCTGCAGCTCGAGCAGCAGGTGCGCATCAAGGATCGCATGACCGCGATCGGCGAGCTGTCGGCCGGCCTCGCGCACGAGATCGGCAATCCGCTGGCCGCGATCTCGGGCTCGGTCCAGCTCCTCTCCACCAGCGTGCCGCCCTCCTCGAGCGCCCATCGCCTGCTCGAGATCATCCTCAACGAGAGCCGGCGGCTCGACCGCACGATCAAGGGTTTTCTGCGCTTCGCGCGCCCGGGCGAGCGCTCCGACGTCGAGTTCGACATCGGCGAAGCGCTGCGCGAGAACGTGGAGCTCCTGCGGCACAGCGACGAGGTCACCGAGGGCCATGCGATCGAGCTCCAGCTCGATCCGCCGTCGGTCTCTCTCATCGCGGACCGCGACCAGCTGGTGCAGATCTTCTGGAACCTGGCTCGCAACGCGCTGCGGGCGATGCCCGGCGGCGGACGGCTCGACGTGCGCGGCCGCGTTACCGGCGACGTCTATCGGATCGAGTTCCGCGACACCGGCCGCGGGATGAGCGACGCGGAGCGGCGCACGCTGTTCCAGCCGTTCAAGACCTCGTTCGGAGGCGGCAGCGGCCTGGGCATGGCGATCGTCTACCAGATCGTGAACGAGCACGGCGGCGAGCTCTTGGTCGAGAGCGCGCCGGACGCGGGGACCACCGTGACCGTCGACCTGCCGCTCACCCGCGCGCGCATCCTCGAGACCGCGGAGGCCTGGACGTGAGCTTCCACCTCCTGATCGTCGATGACGAAGCGAGCCTGCTCGACTTCCTGACTCTGCTCTTCGAGCAGGAGGGGTATCGCGTCACCGTCGCGGGCTCGCTCGCCGACGCGCGTGACTCGCTGCGCGACGGCGACTTCGATCTGATCCTGTGCGACATCATGATGCCGGACGGCAACGGCATGGAGCTGCTGCGCGAAGTGCACCGGTCCGAGCGCCGCACCTCGGTGATCATGATGACCGCCTACACCTCGACCAAGTCGGCGATCGAAGCGATGAAGCTCGGCGCCTACGACTACGTGTCGAAGCCGTTCGACGTCGAGGAGCTGAAGCTCCTGGTGCAGAAGGCGCTCGAGAAGACCGAGCTGTTCGACGAGAACCTCTATCTGCGCAAGGAGCTCGAGCAGCGCTACGGCTTCGCCAACATCATCGGGCGCAGCCCGCGGATGTCCCAGATCTTCCGGCTCATCGACCGGGTGGCGCGCACCAGCTCGACCGTCCTGGTCCACGGCGAGAGCGGCACCGGGAAGGAGCTGATCGCGCGCGCGATCCACTTCTCGAGCCCGCGCGCGAACCGGCGCTTCCTCTCGGTGAACTGCGGCGCGATGCCGGAGAACCTGCTCGAGAGCGAGCTCTTCGGCCACGAGCGCGGCTCCTTCACCGGCGCGGTGAAGGAGAAGCGCGGGCTGTTCCAGGAGGCCGACGGCGGCACTCTCTTCCTCGACGAGATCAGCGAGATGAGCCCGTCGATGCAGGTCAAGCTGCTGCGCGCCCTGCAGGAGAAAACGGTTCGCAAGGTGGGCGGCAATCAGGAGGAGAAGGCCGACGCTCGCATCATCGCGGCCACCAACCGCAACCTGCTCGAGATGATCGAGAACGGCTCGTTCCGCGAAGACCTCTACTACCGGATCAACGTCATTCCGCTGCACCTCCCGCCGCTGCGCCAGCGGCGCGAGGACATCCCGCTCTTAGTCGACCACTTCCTCAAGAAGTACAGCACGGAGTTGGCCACCGAGCAGAAGCGCATCTCGGTGCAGGCGATGCGGCTGCTCGAGGGCTACGAGTGGCCGGGCAACGTACGCGAGCTCGAGAACATGATCGAGCGCACGCTCGCGCTGTCGCCGGGGCCGGTGATCGACGCCGGGGACCTGCCGCAGCAGGTGCGTACCGGCAGCGAGCGGGTGAGCCAGGCCATCATGCTGCCCAAGGACGGCGTCGAACTCGAGAGCCTCCTCGACGAGATCCGCAAGGACCTCATGCTGCAGGCGCTCGAGCGCGCCAACTGGGTGCAGACCCAGGCCGCCGAGATCCTCAAGATGAGCTTCCGTTCGTTCCGCTACTACGCGAAGAAGGTGGGCATCACGGCGCGGCGCGGCGATGGCGACGGCGACGGCGACGACGACGACGACGAGCTCGACGACGAGATGGGCGAGGAGTCGCCGTCTCCGCGACCGAGCGTCGTAGGCCAGGGGTAGGAGCCCGTCCGTCCGCGGACGGGCGACGCGCGCCGTCCGCGGCGCCAAACAGCATCTAGTGGCCTGTAACACCCAAACGCACAGTGTCTGAGCGGCCCTCGCTCATACACTAATGCTTCGAGCGTTACAGGCCACTAGCCGGAGGAGCGTGCTACCCAGCACGTTCCGGAGGCTAGCCGCGCCGCAACCGGCGGGGGCCGGGCTTGGCGGCGGCGGGGGCGCTGCGGCGCTGCTGGATGATCTCGGCCAGGATCGCGATCGCGATCTCGCCCGGGCTCGAGCCGCCGAGGGGAAGACCGATGGGAGCGGTGAAGGGGACACCCTCGAGCGAGTGGCCCTGCTTCTCCACCTCGCTTCTCACCCGCTCGATCTTGCGGTGGCTGCCCATGAGACCGAGGTAGCGCAGGACCGGCGGAGCCTGGCGCAGCAGCGCGGCCAGCGCGGCCAGGTCGGTCTCCCAGCAGCGGGTCACGATCGCGACGTAGAGGTCACGGTGCGAGTGCCCGGCGAGGAAGTCGCGCGAGTAGCTCCGGTCGACGCGCTCGACGAGCGTGCCGGGCGGGAACAGCTCGGCGCGGGTGAACTCGTCGCGGTCCTCGGCGACCATGAGATCGAAGCCGCCGAGGGAGCCGGCGGCGGCGAGCGCCTGGCCCACCGGCCCACCGCCGCAGATGGCGAGCAGCGGGGGCGGTGCGAGCACCTCGAGGAACACCTCGGCCAGGCCGCCGCACACCATGCCGGTGGCCTCGCCCCGCACCGCGTCCTCGGTGAAGTAGTAGCGCTTGACCGCGGGCACCGGGCTCTCGGCGGCGAGGAGGTGCAGCGCGTCGTCGCGCACCAGCGCCTCGAACGCGCCGCCGCCGAGATTGCCGAGCGCCTCGCCCCCCGGTCGCACCAGGAGCTTCCACCCCGCCTTGCCGGGCGTGGAGCCTTCGGTGCGCACGATCTGGCAGAGCGCGACGCGCCCGCCGGCGGCGACCGCCTGGTGAGCCTCGCGGAGGAGATCGGAGAACACCTTCTGGGTCACGCGAACGAGAATAGCACCGGGGCGCGAGCGGCTCGCCGCGACCGGCGATTCACCGGACCGCGCGATACAGCGCGCCGTCGTCGTTTTCCCAGATCAGCTCGAGGTCGCGCCGGTCGACGCGCGTGCGGTACGCGATCCAGTAGTCGCCCTCCCAGGCCTGGCCCGCCGGCACGACGTGATGCCGTGGCAGGAGATAGGCCGCCCACATCGCGCGGTACGCGCTCTGCGTTCCGGGCAGGTCCACGCCGGCGAACGCCACCCGGCTCCCGTCGGGGATCCGCGACGCGGCGAGCTCGAGGAACGCGGCCATCTTCTTCGCCGGCGGGCTCGCGAGCCGCCAGCCCGCGGGATTCAGCTCGCGGAACGCGTTCGGCCCGCGCACCCAGTAGGGCCGCAGCGCCGCCATCGTCTCGTGGGCGAGGCTCACGGCGAGATAGAGCGCGAGCGCCGCGGCGAGCACCCAGGCCGGACGCGGGCGGCGGCGCGCGCGCCGGGGCGCGAGCGAGAACGCCAGGCGCGGGCGATCGAACGCCAGGAGCGCCGCCACAGCGATCACCGCGATCGCGGCGAGCGAGACACCCCAGAGGAAGCCCGGCGGCCGGTAGCCGAGCGTGATCTCCTCGACGCCCGGCGGCACCCGTATTCCGAGAAAGGCGCCGTTGACCCGCAGCCGCTCGAGGCGGGCTCCCGCCGACCCCACCGCCGAGGCGCCGCCGGCCGCGCCCGAGCGCGCGCTCCAACCGGCGGGGCCGGGGATCGAGGTCGCCACCAGGCCGCCCGCCGGCATCGCGACGCGGAGCTGGATTCGCCCCGGGCGCCAGGCCACCACCTCGACCGAGCGCGGCTGCCATCGTCTGGCCGGTGGGCGCCACCCCTCCACCTCCTGGTCGAGCAGCGCCACCCGCCGCGGGTCGCGCTGGCTCGCGATCCAACGCTCGAGCTGATCCGCGCGCACCACGTCGGCCGCCGTCGGCACGAACACCCGCGGCAGCGCGTCGCGGTTGCGCAGCAGGCGGAAGGTGCCGAGCTCACCCACGTCGATGCGCTCGAGCGTCGCCGGCACCGGGCGATAGCCGGGCGCGCCGGGCCGGGTCGAGTAGGACACCACGCTGCGCACGCCGAGGTAGTCGAGCAGCGGATGATCGAGGTTCGCGAGCGGGCTGAAGTAGCGCCGCGCCGGCGCGAAGTCGAACGCCGCCTCCAGCACGCGCGCATAGTCGCGCGGCGCGAGCGGGTTGTGGGGGCGGGGCTCGTCGAGCCCGTAGACCGCCAGCAGCGAGGGATAGACGGCGAGATCCTCGCCGGTCGCGCGCCAGGGGCCTCCCGGCGCCGCAGCCTCGCGCCGCAGCCGCTCGATCGCGGGCGTCGCCGGATAGAACGCGGCGGTGTTTCCGCGCGGCAGCAGGAGATGCGCCCACGGCGCGAGGTCCGCGATCAGCACCGCCGCCAGCAGCACGCCCGCCGTCCGCGGCCGGCTCCGGCCGACCCACACCGCGACGGCGATCCCGATCCAGAGCAGTGCGCTGGCGAGGCGCGCGTCGGCGCGCAGCGAGAGCGCCGCGATCGGCACCAGGGCGATCACCGCCCAGGGCGAGAGCCGGCCGACGGCTGGGCCCGCCCCTGGGAGGCGGCGTGGGACCAGCGGGTCGATGCCGAGGGCGGCCGCGATCCAGAGCCCGAGCGCGACCAGCGGCAGCAGGCGGCCGGTGGCGGCGAGCCCGGCGCCGGGGGTGGCGGCGAGCACGGCACGTAACGGCAGGAAGCCCGCGGCGAGCGCGAGCCCCACCAGCGAGGTGAGGAGGAACGGCAGCGCGCGGCGGCGCCGGCGGCCGACCAGGGCCAGCACGGCTCCGGCGAGCGCGACCAGCCCGGCGTACCCACCCTCGGCCTCGGCCCAGTTGAGCGTTCCTCGGATCAGCCCACGGAAGGGACGGCCCAGCGCGTGCGATCCCAGCGGGGCCTCGAGCAGGACGGCGTCGCGCGGCAGAAACCAGGTTCGCGGCGCCCAGTCCAGCGTCTCGAGCGGCACGCGAGCGTGCGCCAGCTCCTCGAGCCGCTGCGCCTCCGGCAGGCGAACCAGGAAGGGAGCCAGGACCGGCGCCGCCAGCGCCCCGCCGAGCACCACGGCGAGGACGCCGCCGGCCGCCGCGCGGGCGGGGATCGGCCGGCGCCCGAGGAGCGCCGCCCAGACCGCCGCGCACGCGAGACCGAACGCCGCGACCTCGGGGTTGCCCGACAGGAGGAGGCAGGCGACCAGGACCGCCGCCCCGGCCACCATCCGATCCGCTCGCGGCCATCCGCGGCCGCGACGGGTGGTCCTTCGAGCCGCTCCGGGCGACCGCACGATCCGGAGCGCCGCCAGCGCCACCCACGGGACCCAGGCCACGGTCGTGCTCGGCGGCAGGAGCGCCCAGGCCTGGATGCCTCCGGACAGCGCGAAGCCGAGCCCGGCGAGCGTGGCGGCGAGCGACCCCACGCCGAGCGCCCGCGCCAGCAGCCAGGTCCCCTCGAGCGCGATCGTCATCTTGAGCGCGAGGCTCGCGGTGAGGTGGTGCTGGATCGGGAGCGGACGGCTCAGGAACGCGATCGGCGAGAGCGCGCCGCTCTGCGGGTTGAGCCAGGGGGAGCTGCCCCCCTCGAGGCTGTCGGACCAGAGCGGGAGCCGGCGGTCCGCGAGCGCGTGGCGGACCTCGAGCTCCCACGGCAGGAGCTGGTAGACGACGTCGTTGAGCACGGCGTACGGATCGGGGACTCCGAGCGGAGCCGCGCCCGGCACCGCACTCGAGAGGTCGTCGCTCGGGACCAGGAGCCGGCTGGTGAGGAGCCAGGGCGACAGGAAGAGGAGCGGGAGGCCGATGCCGGCGGCGGCGACGCGTGCCGGCAGCCGCGACCCGAGCAGCCGGGCGGCGAGCCACAGGAAGACCTGCGCGACGCCGAGCACCGCGAGCAGGAGAACGAGCTCCCGCGGTGTCATGAGGCCTCAGTCTTTCGAGTCTTGCGCGCCCTTCGCGGCGGGCTCGGGCTTGGTCTCGGGCTTGGGCTCGGGCTTGGGCTCGGGCTTGGTCTCGGGCTTGGGCTCGATCTTCTTGGCGGAGCCGGCGCTCGAGTCGTCGCCACCGGACTCCGAGGAGTCGCTCGATCGCGCCGCCGACTCGCCCTTGCGGGCGTAGTCGGTCACGTACCAGCCGGAGCCCTTGAACTGGAACGCCGGCGCCGAGATCTTCTTGCGCAGCGGTCCTCCGCACTTGGGACACACCACGAGGGGCGGGTCGCCCATGCGCTGGATCGCCTCGGTGGTCTCCGCGCACTGCTCGCAGAGGTAATCGTAGATCGGCATGCGTAGCTGCTGTACGGGTGTCCCGCCGGCAAGCTCCGGAAATGGTGTTTACCATTTCCTCCGCTAGCCATGTCTCCCGCCGAGACGGCGGCGGAGTATAGCATTGCCCGATGCTCCCTCCCGCCGAGGCGTGGCGCCGCATCGAGCCCCACGCGCGGGCGCTCGCGCCCGAGATCAGCCGGCGCGCGGCGGCCGCCGGCCGGGTCCTGGCCGATGATCTCCGCGCCCTCGCCGACGTGCCCGGCGGCGACGTCTCGGCGATGGACGGCTACGCGCTCGGGAGCGACGTCGCGGCGAACGACATCCTGCCGGTGTCCGGCATGATCGCGGCCGGCGCGGCCCCGGGCGCCAGCCTCTCCCCCGGCTCCGCGGTGCGCATCATGACCGGAGCTCCGGTGCCGGCCGGTGCCGATCGCGTGGTGCCCGTGGAACACACCGACGGCGGCGCCGAGCGCGTCGCGCTCAGGGCGCCGGTCGAAGCCGGCGCGAACATCCGCCGTCAGGGCGAGGTGATGCGCCACGGCGCGCCGCTCTTGCCCGCCGGGACGCTCCTGACCCCGGGAGCGCTCGCGCTCCTCGCCACCCACGGATACGGCGAGGTGCCGGTGGTCGGAGCGCCGCGGGTCGCGATCCTGACCACCGGCGACGAGGTGGTCGCCCCCGAGGCCACCCCCGCGCCCGGCCAGCTCCGCGACTCCCACACCGACTTCCTCACCGCCGCCTGCTGGTCGATCGGCGCCCGCCCGCACTCGCTCGGCATCGCTCCCGACGACGCCGGCGTCCTGCGGCGCAAGCTCGCCGAAGGGCTCTCGAGCGACGTCGTGATCGTGTCGGGCGGCGTCTCGATGGGCGAGCTCGACCTGGTCGAGGGGGTGCTCGCCGAGCTCGGCTGCGAGCCGCTCTTCGACGCGATCGCGATCCAGCCCGGAAAGCCGATGGTGGCGGCGGTGCACGCCGGCGGCCTGCTGTTCGCCCTGCCCGGCAATCCCGCCTCGGCGATGGTCTGCTTCTGGCTCCTGGTGCGCCCCGCGCTGCGGCGCCTCTCCGGCCTGCCCGACGCGTACTGGCGCGAAGCCCTGCGCGGCACGTTGACGGCGCCCCTTCCCGCCGCGCGCGACCGCGATCGCTTCCTGCCGGCACGGGTCCGTTTCACCGGCGGCGAGGCCCGGGTCGAGCCGCTCATCCCGCTGGGATCGCACGACCTCGCCGCCTACGCGCGCGGCACGGCGCTGGTGCGCGCGCCCGCCGGGTCGCCCGAGCGGCGGGCGGGCGAGGCGTGCGAGATCCTGCCGCTGGTCAACTGGGCGAACGCGGAGATCTAGCGGCTCCCGTCTTCGGAGCTGCGGGCTCCCCCGAGACTCCTCGCGACGAGTGCCCGGGGAGAGCTCGGACACTGCGTTTTGAACATCTGTTCAAAATATGAACCGGCGGTAGCTCGGGAAGGACGGGACACCGCACGCGTCTGCAAGCGCCGGCGCCGGTGAGCAGCCGAGCGCGCTCGGCTGCTACGGCGGCGGCTTCAAGCGGTCGAGGAAGGCCTTGACCTCGACCGGATCGGTGCGCGTGGCGTTGGCACCGAGGGCGCCCTCGACCAGCATCGAGCCGGAGAAATTCAACAGATAACGCAGCACCACCAGACCATCGCCCAGCGCACCGAGCTGGTCGTCGCCGTCGACGTCGAAGGCGGCGCCGAGGCGCGCGAGGTAGAGCTCGATCTCGGGACCTGAGCGGGTGGCCTCTGCGCCGACCGCGTCCTCGAGCAGCGCGTTCCCCGTGAAGCCGAAGAGATAGCGGATGAAGAGCAGGCCATCGGTCTCCGCCACCGCCTCGCCGTCGCCGTCGATGTCGAGCAGGGGGCGCTCGAGCAGCGCGGCGCCGCTGATGAGGAGGAGGTTGCCGACGTCCGCGGCGGGAAGCAGCTCGCCCGGGTTCTCGGGATCCGCCATGAAGCCGTTTCCCTCCATCTCGTTGATCAGGAGGTCGGGGACGCCGTCCAAGTCGACGTGACCGCCGGCGGCGCTGTAGCAGAGCGTGTCTCCTCCGTCGCCTCCGTTCCTTGCGAAGGCACCCTGAATCTCGACGATGCGCACCGCCTCCGGTGACGGCAGGTTCGCCGGCGCGAGGTCGACGAGTGCCGGCCAGAGCCATAGAGACGGGTCAGCTCATCGGCGGGCGTGCCAAAGGCCAGAAGGTCGATCACCCGGGTCGGCTCGCCTCGCGCCGCCATCGAGTGCGCGCCCATCTTCGGAGCGAACGCGTCCGACAAGGCGCGGCCACGCGGAATCAACCATCGGGATGCGCTCCCGCCACCACCCCGCCCTCCACCGCGCGCGTGTCCTCGAGGAACTTCGCCGGGTGCCGGCCGTCGACGTAGCCGAGCAGGCTGCCGTGGGGACCGATCGAGATGGCGGTGGGCGCGCTCAGGAGGAAACCGGGGCCGAGCATGCGCTCGACCACGGCGAGCAGCAGCGGATCGACTGCCTGGGCGTCGAAGGCCCGGGTCTTGGCGAAGAGGGCGTAGACGCGCCGCGTGGTGAAGCCTTCGAACGAGTTGCGGCCGGTGGGAACGGCGGCGAGCACGCGCTCGATGTCGGCCTTCTTGCGGCGCACGTCGTCGCCGTCGAGAAACCGCTCGATCACCGCCAGGCCGTGCTCCTCGAGCGCGGCGAGCACCAGGTCGGGCGTGGTGGTCGCCGGAAGTCGTGGAATCGTCATCGCAGCCGCCTCCGGAACGTGCTGAGTAGCACGTTCCTCCGGCTCGTTGCTGGTTGGCGCCGAGGACGGCGCTGGCGCTTCGCGCCGCACACAATGGAACGTTGACTCGGACACATTCCCAACGGGCAATCGTTCTCGGTCCTCGAGACCAGGCGATCTTACCGCCGCAGGGAGCGAACCTTCACCCGCCCCACCACGGAACGCGCGGCCGGGGAGGCTGCCGGTCAAGCGGTCCGCTCCGACCCGCCTTCGCCGTCGAGGTACACGAACGAGCGCTCGATCTGGTCGTGGCTTCCGACCAGCACCAGGTAGTCGCCGGCCTCGAGACGGAGCTCGGGGGACGGATTGACGAAGGACTGCTCACCGCGCACCACCGCGATCACGCTCGATCCGCCGGCCGAGCGCAAGTCGAGATCGCGCAGCGTATGGCCGGCGAGCCGGCCGTCGCCGGTGACGCGGAAGAGATCCGTGGTGCCGGCCTCGAGCGCCTCGATCACCGCCTG
>DATKDQ010000339.1:0-2004 GCA_035544635.1 Thermoanaerobaculia bacterium
CGGCGTGTTCCAGCTCGATCGCCTGTTCCGCGAGAAGCTCCAGGGAAGCGGGCTCGAGAGCCACATCGAGCTCGAGGCGTCGATCGAGGGCGAGACCGAGAAGCGGCTGATCCGCACGTTCAGGGTGTAGGCGCCCCGATCGCCGCGGCCTGCCCGGCGCCGGCTCCGCCCGCCCACGCCGGTGAGACCAGGAGCGCGGCGAGAACGGCGGCGTGCGATCGGCGCGCGATTCGACTCATGCCCACGACCCGATGGACCCGCCCCCCGTCACACCCACGCTCTCCCCAGGAGGCGGGTCGCCCGCGGATTCTAAGCGATGGATCGTGCATTCGGCGATGCGACCTGCCTCCGGGTCGAATCGGCTCGCCCGTCCACTTCAATCGGAGCCGTGCGCCTCGTTGACGGCCCGCACCGCGAGCAGGTTCCCGAACGGCAGGTCGATGCGCCGCTCGACGCCGTCACAGGCGCTGGCCAGCCGCCTCGACAACGCCGCCGCGAACGGTGCGAGGGTGCAGTAGGTGCGGATCGCCTCCACCCGGAACCCCTCCTCCGCCAGCAGCCGCGCGATCCGCGAGCGGTGGAACCGGGTGACGTGCTGCACGCCTCCCATGTGCGCCGCGCCCGAGAAGCGGTCGGCACCCCATTCGACGAGGGGCCAGAGCCCGCGGTAGTTCGGAGTGGTGACGAGCAGCGCGCCGCCGCGCCGCACGATCCGGCGCAGATGGCCGAGCAGCCTGCGCGTGCGCTCGACTTCGATGTGCTCGATGACCTCGAGGCAGACCGCCCGATCGAAGCTCGCCGGCGGGAAGTCGAGGTCCTCTAGGAGCCCGCAGGCGAAGCGCAGGCCGGGCCGTTCGAAGGTGCGCCGCGCGTAGGCGATGGCGTCGTCGTTGGCGTCGATGGCTTCGACCTCCGCGCCGCGGCTCGCCATCGCCGCCGCGAAGACGCCCGAGCCGCAGCCGACGTCGAGCACGCGCTCGCCGGGCGCCGGCGTGAAGAACCAGTCGAGAAGCCCCAGCTTCGAGCGGTGCCACTGGCGCTGGATCGGGTGGCCGGACTCGAGCGCCCGGTGCTGATAGTCCCCGGGCGTGCGGAGGGCCTCCTCGAGCTTGCGCCGCCTGCGTTCCTCCTTCACGCGTCGCGGTACTATAGCGACCCCGCCCGCCCTCCAGCCGATGGGCCAGGCCAACGCTCCGCCATGAAGCTCTCGGTCGTCATCCCGCTGTGGCATGAAGAGCAGCACCTGGCTTCGACCATCGGCGTGATCCGCGACGCGCTCGAGCCCCTGCGCGGGGACTATGAGCTGGTGCTGATCGACGACGGCTCGACCGACGGCACCTGGCGCGTCCTGCGCGAGCTCGCGGCCGCGCACCCGGAGATCCTCGCGCTGCGCCTGTCGCGCAACTTCGGCAAGGAGCTCGCGCTCTGCGCCGGCCTCGAGCGAGCGCGCGGCGACGCCGTCGTCGTCATGGACGGCGACCTCCAGCACCCGCCGTCGTTGATCCTCGACATGGTGCGGGCCTGGGAAGAGGAGGGCTTCGACGTGGTCGAGGCGGTGAAGCGCACGCGCGGCCCCGAATCGGCGCTCCGCCGTGGCGAAGCGCTCCTGTTCTACGATCTCCTGCGCCGGCTCTCGGGCATCGACCTGCGCGACGCGTCGGACTTCAAGCTGCTCGATCGCAAGGTGCTCGTGGCCTGGACCGAGATGCCGGAGCGCAACGTCTTCTTCCGCGGCATGTCGGCCTGGCTGGGCTACCGGCGCAAGCAGATCCCGTTCGACGTCGAGCGGCGGGCGGCCGGCGCCAGCGGGTGGCCGGGGCTGCGCCGCGCCAAGCTCGCGGTCCAGGGCATCACCGCCTTCTCCACCTTGCCGATGCACGCGGTGACGCTCATGGGCGTCGCGTTCCTGGCTTTCGCGGTGGTTCTCGGGCTCTACTCGCTGGTGCTGTGGGCGCGCGGAGTTGCGCTCACCGGCTTCACCACCGTGAACCTGCTGCTGCTCAT
>DATKDQ010000340.1:0-5177 GCA_035544635.1 Thermoanaerobaculia bacterium
GCGCTTCCTCCCGACGAATCACGGTCATGCGGCTCTGCGCGCCCCAGGGTGCGTAACCCGCGAATATCAGCATGACTCGTCGTCGACAACGCCCGCCGGTCCCTCGTCGCCCCCAGCTTCCTGGCCCTTCCCACGGCCGCCTCCACCCGACCCCGCCTTGACAAAGGGTCGTTCTATATCAGCCTCCGGAACGTGCTATTCAGCACGTTCCGGAGGCGGCGCTAACCGCCGAAGAAGAGGCGGGCCACCTCCGCTGGGTTTCCGGCCAGCGCCCGCGGGCCGCCCTCGGGGATCCAGTCGGTGGGCAGGTGGTCGACGTACGGGGAGTCCAGGAACCTCCGGTCGAGGAGAGCGATGACGCCGCGGTCGCCGGCGGAGCGGATGAGACGGCCCGCGGCCTGGATCACCCGTGTCATGCCCGGCACGACGTAGGCGTACTCGAACCCCTTCTCGAAGCGCTCCTCGTAATGCTCCTGGAGCAGTCGCTGCTCGAGGCCGACGGCGGGCAGGCACGGTCCGACCACGACCACCGCCTGCAGCATGTCGCCGGGGTAGTCGACCCCTTCGGCAAACACGCCGCCGGCGACCGAGAGCAGGAGGACGCGCGAGAAGAGCGACCCGCGGAGCCGGTCGAGCAGCGCCTCGCGCGCCTCGCCGTCGTCGGTCTGACGCTGCACCAGGACCTGGTGCGCGAGGCGCGGCAGCCGCGCGGCGATCTCCTCGAGGAAGGCGTAGCTCGGGAACAGGACGAGGCAGTTGCCCGGGACCTCCCGCACCAGATCCGCGAGCCGCTCCGCGATCACCGGATAGTTCTCTTCGCGCCGGCGCCACAGCGTGGTGACGCCGGTGTCGACCACGATGCGCCGATTCTCGGGCGGGAACGGGCTCCCGAGCGAGAGCGACGACGAGCGCGCGCGATCGAAGCCCAAGAGCTCGAGGTAGAAGTCCGGAGGCTGGAGCGTCGCCGACAGCGCGATCGTCGAGTGCGTGCGCTGGATCACCTGGCCGAGGAAGCGGCTGGCGTCTCGGCAGAGGATCTTGAGGCTCGAGGCGCCGCGGGTCCGCTTGGCCAGCAGGCTGAAGCTCGCGCTGTCCGCCGCGCGCGCCACCTCGAGAAAACGGACCAGATCGAAGTAGAGCTCGACGAAGGGATCCTCGGCGCGGAAGCTGCGCGTCTCGCGCCGCTCCTCGAGGTGCGCGACGAAGGTCTCGTCGAATGCCGGCCGGAACGCATGGAGCTCCAGCTCCGGCAGAGTGATCTCGGCGGCGGCGTCGGCGGGGCCATCGGGAAGGCTCGCCGTCGCGGTCTCGACCAGGAGGTCGCCGAGACGGGCGGCAAGGCGGTGCATCCGCGCCCGTAGCGCGGGGCTTCCGCTTCCGCGGTCGGCGAGCACTCGACGCACCAGCTCCTCGCCGAGCTCGGGCGATAGGTACCCGCGGCCACGATCGACCAAGTTGTGGGCCTCGTCGATGATCAGGATGACGTCCGAGAGATCGTTGCCGGCCTGGAACTCGGTGAGCGCGACGTAGGGATCGAACACGTAGTTGTAGTCGCAGACGATCGCCTGGACCTCGCGCGCGATCTCCAGGCTCACCTCGAAGGGACAGACCTCGGCTGCCTTGGCCGCGGCGAACACGTCGTCGGGCAGGAGGTCGGCGTGGGTCTCCAGCAGCTGCGGCACGACGCCCGAGCTCCGGAGCTTGGGGAAGTAGTCGCGCGCATAGGGGCAGTACTCCTCGTGGCAGAGCACCTCGTGGTTGGCGCACATGCGCGCCTTGGCGCGCAGGCGCAGCGAGTGGAAGGCGCGGTCGGGGTTGAGCAGGCGCAGGACGTGGCCGGCCATCTCCTGCTGCAGGTTCTTGGCGGTGAGGACGAAGATGCGCTTGTCGTGGCGCTGCGCGAACCGGAGCGCGGGATAGAGCGCCGCCACCGTCTTGCCGAGACCGGTCGCGGCCTCCACCAGGACGTGCTCACGCTCGGTGAGCGCGCTCTCGACCCGCTCGATGATCTCGAGCTGGCCCGGGCGCGGCGAGGCATAGGGGAAGAGCATCCGATCGGCGGCGGCGCGCCTCTGGTCGCGCCGGTGGCGCTCCGACTCGTGCTCGTGCAGGAGGTGGCCGAGCCGGCGCCGCACCCCTGCCTCGACCGCGTCGGTCGCGACCTCGAGGCGCAGGCGATCGACTGCCTCGCTGCCGATCTCGACCAGCACCAGCTCGACCGCGACCGGCGCCGACTCGAGGCGCCCCAGCATCCAGGCGTAGATCGAGGCCTGGCGCTCGTAGGCCTCGCGCAGGAGCGGCGCGAGCTGGCCCGACCGGCGCACCGACTTGATCTCCTCGATGATCAAGACGCCGTTCTCCCTGCGCACGCCGTCCACTCGGCCGACCAGGTGGACCTCCCAGCCGTGGAGATCGAGCGGCAGATCGAGCCAGATCTCGCGGCGGTAGGTGGCGTCCTCCTCGAGGGCCCGGGTCTGGTAGGCGGAGTGGATGGCCTGGCCCAGCCACATGCGCTCGAAACCTCCGCGCAGGGCGAAGCCGAGGCTGCCGCGCACCTCGCGCTCGAGCAGGTCGGCGATCGACAAGCGAAGGCTTCGCGCGTCGTCGTCGAAGCGCACGGCCATGGCTCGAAGTATAGGATCTGCGCCTCGCCCGAAGACCCGGCGACCGACGCGCGCGTTGTGGCAAGCTGCGCGAGAGGGTGGCGCCGGGCTCGGGATCGCCGGCCAGGAGCGCCGGGGCGGGGCCCGGCAAGGACGAGCGAGGTAAACCGGCCATGGAGCACGTCATGAGCGCCTTCGGGCTGGTGGTGATCCTCGGCATCGCCTGGGCACTCTCCACCAATCGGCGCCTCGTCAACTGGCGCCTCGTTTTCTTCGGCACCGCGCTCCAGCTCCTGTTCGCGGTGGTGATCCTGCGCACCGCGGCGGGCCGGCGCGTGTTCGACGTCGTCGGCACCGGCGTCACCGGTTTCCTCGACCTCGCCGACAGCGGCTCGATCTTCATCTTCGGGGAGAACTTCCGCGATCACTTCCTCGCCTTCAAGGTGCTCCCCACCATCATCTTCTTCTCGAGCTTCATCACCGTGCTGTACTACGTCGGGGTGATGCAGTGGGTGGTGCGCGCGTTCGCCTGGGTGATGATGCGCGTCCTGCGCACCTCGGGCGCCGAGTCGCTGTCGTCGGCGGCCAACATCTTCGTCGGCCAGACCGAAGCGCCGCTGCTCATCCGCCCCTACGTCAAGACCATGACCCGCTCCGAGCTGATGGCGGTCATGACCGGCGGCTTCGCGACCATCGCCGGAGGCGTCCTGGCGGCCTACGTCGGCCTGCTCTCGCAGGACTTCCCGGACATCGCCGGGCACCTGCTCGCGGCCAGCGTGATGTCCGCGCCGGCGGCGCTGGTGATGGCGAAGTTGATGGTGCCGGAGACCGAGGAGAGCCTGACCGCCGGCACGGTGCGTGTGAAGGCGGAGCGGCCCTGGGCCAACGTCATCGACGCCGCCGCGGAGGGCGCCATCACCGGCCTCCACCTCGCGCTCAACGTGGCCGCCATGCTGCTCGCCTTCCTCGGCCTGCTCGCGGTCATCAACGCCGCGCTGGGGTGGCTGGGGGGCTTCGTGAGCTATCCCGATCTCACGCTCGAGGCGATCCTCGGCCAGCTGCTGCGGCCGCTGGCCTGGGTGATGGGGGTGCCATGGGCGGAGGCCGACGAGGTGGGCGCGCTGATCGGGATCAAGACCGGCGCCAACGAGTTCGTCGCCTTCATCGAGCTCTCCAAGATGATCGACGCCGGACTGCTCTCGGAGCGGTCGCGGGTGATCGCCACCTACGCACTTTGCGGGTTCTCGAACTTCTCGTCGATCGCGATCCAGATCGGCGGCATCGGTGCCCTCGCGCCCGAGCGCAAGGCCGAGCTCGCGCAGATCGGCCCGCGCGCGATGGTGGCCGGCTCGCTCGCCTGCTTCCAGACCGCTGCGATCGCTGGCATGCTGGTCTAGACGCGAGAACCACGACCATGACCGAGAGCAGCAAGACGACCTTCGCCGGCACCGAGTTCAGCGATCTCATCAAACGCGCGGATCGGCTGGTGGCGGGCGTACCTCACCGCGCCGACCTCGCCGCGACCATCGCCGACCTGGCGGCGGCCATCACCACCGAGCTGGGCGAGCGACTCGGCGTCGTCGGCGGACGGGTCTACGCGCGCGACGACGAGGGTGACAGCTACCGCCTGGTGCGCACCTTCGGCGCCGCGCACCCGATCGAGAACCCGCCGCTGGTTTCAGGCGACTACGCGCCGGTCGCGGTGGTGCGGCAGGAGGGCACGGTGTACATGGAGCCCGACGACCCGCGGCTGGACCGCGAGCTCGAGAACGCCCTCGGCGCCGGCCGCTTCGCCGCGATCGAGGTGGGAGAGGGCGAATACCTGCTGGCGTTCGACCTCGACGCGGCGCGCGAGCGCGACGCGGCGCTGGTCTCGCTCTCCATCCTGCGCCACTCGATCGACCAGAAGATCCGGCGCGAGCGCATGGACGACGCGCTGCGCGAGGCGCGCAAGATCCAGGCGTCGATCCTGCCGCGGCGAGTCCCGGGTTATGGGAGCTTCGACCTCGCCGGGCGCAACGAGCCGTTGGAGACGGTCGGGGGCGACTTCTTCGACTTCATCCCGCTGTCGCCCAAGATCCTGGGGCTCGCGATCGCCGACGCGTCCGGCCACGGCCTGCCCGCGGCGCTCCAGGTGCGCGACATCTACATGGGCCTGCGCATGGGCCTCGGCCGCGATTACAAGATCGTGCGCACGGTCGAGCGCTTGAGCAAGATCATCCACGAGAGCATCCTGACCTCGCGTTTCGTGTCGATGTTCTACGGCGAGCTCGAGCTCAACGGCAACTTCCTCTACGTCAACGCCGGCCACCCTCCGCCCTTTCACCTCGGCGCGGACGGCGAGGTGGCGTTCCTCGAATCGGGCGGCGTCGTCCTCGGTCCGCTTCCCGACGCCAGCTACGAGCGCGGCTTCGTCGCGGTCGAGCCCGGCGACCTTCTGGTGCTCTACACCGACGGGATCGTCGAGGCCCGCCTGCGCGGCGGCGGCGACGAGTACGGCGTCGACCGGCTGGTCGAGGTGGTGCGGCGCTTCCGGCAGCTCTCGGCCCAGGAGGTGGTCGATGCCGTGTTCAC
>DATKDQ010000341.1:0-3656 GCA_035544635.1 Thermoanaerobaculia bacterium
GGCGTTGACCGCCTTGGTGCCGACGCCGTTCAAGCCCACCGAGAACTGGAACACGTCGTCGTTGTACTTGCCGCCGGTGTGCATCTCGGACACGCACTCGACGACCTTGCCCAGCGGGATGCCGCGCCCGTAGTCGCGCACCGAGACCGTCTTGCCGTCGCGGGTGATCTCGATACGACGGCCCGCGCCCATGATGAACTCGTCGATCGCGTTGTCGACGATCTCTTTGAGCAGCACGTAGATGCCGTCGTCGGCGTGGGTGCCGTCGCCGATCCGGCCGATGTACATGCCGGTGCGCAGGCGGATGTGCGACAGGGCGTCGAGCGTCTGGATCGCCTTCTCGTCATAGGCGACCCGGGCGCGCGGCCCCTCGTCCGAGGCTTGGGAGCGGGCGCGGCTCATGCGTGCTAACTATCGATCAGAAAAGATCTTTCCGGTCTGGTCAGAGACCGGCGCGATTGTATCAGTGTTGCTGCGCCTCGCGGCCGATCGCGCGAGCCGCCTCGACGGTCGAAGCGCCGAGCTTCACTCCGAGGTGCGTGATGGTCTCGGCGGCGAGCAGCGTGGCCAGCTCCCCGCAGCGGCGCAGCGGGAGCCCGGCTACCAGCCCGCGCAGAAAGCCGGCGTTGAAGCAGTCTCCGGCGCCGGTGGTGTCTACCACCTCGACCCGCCGCGCCGGCACGTGCTCCACCTCTCCGCCCGACCCGATGTAGGCGCCGTTCGCGCCATCCGTCACCGAGGCGATCAGGACCCGCCGCGACAGCTCGCGCGCCGCGGCCGGCGCGTCCAGCCCGGTGAGCGCCCGGGACTCCTCCGCATTCGCCAGCAGCAGGTCGATGCCGAGGCCGAGCTGCCGCTCCAGGTGCGCGCGTGAGCGCTCCATCACGAAGCGGTCGGCGAGGTCGAGCGCGATGCGCACGCCGGCGCCCCGCGCCACGTCGAGCGCGCGCTCGATCGCCCGGATCTGGTTCGGAGTGTCGAAGATGTACCCCGTGGTGAAGAAGATCTTGCTGGAGCGGATCTCCTCCAGCGGGACGTGCTCGGGACGGTACTGCCGGCACACCCCGAGGTGCGTGTTCATGGTGCGCTCGCCGTCGGGAGTGACCAGGATCACCGAGGTCCCGGTGCGCCCCTCGACCCGCGCCACGTGATCGCGCACTCCGCAGCGCCCGAGTGCATCGGCGAAGGCGGCGCCGTTGGCGTCGAGCCCGACCGCCGAGCTGTAGCTCGCCACGCCGCCGAGGAGCGCGGCGACCCGCAGCACGTTGGCGCAGGAGCCGCCCGCCTCGACCTCGGGATCGAGCCCGTTGACCGCCTCGAGGATGCGCGCCTGCTCCGCGGTCTCCACCAGGCGCATCGTTCCCTTGTGGAGCCCCAGCGAGGCCACCGTCGAATCGTCGGTCCGCACCAGGAGGTCGAGGATCGCGTTCTCGATCCCGCAGACGTCGATCGGGCGCGCGGAGAGCGTGGGCGTGACGAACGGGCTGCGCATCTTTCCAGGCGGGTGAACGCCGCCGGCCGGGCCGATCCGGCGACCGCGCCGGAGGGAGGCCATCGGCGCGCGCGAAAGGACGGCGGACGTCGGCTACACTACCGCACCGCCGCCTCATGCTCCACGCGTCCGAGTCGTTTCCGAGCCACTGGGTCCCGATTCTCGAAACGCTGCTCGTCCTCCTCGGGCTCGCTCTCGCCGCCGCCGGAGCGCCCCCGCTGGCCGCGGCCGGCGGCCTCGCCATGCGAGCCCTGCGCGCCATGGGACGCCATCCAGGCCGCTCGCTCGCGGCTCTCGCGCTGGGCAGCGCGGCCGTGCTCGGGCTCTACACCGCCGTCGCCGGCGCCCCGCAGCCACGCGTAGTCGACGAGTGGAGCTACCTGCTCGCCGCCGACACCTTCGCGCACAACCGGCTCGCCAACCCTCCGCATCCGATGTGGCGGCACTTCGAGGCGGACCACGTGCTGCAACAGCCGACCTACGCTTCGAAGTATCCCCCCGCGCAGGGATTCGTGCTCGCGATCGGGAAGGTCGCGTTCGGCCATCCGGCGGCCGGGCTCTGGCTCTCCGCCGGCCTCCTCGTCGCCGCCGTCGGCTGGATGCTGCTCGGCTGGGTGCCTCCCCCGTGGGCGATCCTCGGCGCCTTCGTCGTCGCCTTGCGGCTGGGTGCGGGTGGTTACTGGAATCACACCTACTGGGGAGGTTCGGTCGCCGCCATCGGCGGGGCTCTTCTCTTCGGCGCCACGCGGCGCCTCTTCCGCCGCGTCCGCGTGGTTGATTCCCTTCTCCTGGCGCTCGGCGTCGCGATCCTCGCCACCAGCCGGCCGTACGAGGGCCTGCTGCTGTCGCTCCCGGTCGCTGCCCTCGTCGTTGCAGGGCTCCTCATCGGGAGGCTGCGGCCTCGACCCTGGCTGCGGCTCGCACTTCCGGCTGGCGTACTGCTGGCTGCGACCCTGGGTGGAGTCGCGACGCTCAACCGCGCGATCACCGGCGACCCGCTCGAGTTCCCCCACTCACTCTACGACCGCACCCACCGAGTGCCCCCGGTCTTTCTCTGGCAGCCGGAGGAGCCCCGTGCGGCCCCGGCCCGCGGCCGCGCTGGCGCGGCGACCGTTTCGCCGGCGCTCGAGGAGACGCCGGAGGAGCGTTCGCTTGCCTCCGCCGAGAGTCTCTCCCCGACCGAGACGCCGGGCGGCAGGACCGGCGCGAGCGCCGAGACCGGGTGGCGTGCGCCGCGGACCTCCGGCTGGCACCGCCTGGTCGTCACCCTGTACTTCTTCGTCGGTCTGCCCGCCGTCGTGGCGCTGCTGCTGACGCCGGCGCCGTGGCGGGACCCCTGGTCGCGCTTCGCGGCGGTCGCCTTCCTTGCCGTTTCCGTCGGCCACTTCCTCATCTATCCGTGGTGGCCCCACTACTCCGCACCCGCGCTCGCTCCCCTCCTCGTGATCGCGCTCCAGGGCCACCGCCAGCTCTACACCGCGCGGCGAGCGGCAGCACGCGAGCCCCGCGCGTTCGGCCGGGCGCTGTTCGGCGCCGCGTGCCTGATCCAGATCGTTCTGTTCCTCGTTCAGATCCCAGCGCATCGCGCCGATCCCGCGGACCCCAGTCGCCAGCGCGCGCGGCTGGCCTGGGAGTTCGAGCGCCGCGAGGGACGGCATCTGCTCCTCGTCACCTACCCGCCGGGGCGGAACGCCGACTGGACGTACAACGCGGCGGACATCGACGCGGCGAAGGTGATCTGGGCCAATGACCTCGGAGAGACGGCGAACGCCGATCTACTCCGCTACTACGGCTACCGCACCGTCTGGGCGATCGACGCCGCGTTCACCGCCATTGATCCGGTGCCCCGGCTGCTGCGCGCCGCCGAAGCCGCGGCGGACGGCCCCTCCGGCTTCTGAGCGGGGCTCGGAGGCCGCGCCGTCCGCGGCGCCGAAGGTATCTCGCCGTCCCATCTGTGCGGGGCGCGAAGGCCAGCGCCGTCCTCGGCGCCAAAGCAACTGGCCGGAGGAACGTGCTATTCAGGACGTTCCGGAGGCTACCGATCGCTTCGCTTGTCGATCATGTCGGCGAGCAGCGCTAGTAGGCTGATGTTGAGCAGAAACAGGACGAGGATCACCGTCTTGTCGGTGAGGTTGTCCTCGACCAGCACGTCCCACGCGATCGC
>DATKDQ010000342.1:0-4538 GCA_035544635.1 Thermoanaerobaculia bacterium
CGGCACGTAGATCGCCTGCACCGAGGTGATCGAGCCCTTCTTGGTGCTGGTGATCCGCTCCTGGAGCTCGCCCATCTCGGTGGCGAGGTTGGGCTGGTAGCCGACGGCCGAGGGCATGCGGCCGAGCAGCGCCGACACCTCGCTTCCCGCTTGCGTGAAGCGGAAGATGTTGTCGATGAAGAGCAGCACGTCGCGGCCCTCGACGTCACGGAAGTACTCGGCCACGGTGACGCCGGAGAGACCCACGCGCAGGCGCGCTCCGGGCGGCTCGGTCATCTGCCCGTAGATCAGCGCGCACTTCGAGGACGAGAGCGCGTCCTTGTCGACCTTGGTGAGGTCGAAGGCGCCGGTCTTCTCCCAGTTCTCGTAGAACGCCTCGCCGAAGTTGACCACCTTCGACTCCACCATCTCGCGCAGCAGGTCGTTGCCCTCGCGGGTGCGCTCGCCCACCCCCGCGAACACCGAGAAGCCGCCGCCCTGAATGGCGACATTGTTGATCAGCTCCTGGATGAGCACGGTCTTGCCGACGCCGGCGCCGCCGAAGAGCCCGGTCTTGCCGCCGCGGGTGTAGGGCTCGAGCAGGTCGACGACCTTGATGCCGGTCTCGAACATTTCGGTCGAGGTGGACTGGTCCTCGAAGGAGGGCGCCTCGCGGTGGATCGGCCAGCGCTCCTTGTGGTCGACCGGCCCCAGCGTGTCCACCGGCTCGCCGAGGACGTTCAGCACGCGGCCGAGCGTGCCGGGGCCGACCGGTACCGTGATCGGCTCGCCGCGGTCGACGGCGTCCATGCCGCGCACGATGCCATCGGTGGGCTGCATCGCCACCGCGCGCACCAGCCGCTCGCCCAGGTGCTGCGCGACCTCGGCGACGATGTCGATCGAGTGGCCGGTCGCGGTGCCGGGGTCGTGGATCTCGATCGCGTTCAGGATCTGCGGGAGGTCGCCCTCGCCCTCGAACGCGATGTCGACCACCGGCCCGATGACCTGGACGATCTTGCCGGTGCGGCCTCCGGCGCGCTTGCCACGCTGCGTATCATTCACATCAAATTCCTCTACCGTCGGTCTGTGGGCGCCCGTCCGACGCAGTCGGACGGGCATGCGCCGTCCTCGGCGCCAAAGTCATGCGAGCGGAGAAAGTGCTATTCAGCATTTTCGGAGCGAGCTACCCCTCGAGAGCCTTGGCCCCGGACACGATCTCGATCAGCTCCTTCGTGATCGCGGCCTGGCGCGAGCGGTTGTAATTCAGCTTGAGGCGGTCGATGAGATCGCCCGCGTTCTTGGTGGCGGCCTCCATCGCGGTCATCTGCGCCGCGTAGTACGCGGCCTGGGAGTCGAGCAGGATTCGGTGCACCTGCGTCGACACGTACCCCGGCACGACGCGGTCGAGGATCTCGGGCGCCGACGGCTCGAAAATGTAGTCGAGGGCTTGCGCGCCTGCGGCCGCCGTGGGCCGGCCGGGGGAAGCTCTGGCGCCCCCGGCCTCGAGCGGCAGCAACCGCTCGAACGTGAGCTTCTGGTTCATCGCCGAGACGAACTGGTTGTAGACGATGTACACCGCGTCGTACTCGCGCGAGGTGAACGCCTTCGAGATGTCACGCGCGATCTCGGCGGCTGCCTCGAACGTCACCTTGGCGAAGATCGTGGTGTGGGTGGAGCGGATGCGGCTCGAGCGGCGGCGGAAGAAATCGGCCCCGCGGCGCCCGATCAGCAGCAGGTCGAGCTCGGCCGTGGCCGCGATCTCCTGGCGCGCGCGCCGGATGACGTTGGTGTTGAACGCGCCCGCCAGTCCCTTGTCGCCGGTGACCACTACCAGCAGCGCCTTCGTCACCTCGCGCTCGACCAGCAGCGGGTGACCGCGCTCCCCGACCCGGGCGGAGAGGTTCCCCACCACCTCGCGCAGCGCCTCGGCGTAAGGGCGCGCGGCGAGGATGCGGTCCTGCGCGCGGCGCAGGCGCGCCGCCGCCACCATCTTCATGGCCCGCGTGATCTGCTGGATGTTCTTGACCGAGCGGATCCGCCGGCGGAGATCGATCAGGCTGGGCATGCCTCTAGGCGACCTTCGCCTCGGGCCGCTCCGCGAGGTAGGTCTCGCGCGCTTCCGTCATTGCCTTCGTCATCCCCTCGGAGAGCTCGGGCGGGATCTGCTTCTTGTCCCGGAGCTCGGCGACGATCTCGGGGCGCTGCTCGCGCAGGTAGCGATGCAGGTAGGCCTCGAAGGGCCGCACGTGCTCGACGTCGAGCGGATCGAGGATCCCGTTGGTGCCGGCGAACACCGAGATCACCTGCTCCTCGACCGATAGCGGTGCGTACTGGTCCTGCTTCAGGATCTCGACCAGGCGCTCGCCGCGGGCGAGCTGGGCCAGGGTGACCTTGTCGAGGTCGGAGCCGAACTGCGCGAACGCGGCGAGCTCGCGGTACTGCGCCAGCTCGCCGCGCAGCGTGCCGGCGGTCCTGCGCATCGCCGGCACCTGAGCCGCGCCGCCGACGCGCGACACCGAGATGCCGACGTTGATCGCCGGGCGCACGCCGGAGTAGAAGAGATCGCCCTCGAGGTAGATCTGGCCGTCGGTGATCGAGATCACGTTGGTCGGGATGTAGGCGGAGACGTCGCCGGCCTGGGTCTCGATGATCGGGAGCGCGGTGAGCGATCCGCCGCCCCTCGCATCCGACAGCTTCGCCGCGCGCTCGAGCAGGCGCGAGTGCAGGTAGAAGACGTCGCCCGGGTACGCCTCGCGGCCCGGCGGGCGGCGCAGCAGAAGCGAGATCTCGCGGTAGGCCGCGGCCTGCTTGGAGAGGTCGTCGTAGACCACCAGCGCGTGGCGCCCGTTGTACAGGAAGTACTCGCCCATCGCGCAGCCGCCGTAGGGCGCGATGTACTGGAGCGACGCCGGCTCGGAGGCCGAGGCGGCGACCACGATGGTGTGGTTCATCGCACCGTGGTCCTCGAGCGTCTTGACCACCTGTGCGATGGTCGAGCGCTTCTGGCCGACCGCGACATAGACGCAGACGACGTCGGTGTCCTTCTGATTGATGATGGCGTCGATCGCAACCGCCGTCTTGCCGGTCTGGCGGTCGCCGATGATGAGCTCGCGCTGGCCGCGCCCGATCGGGATCATGGCGTCGACCGCCTTGAGACCGGTCTGCAGCGGCTCGCGCACGGGCTCCCGCTCGATCACGCCCGGCGCGATGCGCTCGAGCGGATAGTTGTCGGAGCTGGCGATCGACCCCTTGCCGTCGACCGGCCGGCCCAGCGAGTCGACGACGCGGCCGATCAGAGCCTCGCCCACCGGCACCTCGAGGATGCGTCCGGTGCGGCGCACCTCGACGCCCTCGTCGACCAGCCGCGACTCCCCCATGAGGACGGCGCCGATCTGGTCTTCCTCGAGGTTGAGCGCGAGGCCGTAGACCTCGTTGGGGAAGGCCAGGAGCTCACCGGCCATGGCGTTCTCGAGACCGTAGATGCGTGCGATCCCGTCGCCCACCGACAGCACGGTGCCGACCTCGGCCACGTCGACGCCCGCCTCGTAGCCCTGGAGCTGGCGCTGGAGGATGGCGGTGATCTCGTCGGCTCTGATTGCGTCCACCATGACTTACTCCTGCGAATCGTGACCTTCCGCCATCGTGTCGGCGAGGCGCTCGATCTGACCGTCGAGGCTGGCGTCGTAGCGCTGGCTGCCGATGCGCGCCACGAAGCCGGCGAGAAGCCTCGGGTCGAGGTCCACCTTGAGCTTCACCTGCCGCTCGAGCATCGCCTCGAGCACCGCGCGCAGACGCTGCTCCTGCCGATCCGAGAGCGGGTGGGCGGCGGTGACGTTGGCGCGCACCACGCCGAGGCGTCGATCGAGCATCTGGTCGAGGATGTCGAGCACGTCGCTGGCGTGGGCCAGACGGTAGTTGCGCATCAGGAGCTCGATCAGGCTCGTGGTGAGCGGACCGATCTCGAGCTGGTTGCAGATCTCCTGCAGCACGCTCTCCTTGACCCGCCGCGGCACCGCCGGGTTCGACGCCATCTTCGCGATCTCGGGCACGCGCCGCGCGGCCTCGAGGAAGCGCTCGAGCTCCTCGCGCGCCTCGACGGCGCGCTCGGTCGTGCCGGCGGTCTCGAGCAGCGCCTTGGCGTACGGTCTGGCGAATCGCCGGCTCAACCGCCCTCCCGCTCGAGACGTGCCAGGCTCTCGTCGAACAGGCGCTCGAGATCCTCGGGGTCGACCTCGCGCTCGATCCGCTCGCGCGCGAGCTTCGCGGCGAGCTCGGCGGCATGCCGCTGGAGGTCCTTCTTCGCCTGGGCGACCCGCAGCGCGACCTCCTGCTGGGTCTGCGCCAGCAGCCGCTCGCGCTCCCGCTCCGCCTGAGCCAGGATCTCCTCGCGCTCCCGCACGGCGTCCGCTTCGGTGCGCCGCACCAGCTCGTCCATCTCCCGGCGCAGCGACTCGATCTGACTGGCCAGGTCCGCCTTCATGCGGCGCGCCTCTTCCTGCTGCGCGCGCGCTCTCTCCAGGTGGTCGCGGATCTCTCTCTCGCGGGTCTTGAGAAACTGC
>DATKDQ010000343.1:0-7760 GCA_035544635.1 Thermoanaerobaculia bacterium
GCCGGGCGTTCAGCTACACCCTGGCGGCAGGGCTCACCATCCTGCTCCTGATCCTGGTCCTTGCCGGCGGGAGCACGCCCCGCCTGCACCATCCCTTTCCCTGGCAGGAGGCGGATCGGCAGCGCCTCGAGAGCCTGAGGGCCGCCTCGGTCCACCGCGATCTGACTGGCAAGCTCAAGACCTACCACATGCTTTACGGCACCTTCCCACTCGATCTGCGGCCCCTGGTCGACACCGGCATCGTGCGGCCCGGCGATCTCGACGGCAGCGACGGGCGGGCCATTTCGTTCGACGCCCTCGAGCAGGGCTACGTATTGGGGCTCCAGAGCGAGGAGGGGGAGGAGACCATGGCGGCGCGCCGCTCGCGCTACTCGGTCGCGGGGGACTTCCTGCTCGATCCGGAGTTCCCGCGAGTCGAGAGGGAGCTGCCCGGCGGCGCCGTGCAGCTCCTCGACTAGCGCTCGCTACGCGCGTGGTGCATACCACGCGCTCCGCGAGCATGATCTTGGCGCCGCGGACGGCGCGCGTCGCCCGTCCGTCCGCGGACGGACGGGCTCCCGTGCTCCGAAACGCTGACCTGCATTACTCGGACACCCTCCTAGCCGGGGAAATGCTGAAATAGCATTTCCCCAGGCTTGATCGTTTCGGCGCCGCGGACGGCGCGCTTCCCCCCATCCAGAACCCTCGCGGCCGGATGGAATAAAGTTGAGCGGATTCCTGTCATATTAGATACCCCCGGGATTGACGGGGGGCCACTGACATCCTAGGCTGAGGCTGGGGTCAGTCACACAGCGGACGGCAAATCGTAGAGGAGCAGTCTCGTGAGCAAGATCATCGGCATCGATCTCGGCACCACGAACAGCGTGGTCGCCGTCATGGAAGGCGGGGAGGCAAAGGTCGTCCCGAACGCGGAAGGCAGCCGGACGACACCCTCCGTGGTGGCGTTCACCAAGACGGATGAACGACTGGTCGGCCAGGTGGCCAAGCGCCAGTCGATCACCAACCCGACCAACACGATTTTTTCGATCAAGCGCTTCATGGGGCGCCGCCACGAGGAGGTTCAGGAAGAGGCGAAGATGGTTCCCTACGAGCTCGCCCGCGCCGAGAACGGCGACGTGCGCGTGGTCGCCAACGGAAAGCAGTACTCGCCGCCCGAGATCTCGGCCATGATCCTGCAGAAGCTCAAGCAGGCGGCCGAGGACTACCTGGGCGGCAAGGTCGAGCACGCGGTCATCACCGTGCCCGCCTACTTCAACGACGCGCAACGCCAGGCGACCAAGGACGCCGGCCGGATCGCCGGTCTCCAGGTGGACCGCCTGGTCAACGAGCCGACCGCGGCCGCGCTCGCCTACGGGCTCGACAAGAAGAAGGATGAGACCATCGCCGTCTACGACTTCGGCGGCGGCACCTTCGACATCTCGATCCTCGAAGTCGGTGAGGGCGTGGTCGAGGTCAAGGCCACCAACGGCGACACCCACCTCGGCGGCGACAACCTCGACCAGCGCGTGATCGATTGGATGCTGGCCGAGTTCAAGAAGGACCAGGGCATCGATCTCGCGCGCGACGCGATGGCGATGCAGCGGCTCAAGGAAGCGGCGGAGAAGGCGAAGATCGAGCTCTCCACCACGCAGGAGACCGAGATCAACCTTCCCTTCGTCACGGCCGACGCCTCGGGCCCCAAGCACCTCAACCTCAGGCTCTCGCGCTCGAAGCTCGAGCAGCTGGTCGAGGACCTGGTGAAGCGCTCGATCGGTCCCTGCCGTCAGGCGCTCAAGGACGCCGGGGTCGACTCCAAGGAGATCGACGAGGTGGTGCTGGTCGGCGGCCAGACCCGCATGCCGTACATCCAGAAGCTGGTCGAGGACTTCTTCGGCAAGGCGCCGCACAAGGGCGTCAACCCCGACGAGGTGGTCGCGATCGGCGCCGCCATCCAGGGCGGCGTGCTCGCCGGCGACGTCAAGGACGTGCTTCTGCTCGACGTGACCCCGCTCTCCCTCGGCATCGAGACGCTCGGCGGTGTGTTCACCAAGCTGATCGACCGCAACACCACCATCCCGACCCGCAAGAGCGAGGTGTTCTCGACCGCCGCCGACAGCCAGACCTCGGTCGAGGTCCACGTGCTCCAGGGCGAGCGCGAGATGGCGTCCGACAACCGCACCCTCGGCCGCTTTCACCTGGTGGGGATCCCGCCCGCCCCGCGCGGCGTGCCGCAGGTCGAGGTCGCGTTCGACATCGACGCCAACGGCATCGTCAACGTGTCGGCGAAGGACCTCGGCACCGGCAAGGAGCAGAAGATCACGATCACCGGATCGAGCGGCCTCGCCGAGACGGACATCAAGCGCATGGTGCGCGACGCCGAGGAGCACGGCTCCGAGGACCGCGAGCGCCGGCAGAAGGCGGAAGCGCGCAACCGTCTCGACAGCCTGGTCTACACCACGGAACGTTCGCTGAACGAGAACCGCGAGAAGATCTCGCCCGAGGACCGCGGCCGGATCGAGGACGCGCTGGCCGACGCCAAGCGGGCGATCGAGAGCGACGACGCCTCGGCCATGGACGCCGCGGCGAAGAAGCTCACCGAGGCGGCGCACAAGATGGCGGAGCACATGTACCAGCAGGCGCCCCCCGGCCAGGCTCCGGGCGGCGGCCCCTCGGCGGGCGCTCAGTCGGGAGAGCAACCCGGCGGTCAGGGCGATGAGGTGATCGACGCCGAGTACGTCGACGTCGACGAGTCGAAGCGGTGAATACGGGGATGGTTGTTACCATCCCCGTATTCACCATGAGCGAGCGCCGTCCGCGGCGCCAGAGGGATGCGAGCGTAGGGCGTGGTAACGACCACGCCCGGAGCGAGCGGTGATGGCCAAGGGGCGTCGCAAGCACCTGATGATCAGCGCCGTGGCGGAGCGGTTCGAGATCCACCCGCAGACGCTGCGCCTGTACGAGCGCGAGGGCCTGCTGCGCCCGACGCGCAGCGCCGGGAACACCCGCCTCTACGACGAGGAGTCGATCGAGCGGCTGGAGACCATCCTCGCGCTCACACGCGACATGGGCGTGAATCTGGCGGGGGTCGAAGTCATCCTGGGGCTGCGCGAGCAAATCGACCAGATGCGGCGCCGCGTCGAGGAGCTCGAGAGGACCCTCCACGAGGAGGGTGAGACCTCGGCGCGCGTGCGCCGCGGCTTCGCGCTGGTGCGGGTCAAGAGCGGCCCGCTGGTGAAGCCCTGACGCCCTCGCTCGCCGCCGCGACCGCCGCACGCATGCTCGGCTCGGCGGCGAGCGAGCATCGCCGTCGCGTGCGACCCCTGACCCCTCGGATCGCGTGCTAGCATCGCCGCGTGCCGGCACCCGGAGACGCGTCCGCGGCCTGCGGCGAATGCGGCGGCACCGGTTGGGTGCCCAGCGCCGAGGATCACGCGAGAGTCGCTCGCTGCTCGTGCCGGCGTCGGCGAGACGCCGAGCGGCTCGTCGGCGACGCCGGCATCCCACCGCGCTACCGGTTCTGCTCCCTGGGAGTGCACGGAGTCGCCCTGAAGGAGGACGAGGAGACCCGGCGAAGGTGGGGTTTCCAGGTCTCCTCCCACCCTCAGCTGCTGGCGGCGGCGGTCGCCTGCAAGCACTACGTCGAGAGCTTCCTCGCGCCCGAGAACGGCTCCGGGCGCCACTTCCGCGACACCGGCCTCCTCTTCACCGGCCCGCCCGGCGCGGGTAAGACCCATCTCGCCGCCGCCACGCTGCGCGAGCTGATCGCGAGCTATCGTGTCCGCGGCCGCTTCGTCGATTTCACCTCGCTCACGCAGGATCTGCAGACAGCGATCGACCCCGACGCACCACGCTCGCGCCTCGAGCTGCTCGATCCGGTCGAGAACGCCGAGGTGCTGGTGGTCGACGAGCTGGGCGCGCAGACGCTGCGGCCGTGGGCGGCCGACGTGCTGTACGACCTGATCAACCGGCGGTACGCCCGGCGCCTGCCGACGCTCTTCACCACCAACTACCAGCTCGACGATGCGGCCGGGCGTCAGGAGACCCTGGATCGCGGAGCCGACGTCGCGGGCCACGGCCTGCTCTCGCGCCGGATACCGGGGATGCTCGTGAGCCGGCTCTGGGAGATGACGCAGGTGGTCAGCCTCGACGCGGTGAGGGACTACCGCATGGAGGTCCGTGCCCATCAGCACCGCGCCTGAGGCTCGCCGGCTCGTTCTCCTCCCTCTCGGCCCGATCCTGGCGACGCTGGTGGTCGCGGTCTCGGCGTTGGCGGCGGCTGCCGAGCCGGGGGTGGGCGAAGCGTCCTCTCCGCTTGCCGTGGGCGCCGGCTCGCCCCTGGTGCGCATCGGGCTCGAGACCGACCTCCAGCGGTTGACCGTGCCGTGCTGTGAGCCGTTGTGGATCGAGCACGGCGGAGAGCGCCGCGCCGTCACCGGCGGGCTCGAGGTCACACCCGGCGGCCGCGCGCGCCAGCCGACGTTCAAGCTCCAGGCCGCCGCCGTCAAAGACGAGGATCAGGCCCACGCGCTCGCCGCCGCGCTCGAGCGCAGGACGGGAGCGCCGGCGCGGGCGACCTTCGACGTGGCGTCGGGGCTCTACCGCGTCCGGCTGGGCCGCTTCGAGACGCGCGACGCCGCCGAGCGATCCCGCCAACGCTTCGCGGAGCACGGGCTCGCGGAGAGCTGGGTGGTGGCGGAGGGCGGCGGGCTCGAGCACGCGGCGCTCGCGGTCTCGGCCGCTGGCGAGAGCCGCGAGGCGGCGGGACGCTGGGTCTCGATCGAGCCGCAGTTCCAGGCCAGCGTCCGCCTCGAGCGCGGACGCTTCCGCGGGCGCCTGCTGGTCTACCTCAACGATCGCGGCCTGCTGAACCTGGTGAACGAGCTGCCGCTCGAGCATTACCTCCGCGGCGTGGTGCCGGTCGAGATGGGTCCGGAGCTCTACGACCAGCTGGAGTCGCTCAAGGCTCAGGCGGTAGCGGCGAGGACGTTCGCCGTGCGCGGGCTCGGCGGCTTCGGGGCCGAGGGGTTCGACCTCTGCGCCTCGCCGCGCTGCCAGGCCTACGGCGGGATGGGGGCGGAGCACCCGCTCTCGGACCGCGCGGTGGCGGAGACCGCGGGCGAGATCGTGCTCCATGACGGCGCGATCGTGGAGGCGCTCTACAGCGCGTCGTGCGGCGGCAGGACGGAGGACGTGGAGATCGTCTTCCCGAAGAAGAGCGGTCTCTATCTGCGCGGCGTCACCTGCCCGGAGCGCGGTACCGTGCGGCTCGCGGGAACGAACTCCGCGGGCGGAGGGTTCGCGCACGGCGTGCTGGATCTGCTCGCGCCACCGGGAGGAGAGGCCGGGCGGCGGAGTGCCCCGGCGGCCACCACCCTCGAGGCTCGCGTCGCGGCCCTGCTGCGTGCCGCCGGCATGCCCGGCCCCGACGACGCGCCAGCGTCGCTCGACCGCGCCGAGGTCCGGCGCTACCTCGCCTCGGTGCTCGATCTCGCGGTCGACGCGCGCGTGTTGCGGCCGACCCTGGTAGAGGCTGAGGAGGGCTGGAGCGCGGACGAGCTGCGCCTTCACGCGCGGCTGGCCGGCGCGGGCCTGGGGGGAGAGGCGGCCGAGATCGTCGAGGTCGCCGAGATCGACGAGATCGCGCTCGAGGTCGCCCGTCTGCTCGGAGTCGTCGCCGAGGAGCGAGCCTACTTCCTCGAACGGGACGCGGGGACGATCGCGGTGCGCGAGGGTGCTCGCCGCCGGGAGCTCCCGCTGTCGCAGCCGGTCGCCACCTTCGCGCGCCGCCAAGGCGAGCTGGTGGCGGCGCCCCTCGACCTCGCGCCCGGCGATCGCCTGCGCCTGGTGTGGAGCGGGGATCGCCTGCTCGCCGTCGCGAGCGATCGCGAGGGAGCCGCGGCGCCGCCGCGCCCGGCCGAGACCTGGACGGTGTGGAAGGGCGAGAGCGAGCTGCGGCGCGCGGTGAAGACGCTCTATCCCGGGTTCGCGCTACGCGATCTCGAGATCGTCTCGCGGGGCGGATCGGGACGGATCGGCAAGCTGCGGCTCCTCGGGGACGCCGGCGACACCGTCCTGCTCGAGGGCCTCGCGGTGCGGTGGACGATGGGCACCCCGGAGACCTGGTTCGACGCGCGCCGGGAGATGCGCCAAGGGCAGCGTGGCTGGCTGCTCGAGGGCCGCGGCCGCGGCCACGGCGTCGGCCTCTGCCAGCTCGGCGCCGTGGCCATGGCGCGGCGAGGCCACACCTACAAGGAGATCCTGGCGCACTACTACACCGGGGCAAAGCTCGGCCGGATCCGCGCACACGACCCGGCGCGCGCCGCCGAGCGCCTCCCGCCGAGCGCGCCCCCGCCGAGCGTCTCGGCGGCGCCGCCCACGGTGCGCAGTGTGCCCGCGCGTCGCGCCGCTGCGGATCGCGAAGCCAGACGAGGGTGACGCGGTGGACTCCGCGCGCGACGGGCTCGACCGCTTGATCGACGGCATTCGCGCCCGCGAGTGGCGCTCGCTCGGCCGCGGGCTCTCGCTCCTGGAGGACGCGGCGCCCGAGGCCGCGGCCCTGGTCGGCCGGCTCTACCCGCTCACCGGCAAGTCGTTCGTCATCGGGGTCACCGGCCCACCGGGGTCGGGCAAGAGCACGCTGGTGCGCGGCCTCGCCCGCAGCTACCGCGCGTCCGGGCGGCGCGTCGGCATCCTGGCGGTCGATCCGACCAGCCCCTACACCGGCGGCGCGCTGCTGGGGGACCGCGTGCGCATGCAGGACCTCGCGACCGATCGCGACATCTTCATCCGCTCGATGGCGACGCGCGGCGCGGTGGGCGGGCTGGCTCCGGCGACGCGCGACGCGGTCGACCTGCTCGATGCGGCAGGGTTCGATCCGATTCTGGTGGAGACGGTCGGCGTCGGACAGGACGAGGTCGACGTGATGCGGACGGTCGATGCGGTCGCGGTGGTGACGGTGCCGGGGCTCGGCGACGAGATCCAGGCGATCAAGGCCGGAGTCATGGAGATCGCGGACGTCTTCGTCGTCAACAAGGCGGATCGCGCCGGCGTCGAGCGCACGGTGCGCGACCTGCACTCGGCGCTCGAGATGGCGGAGGACGGATCGGCGCGCCGCCCGATCGTCGAGACGGTGGCTAGCCGCGATGTCGGCGTGGACGAGCTGCGTGCACAGCTCGATGCCTGCCGCGTCGAGCTCGAGGCGTCGAGCGAGCTGGTCCGGCGGCGCTTCGAGCAGCTGCGACTGCGCGTCGCGTCGCTGCTCGAGCGGCGCATCCTCCAGGCCGCCGAGGAGGCGCTGGATTTCGACGCCGAGCTCCAGGCGGCGTCGGTGCGCCGCGAGGATCCCTACACCCTGGCGGATCGTCTGTTCGCGAGCGTGGTCGAGCGGCGGAGCGGTTAGCCTCCGGAGCGTGCTGGGTAGCACGCTCCTGCGGCTAGATGCTGTTTGGCGCCGCGGACGGCGCGGCTAGTGCGCCAGGCATGGCGCCGCGGACGGCGCGCATCGCCCGCCCGCGGACGGACGGGCTCCCGTCCCCCGAAACGCTGACCTGCATTACTCGGACACCCTCGGCTAGGAGCCCGTCCGCGGGCGCTCGGCGGGAGACATGGCTAGCGGAGGAAATGCTACTCAGCGTTTCCGGAGCTAGCTCCCGGCGTGCGGATCGGTCGCCGGGTCGTGATGCTACGCTCGGCGGCGGGAGGTCGGCATGATTCGGGCCATCGAGCACATCGGTATCGCGGTGCGGTCGATCGAGGAGGCGCGCCCGTTCTACGAGTCCCTC
>DATKDQ010000344.1:0-2895 GCA_035544635.1 Thermoanaerobaculia bacterium
GCTGGCGGCGCGAGCGGCGTGGCGCCCGCGGCGCTGGTGGCGGCGGTGGAGGAGCTGGGAGCGGGGCCTCGCCGAGCGCCACCGCGTGCTGCTGCGGACGGTTGCGCTTCCGGCCGCGGTCTGGCTCGCGCTCCCGCCGCATCTGAAGAGCTTCTTCGGCTTCGTCGAGAACCGCAGCTCGGGCCCGCCGCTCCTGAGCGCCGCCGGCCTCCTGCACTACCCGCGGGTATTCGTGGAGCAGTACCACGCGGCGCCGTGGCTCGGCGTCGCGATGCTCGTGCTGGCGCTGGCCGCGCTCGCCCGCATCGGCCGCGCCTCGCCGGGAGCGCGGGTTGCGCTCCTCGCGCTCGCCCTCGGGCTCGCGTCGGTGACGCTCCATCCCTACAAGGAGCCCCGTTTCTTCTTCGTGATGGCGCCCCTGGTCTGGCTCGCCGGCGCCTGGAACGCCGTCACGCTGGCGGAGGGCGCTGCGGCTCGGGGATGGCCAGGGCGTGGAGCGGGCGCCGCCGCGCGCCTCTCCATCGGCGCTGCGATCGCGCTCGCCGCCGTGGTCGCGATCGCCCGCGTGCCCGCGCTGGCGCCGGGCATGGACGAGGCGATCCGCCTCCACACCGTGCCGGCGTCAGCGGCGCCGGTGATCGACCGGGTGGTGAAGCTCGCCGCCGAGCGGCCGACACTCGTGCTCGGCACCTGGAACCAGGCGAGCCCGGCGCTCATCGAGTGGCGCTCTCGGCAGCTCCACCCGGCGGCCCACGCTCTTCCCGAGCTCGTCGTTTCGTCGCGGCGCGGCGGCTCGGCCGAGACCGTGCTGCGGCGGCTGCGCACCGCGCAAGCGCCGGCGCAGCTCGTTCTCGTCGAGCTCGCGTCCGGCGATGGCCGGTCGCTCGAATGGGAGACCGCGTTCGCGACCGAGACGGCGTGGCTCGAGCCGGTGCGGCGCGACCTCGCCGCCGGCGTCCTGCCATACGTCCCCAGCGGTGACGAGCGATTCCCGGGAACCGGCTACCGGCTGCGCATCTATCGGCTCGAGCGCGCGCCGCCCCCGAGCTCAGGGGGAGCTGTTCCGTGACGGCGGCGGGATGAGCCAGATGCGCTCGATGCTCTGAGGATCGGAACGCTGCAGGGCGTGGCGCAGGAGCTGGAGGAAGCGGGGGCGCTCGAGCCGGCCATGGATCGCGCCCAGCATCTCGAGCCCGAGCGCGTGGAGCTGCAGCCGCTCGGCCTCCGCGATCGCCCGGTCGAGCGCGCTCACCACCCACTCCTCCCGCCAGGACGGCTCCTCGTCGAGGTCGTGCACTATGGCCGCGATCTCGATCGGCGAACGGTCGCGCACCACGATCGTCCCCGGCTCCTTGGGCTCGACCTCGAGCAGCGAGGTCATGACGCGGATCGGGTGCTCGGGATGCGCCTCGCCGGGGCGTGGATCGGCGGAGAGGACGAGGTAGGTGTCCTCCTCCAGCACCATCGCCTCGACCGAGAACGGCGGCTGCTCCCGAGGCGCCATCACGACGTGCACCACGCCGCCGCCGCTCCGCCGCGAGCGGCCGCCCTGAATCAGCCGCAGGCGAGGTCTGGCTTGGATCTTCTTCGGCACTGGCTGCGCTGGGATGTTAGGCGCACCGCCGAGCCTAGTCAAACCGCGGGAGCTCCGCGACGGCGCCGCTGTTCGAGGGTGACAGCTCCTCGACTAGAACGTGACGCCCATCGGGCCGCGCAGCGCGAACGCGAGCACGATCGTGAGCACCAGGAACGCGATCAGCCAGTGCGTCCTCCAGCCGAGGAGGTTCACGTCGGCTTCGCGGTACGCGACCTCGATCGACTCGATCGGTCCGTCGGCCGGCAGCGGCGGCTCGGCTGGGTAGGCGATCTGACGCAGCCAATCGCCGGCGCCCACCTTGATCGGGGAGCGGCGCACCAGCCGGTCCGAGACCACCACCGTCTTGGTGGTCTCGAAGCCCGAGCCGTCGAGCAGGCGAAGCTCGTGGATTCCAGGCTCGCGGCCGGCGAGGCGCCAGACCATCTCCCGCTCGAGCGGGATCCACAGCCCCTCGGTCTCGACCTCCACACCGGCCGGAGCCTCGAGCCGGAGGTCCGGCTTCGGCCGCGCCGGATCCACCCGCTCGGACCCGTCCTCGCTGCGCATCCGCACTTCCAAGAGCGTCCGCTCGCCGGGATCGAGCCCGGAGTAGCCGTAGCGGAACTGGAGCTGGGGGATGACGATCGCGAACGGGACCAGCATCCAGAGCAGCGGGACGAGGGTGAGCGCGAGCTGCTTTCCGACCTGCCCCAGGATGTCGATCTGCGAGCGCAGGATCGACCCCATGTCGTCGTTGAAGAGCCGGATCTCGAAGATGCCGGCCTGGATGCGGCGCTTGACGCGATCGAGCGCCGTCTGGTTCGAGGTCCACTTGAAGACCAGGAGCGCGAAGACCGTGAACAGGACCGACAGCGGCAGCAGGCTCGCGAGCGGCGGCAGCCCCTCGAACGGGCGCAGCACGAGATCGAAGACGGCGCTCAGGAAGCGGTTGAGGGTGCCCATGGAGTCAGATGTCGGCGAACCTGCGATCTGGTGGCGAGGGCGCGGTGAGCTCGTAGCGTGGAGAGGGCCGCACCCTCCGCGCCATCGAGCCGAGAGAACGGCGCGCCGGCGCAACGCGCCCCCGGGGTCGTCCTGGCGTCAGGAGATGTAGCCGAGCCCCTTCAGCCGTTTGCGGATCTCCTCCTCCGAGTCCGCGTCCTCGAGCTTGGCGAGCTCCTTCTCGAGGGCGTGGGTGATGAACTCCTCGGGGGTCGCGTAGCCGGCGATGTCGGCGTACTTCTTCACCTTCGCGAGCAGGTCCTTGTCGATCTTGACGGTCGCCCTTCCGAACATGTGCTGACTCTCCTTCCTCGAGC
>DATKDQ010000345.1:0-5133 GCA_035544635.1 Thermoanaerobaculia bacterium
TGATGGAGGCCCCCTGCCGGGCTGCCCGCCTCTGTTCTCGAGGTGCGCGAGGATCTTGCGGATGGCGGCGGGCTCGACGACGAAGGCGAGGATGCGCATCGCGCCGCCGCAAGCTCGGCAGAGCAACGGGTCGACCTCGTAGATCCGGCGGATGAGCTGGGCCCACAACTTGCGCAGGCGTCGGCGCTCGCCGGCTGTGGCCTCGTCGCCCGTGGCTGGTGGCGCGGGCGCACTCGCCTGTAGCTCGCCCTCGACGGCAGTGCGCTTGGCTCGAGCGACATTGGAGTAGTGCCCATAGTCGGGACCCGCAGGCGCCGCGGAGCGGCGAGCGGCGCAGCCGCCCGAGCACAGCGAGGCTGTGGGCGGCACGCGCACCTGGTGCAGGGGGGCGGCGGGCACGTGCTGCAGCACCCGGGCGAGGAAGTCGCGCGGGTCGAAGTGCTCCACAAAGAGAACTCCGCGGTCACCCTTGCGCTGGTAGAGCACCTCCTCTGTAGCCGCCTCGAAGCCAAGCCGCTCGACTGCGACCGGTGCGCGGAGGAGGTAGCGCGCCGCTCGATGCCCGCGGTGTCGCCGGCCGCGACGGTGACGGCGTTGCCAGATGGAGACGAAAATCGCTCGCGCAGCCTCGACACCGCGGTGCCGGGCCGGGAGAGCGGCCCTGGCGGGGGCGTGGAGGCGAGCGCCCGTGCAGAGACCGCGGCAGGCTACCGCCGGCCCGGCGCGAAACCGAGTCGAGGCGCCGGCGAGGCTCGCGGCGCGGCGCGCCGCGAGCCGCTCCCGGGTACCGCGCACCCGGCGCCGTCCCCCGCCGGGGCCGCTCCCCCGGCCCCACCACCAGTCGTGGCCGCGCCCGCTCTACCGCGCCGCCCGGCTCAGCGCGGCCGCCGCGCCACCTGGATGCGCGTCACGGCGGTCTCCAGCCGCGCCATGGCGACGTCGAGGTCGGCGTGGGCCACCGTGCCGAGGATCGCCTGCGCCTCGGCGGCCTCGGCCTCGGCGGCAGCGGCGTCGATCTCCTCGGGCAGCTCGGCGAGCTCCGCCAGCACCGTCACCACGTCGTCGGCCACCTCGCAGAAGCCCCAAGACAGCGCGAGATACCGCTCGCGCTGCCGATGCGGTACATCAGCTCGCCCACCTCGAGGATGGCGATCAGCGGCACGTGCCCAGGCAGCACCCCGAAGTAGCCCAGCTTGCCGGGCAGCGTCACCTCGTCGCACTCCACCTCGAGCACCTTCTTCTCGTAGATGACCAGCACCAGGCGCAGCTTCCCCTCCGCGGGCGGCGCGGGGCGCTCGGACGCTGCGCCGGCCTCGGCGCCGGCCTGCGGCCCCGCCATCACTCGCGCTCCAAGAGCTTCTTGCCGTGCTCGACCACCTCGTCGATGCCGCCCTTGTAGAGGAACGCCTGCTCGGGGTAGTCGTCCAGTCACGACGCCGCGGGGGGCGAGGAGGCCACGGCCAGACAGGAGGCCGCGGCGGCGACGAGGGCGCGGGCTGACACGGAGGGTGGCACCTCGCGGGGCGGGCGCAGCCGCAACGATCAGCTCCAGGGCTCGGCGGGTGCGGTGACGAGCTTCATGCCGGGCTTGAAGATCTCCGTGTAGAGCCGCGCGCGGAACGGCAGGGCGCCGGTCTCGAGCACGGATTTCATCGCCGACAGCGCCAGCGGATGGGCGCGGCGGAAACGCCGGTAGGTCGTCGTCTCGTTGGGGAAGCGGTCGTGAAGCAGCTCGACCCGGGTCCCCTCCGGGACGGCGGCGAGGGTGACGGTGATGCGGCTGGGCGGGTCGTCCAAGTCCGCCGCCGCGAAGGTCTGTGCGAAGTGGTGCGGTGGCTCGAAGGCGAGGATCTCGCCGCCCGCGAGCAGCCGCCGCAGGTCGTCGGTCACGAACCGCCAGCGGCCCCTGGGGCGCAGGTCCGCCTGCAGCACTGCGTCGAAGTAGTAGGGCCGCGGCTCGCCGGTGCCCACGAACGCGTCCCAGACCACCTCCGGGGCCGCCGCGACCACGAAAGCGCAGCGCAGCGCCGGCTTTCCCGCGGCGGCCACCTCCTCGCAGCCCACTGTCGAGCCGGTGAAGAGGAAGGCGCCGCCGGCGACCACCAGCACGCCCCCCGCGGCCACCGCCACGAGAGCCAGCCGCCACTCGGAGGAGCGGATCGCCACAGGGCCAAGTGTAGCGGTGGCGGGCCAGGAGCGGCCTCGTCGCCTGTGGACCGAAATTTGCACCCGTCGGCGCGTGACCGATCCGCGGTCCGACGACCGTAGCGATCGACAATCTCATCCCCATGAGCTGGACCCGCAACGCACCTTGACACTCGTCATCATCGTCGCCCTCACCGCCCTCGTGCTGCTACTGGCGATGAACTTCGCCATGCCCGAGAAGAGCCTCGAGCGCAAGATCGAGCATCGCTACGCGGTGACCGACCCGCAGTTCCGGCGCGAGATGTCGGTGATGATGGGCCCGGCGATCCTGCCGGGCAACCACGTCGTCGACCTGCAGAACGGCGAGGAGATCTTCCCCGCCATGCTCGGCGCCATCCGCGGCGCGCAGAAAACCATTACGTTCGAGACCTACATCTACTGGTCGGGAGAGATCGGCGAGGAGTTCGCTGACGCTCTCGCCGAGCGTGCCCGCGCCGGGGTGAAGGTCCACGTGACGATCGACTGGGCCGGCAGCATCAAGATGGAGGAGGCGCTGCTGGAACGGATGGAGGAGGCCGGCGTGCAGGTGGAACGCTACCGCCCCCTGCATTGGTACAACATCCATCGGCTCAACAACCGCACCCACCGCAAGCTGCTGGTGGTCGACGGCAGGGTGGGCTTCACCGGTGGCGTCGGCATCGCCGACATCTGGCTCGGCGACGCCGAGGACCCCGACCACTGGCGCGAGGCGCACTTCCGCATCGAGGGCCCCGCCGTCGCGCAGCTGCAGATGGCGTTCAACGACAACTGGATCAAGATGACGGGCGTGGTGCTCAACGGCGAGGAGTATTTCCCGCCGCTCGCGCCCGCCGGTGCCATGGACGCCCACCTGTTCATCGCCTCGCCGGCCGGCGGCAGCGAGAGCATGCACCTGATGTATCTACTGGCGATCGCCGCCGCCGAGCAGTCGATCGACCTCGCGGCGTCGTATTTCGTCCCCGACGAGCTGCTGATCCAGGCGCTGGTGGCGGCGCGGCAGCGGGGGGTGCGCATCCGCATCCTGCTGCCCGGCGAGCACATCGACTCGCAGACCGTGCGCCTCGCCTCGAAGGCGGAGTGGGGCGAGCTGTTGCAGGCGGGTGTGGAGATCGCCGAATACGAGCCGACGATGCTCCACGTGAAGCTCCTGGTCGTCGATCGCGAAATGGTTTCGGTCGGGTCCACCAACTTCGACCTCCGCTCGCTGCGCCTCAACGACGAGGCGAGTCTCAACGTCTACGACCGCGGCTTCGGCGAGCGCATGACGGCGGTGTTCGAGGCCGACCTGGCCCGGGCGCGACGGTATACGCACGCGATGTGGCAGCAGCGCCCGCTGCGCGAGAAGCTCGCCGAAAAGCTGGTGTGGCCGATCAAGTCGCAACTGTAGGGGCTGCTCGGCGCTCACGGTAGCACGCAGATCCTCCCCGCGCTCCCGCGGCGATCGCTCGCCGAGTGCCACCGCTGCGATCGGCTGCTCGATCGCAGCGCCGCCACCCGTCTCGGGCTGAGCCTGGTCGCCGCGACGGCGATGCTGGTGAGGCGACCGCCAGCAGCAGGGAGAGGCCGAAGAAGAGGACCACCGCGACGACCTCGAGGGTGTCGCCGGTCTCCAACGACGCCAGCCCGGACGGGCGGTAGCCGATGGCCAGGAAGACGCCGAAGGCCACGAGGCCGCCGTAGAACAGCGCCCGCAGCGGGACGCGAAGTCATGGTGCGCGGCGCGGCGTGCTGCTGGCTGCGTCGACCTCCGCGGTCCAGTTCTGGACCATTGCGATGCTGGTGTGGACTCCGGATCCCGGCTCCTCGACGAGCGTGATGAAGTCTCGCATTCCGGGGATCGGCTGGTAGGTCTTGAGTCCCGGCAGCTCGAACAGAAGACGCGGCGCGCCGGGATTCGCGACGCCGCTCTCGACGGTGAAGTTGACGACCATGAGCTTCTCACCCGATCGCAGGTAGATCTCACTCCCGTCAGGCGACCAACGCCCTTCCAGCGCGCCGGAGGTGATCAGTACTGGGCCGCTCGGCAGGTCGCGTCGACGCACGAACATCCCGTCCAGGCTCGGTTTCCGTTCCACTGCCACGCTCCCTGCTGTGCGAGCAGCGGCTGAGGAGTGAGCGAGGTGTCGTTGAGGTCGAGGATGCTTACGCCCGGGACGGGCTCCCTGACGTGGTTGAAGATCAGGTGATGACTGGAGGCCCACGAGGTCGGCGTCGACTGACCCTCACGCGAGGTGCGAAAAAGAGCGGTTGCTTTCGCGCTCGCTTCCTGTCACGACTCCGCGTGCGTATATGAGTGTGCCGTTGCCCGAGACAGCGGCCGCAGGGCTCCTCCGGCCGCGGCCGCTTGCCCTCCTGGCCCGGGCGCGGCCGCACGTCGGCGGAGGAGCGCACGCCGTAGACCAAGGAAGCCTCGGAGCGAGGACTCGCGCTTCGCCTACTTCGTTCCACGCGGTTGCGGGCTTCGCGACGACTTCACCGTCCGGCGCTTCGCTTATATTATAGTGGATCGTGAAGCTCCGCCCCGAACGACACACGGCCATGTCACGCTTGCCGCTTCTCGGAGGACCGAAACGTGCGTAACCCCTTCTCTCCGGCAGCTACCGGCCTGGCGACCCTCTTCGCGCTGGTCCTTGTCATCACACCAGTGCTCCACGCGCAGGAAGTGCCCGAATGCGCGAGGCTCCTCACGCAGGCCGAGCTCGAGGCCGCGGCCGGCGAGAAATTCGACGAGGGGTCCGATCCCGTGGTCTACGCGGAAGGCCACACGCTCTGCACCTTCTTTGCGGCGGGAGGGACGAAGAGCGTCATGGTCACCTTCCAGAACCTCAAGGCCATTCAGGAAGGGATGATCTCGGCGGAGACGGTGGCGGAGTTCTTCGACATGAACGTGCGATCCACCGAGGATGTCGGCGGCAGCAAGGGCCAGGCGATCAAGGGGATCGGCGTGCG
>DATKDQ010000346.1:0-3815 GCA_035544635.1 Thermoanaerobaculia bacterium
GCGAGCGATCTGGCGATCGCGATCGTGCAGCGGGCGGTCGGGAGGCTGTCGCCGCCACGCCGGCTTGCAAGACTCGACTTCACGGCGGGCATCCCGGCGGACGCACGCACGCTGGTCGTCGTCCCCACGCTCTTCTCGAGCGTCGCCGACGTCGACGAGCTGGTCGGGCGCCTCGAGGTGCTGGCGCTCGCCAACCTCGATCCGCGCATCCACTTCGGCCTCGCCAGCGACTTCACGGACGCGATCGCCCACGACATGCCCGGCGACGAGCCGATCCTCGCCGCGGTGCGCACCGGCATCGAGGCCCTGAACGCCCGCTCGTCCGACGGCAGGACCGACCGCTTCTACCTCTTCCATCGCGGGCGGCAGTGGAACCCGGGCGAGTGGACCTGGATGGGCTGGGAGCGCAAGCGCGGGAAGATCGAGGAGCTCAACCGGCTGCTGCGCAGCGCCACCGACACCAGCTTCGACGTGGTCGTCGGCGACCCGGCGCTGCTCCACGACGTCCGCTACTGCATCACTCTCGACTCCGACACCCGGCTGCCGCGCGACGCCGCGCGAACCCTCATCGGCATCATCGCGCACCCCCTCAACCGACCGCACGTCGACCCGCAGCTCGGCCGTGTCACCGAGGGGTACGGGATCCTCCAGCCGCGGGTGAGCGTCACCATGGCGAGCGCCGCGGGATCCCTCTTCGCGCGCCTCTACGCCGGGCACACCGGCGTCGACCCCTACACCACGGCGGTGTCGGACACCTACCAGGACCTGTTCGGCGAGGGGATCTTCACCGGTAAGGGCCTGTTCGACGTGGACGCGTTCATGGCGGCGCTCGACGGCCGCGTTCCCGAGTACGCCCTGCTCTCGCACGATCTCTTCGAGGGGATCTACGCGCGCACCGCGCTGGTCTCCGACGTCGAGCTGGTCGACGACTATCCGGCGAGCGTGCTCGCTCACGCGCGCCGCCAGCACCGTTGGGTGCGCGGCGACTGGCAGATCCTCCGCTGGCTCTACCCCTGGGTGCGCACGCGGTCGGGCGAGCTCTCGCGCAACCGGCTCCCGCTCATCTCGCGCTGGAAGATCCTCGACAACCTGCGGCGCAGCCTGGTGGCGCCGGCGACGGTGGCGCTGCTCCTCACCGCCTGGACGCTCCTACCGGGAAGCCCGGCGCTGTGGACCGCGGCCGTGCTGCTCGCGCTCGCCTTCCCGGTGTACCCGCCGCTCCTCGCGGCTCTCTCCGGGCGCAGGCGGCACGAGCCCTGGCGGGTCTTCCTGCGCCACACCGGGGACGAGCTCGCGACCGAGGGGGCGCGCATCGCGCTGCAGATCGCCTTCCTCGCCAGCCAGGCGTGGCAGATGCTCCACGCGATCGGGGTCACCCTGGTCCGGCTCGGAGTCACACAGCGCCGGCTGCTCGAGTGGGAGACCGCCGCCGCCAGCGCGGCGCGCGGCGCCGGCGGGGCACGCAGAGGCGCACGCGCCTTCTTGCGCGAGATGGCGGCGAGCCCGGCGATCGCGGTCGCCGGCGGCGTCCTGGTCGCCGCAGCGCGACCGGCGGCGCTCGCGGCGGCGTTGCCGATCCTCGCGCTGTGGCTGTTCGCGCCGCTCATCGCCTACCGGCTCAGCCGGCCGGTGCCGCCCAGGCGCCTCGAGCTCGAGCCCGCGGATCGGCGCTACCTCGAAGCGGTCGCCCGCGACACCTGGCGCTACTTCGAGACCTTGGCCGTTGCCGAGCACCATGGGCTGCCGCCCGACAACCTCCAGGAGATCCCCGACCCGCGGATCGCCCATCGCACCTCACCCACCAACATCGGAATGGGGCTGCTGGCGACCCTCGCCGCGTACGACCTCGGGTTCATCGACACGCTCGAGCTCATCGCGCGGACGGACGCCGCGCTCACGACCATCGAAGGCCTCGAGCGCCACCAGGGGCATCTCCTCAACTGGTACGACACGGTGAGCCTCGCTCCGCTCGCGCCCCGCTACGTCTCGACCGTCGACAGCGGCAACCTCGCGGGATCGCTGGTCTGCCTGGCCGAAGGGCTGCGCCAGCTTGCGGTCGAAGCCGCGGAGGACGTTCGCGCGGAGCTCGCCTCCACCCGTCAGATGCTGGCGGACCTCGCCGAGCGTGCCGCGGCCTTCGCCGACGGCATGAGCTTCTCGTTTCTCTACGACCGTCAGCGCGGCATCTTCTCGATCGGCTACCGCCTCGCCGACGCCGAGGGGCCCGGCCGGCTCGACGCCTCGTACTACGACCTGCTCGCCTCCGAGTCGCGGCTCGCGAGCTTTCTCGCGGTCGCCAAGGGCGACGTGCCGCAGGCGCACTGGTTCCATCTCGGCCGGCTCGTCACCAGCGTCGACGGCTCCCCCACGCTCCTGTCGTGGAGCGGCTCGATGTTCGAGTACCTGATGCCGCTGCTGGTCATGAGCAGCTATCCCGAAACGCTGCTCGACCAGAGCTGCGTCCGGACGGTGCGCGCGCAGCGCCGGTACGCCGCGGAGCGGGGGGTGCCGTGGGGGATCTCGGAGTCGGCGTGGAACGCCGTCGATCGCCACGACACCTACCAGTACAAGGCCTTCGGCGTTCCCAGCCTGGGCCTGAAGCGCGGCCTCGGCGACGAGCTAGTGGTGGCTCCCTACGCGACCGCCCTCGCCGCCATGATCGAGCCGGCCGAAGCGGTGCGCAACCTGCGCCGGCTCGCGTCCCAGGGCCTCCAGGGCGTTTACGGTTTCTACGAGTCGATCGACTACACGCATCGCGCGGCCGCCGAAGAGGGCGAGAGCGCGACTTCGAGCAGGCACGGCACCGTGGTGCGGGCGTACATGGCGCACCACCAGGGAATGACGCTGGTCGCCATCGCCAACGCGCTCCACGGACATCGCATGGTCGAACGCTTCCACGCCGATCCGCGCGTGCGAGCCACCCAGCTCCTGCTCCAGGAACGCGTCCCACGCGAGACCTACATCACGCAGCCCCGGCCGGTCGAGGCGACCCGAGTGGCGCTGCCAGCGCCCTCCGCCGCGATGCGGCGCATCCGCTCGCCGCACACGGTGTATCCGCACGCGCAGTTCCTCGGCAACGGCAGCTACACCACCGTCGTCACCAACGCCGGCGGCGGCGCCAGCTTCTGGCGGGGCCGCACGGTGACGCGCTTCCGGCTCGACGCGACGCGGGACCCCGCGGGCCAGCTCATCTATCTGCACGACGTTCGCAGCGGCGCGGTCTGGGGACCGACCCACCATCCGGCACGGGAGGAGCCCTCCGACTACCTGGTGACGTTCCAACCGGAGAAGGCGATCTTCCGCCGCCGCGAGCACGAGATCGCGACCCAGCTCGAGATCGCCGTCTCGACCGAGGACGACGTCGAGGTGCGCCGGCTCACGGTGACCAACCAGAGCGACCGCCCGCGCGAGATCGAGGTGACGAGCTACGCCGAGATCGTCCTCGCCCCGCAGGCCGACGACCTGGCCCATCCCGCCTTCGTCAAGCTCTTCGTCGAGACCGAGTACCTGCCGGAGGCGGCTGCTCTGCTCTTCCGGCGGCGGTCACGGGCCGCCGACGAGGCCGAGTGCTGGGCGGTGCACACCTTGAGCCTCGAGGGCCGACCGCAGGGCCCGGTCGAGTGGGAGAGCGATCGAGCCAGCTTCCTCGGGCGCGGCCGCGACCCGGCCGACCCCCGGGCGCTCGATGGGCGGCCGCTCTCGGGCACCACCGGCGCGGTGCTCGACCCGATCGCGAGCCTCCGCCAGCGCCTGCGTCTGGCCCCCGGCGGGTTCGTGCGGCTCGCGTTCTCGACCGGCGTGGCCGCGGGCCGCGA
>DATKDQ010000347.1:0-3358 GCA_035544635.1 Thermoanaerobaculia bacterium
CACCTCGCCCCTGAAGTAGGGGTCATACGCCTCCTGGAACGGCCGCGAGAGCGTCTCCGCGTAGTCCTCGAACGTCACGCCTTCCGGCAGCCGCCAGAGGAGCAGGAAGTGCGGCTGCTCGCCCGTGTTCGTCATCCGGAAGGTGTTCCAGCCGGAGCGCACCTCGGGAGGCGCCACGAAGGCGAAATCCTCGACGGTGACCTCCACGACGGGGGCCGCGGCCGAGGCGTCCGGCACCTGGGCCGCCGGTTCGCCCGGCGGCGCGGCTGCCGGCTCCTCCGTCCGGCTCCGGCAGCCGGTCGCTCCCACGACGGCGAACACGGTCGAAAGCAGTAGAGCTGCGCGCATCAGTGACACCAGAAACCTCCTCTCCTTGCGGTGGTGCGCCCCTAGAATACATGCTCGCGTTGCTAGAGTGGCCCGACTCGTGCTCCAGCGCCCCACCTTCGCCGCGCCGAGCTTCCCGAGCCGAGCCGCGCGACGGGACGCCGTCGCGGCAGCGATCGCCATGCCGCTCGCTGGTTCTTTCCTCCACCTCCACCTCCACCGCCGCCTCTCTGGACCATGACCCGCGTCGTCATCGTCGGCGGCGGGATCGGCGGCATCGCGACCGCTCTCGCGCTCGAGCACCACGGCGTGGAGCACGTGGTGCTCGAGCAGGCGCAGCGCATCGGCGAGGTGGGCGCCGGCATCCAGCTCTCGCCCAACGGCATGCGGGTGCTGGCGCTCCTCGGCGTGGCCGGCGCGCTCGAGGCCCGTGCGGTGGAGCCCTCGGACCACGTCTTCCGCGACTGGCGCAGCGGCGAGAATCTGCTCACCCTGCCCCTCGGGCGCGCCGTGCGCGACGCCTTCGACGCTCCCTATCTGCATGCTCACCGCGCCGATCTGCTCGACGCGCTGGTCGCGGCCCTCGGCGGCGAGGGCGTGCGGCTCGGGTGCCGGGTCGCCGCGGTGCGACAGGACGCGGCGGGCGTCGAGGCGGTGCTCGACGACGGCTCGATCGAGCGCGGCGACCTCCTCATCGGCGCGGACGGCATCCACTCGATCGTGCGCGATCGGGTGTTCGCGCCCGAACAGCCACGGGCGTCGGGCTACGCGGCGTGGCGCGGCCTGGTGCCGGGCGAGCGTGCAGCCGCCCTCGGCATCGAGCGCCGCTCCCACATCTGGCTCGGTCCCGGACGCAGCGTCGTCCTCTACTACGTCTCGGCGGGCCGGAAGCTGAACTGGGTCGGCATCGGACCCGCGGCGGCGGCGCAGCGTGAGTCGTGGTCGGCGACCGGCAGCGCCGAGAGGCTTGTAGCCGAGCACGCCGGCTGGCACCCGCAGATCGTGGAGCTGCTCGCCGCCACCGAGCGCCCGTTCCTGACGCTGCTCTACGACCGCCATCCGCTCCCGTCCTGGGTGCGCGGAAGGGTGGCGCTGCTCGGCGACGCCGCTCACGCGATGCTGCCCTATCACGCTCAGGGCGCGGTGCAGAGCCTGGAGGATGCATGGGTCCTGGCGAGCTGCCTCGCCGAGGCGAGCGTGCCGTCCGCCGGTGGCGCGCGCAGGGTAGAGGCGCTCGAGCGCTACGAGAGGCTGCGTCGCGATCGGGCCACTCAGGTGCAGGCCTACTCGCGTGCCGCGCAGGACTGGTACCACCTGAGCGATCCGGAGGCCATCGCGCATCGGGCCGAGCGCTTTCGCAGGCTCGCGCGCCGGGGCGCCGCCGGGTTCAGCTCGCAACAGGAGTGGCTCTACGCCTACGACGCCGACAAGGCGGCGCGCGGCGACGATGCCGAGTGGCGCGCGATGCGCTGGACAGCCCGCTAACCCGCGCCGGTGGTGGTGCGCCCGTCGCGGATCACGAGCTTCTGTCCCACCTCGAGCCGGTTGCCGCGCAGGCCGTTGTCGCGTTTGATGCGCTCGACGGTCGTGCCGTAGCGCTGGGCGATCACCCACAGGTTGTCGCCGCGCTGCACGCGGTGCGTCCTGGCCTCGCCCCCGGTGGAGGAGGCCCGGGCTGCCGAGCTCGAAGACGGCGAACCGGTCGCTCGCGCGCCGCCGCGCACGCGGAGCGACTGTCCGGGCAGGATCCGGTCGGGCCTCGAGAGCCCGTTCAACGCGACCAGCGCCTCGACTGTGGTGCCGTAGCGAGCCGCGACCCGCGACAGCGTCTCGCCCGGACGCACGCGATGGGTGCCGTCTCCGCTCGGCGCCGGCGCCGACGCGGTGAGGACCCGGGCCGGAAGCTCGACGATGGCGGCGGCCACCTGATCGAGCATGCCCTTCGGCACCCTGACCTCGTAGGGATCGGGCGGCGTGGCGTTGCGTCGCAGCTCCGGGTTCAGGCCCTTGATCCTGCCGTCGACGAGCCCCAGCCTGCGCTCGAGCTCGCCCAGGTCGGCGGTGCGCTCGGTGCGCAGGAGCTCCCACTCGGCCGGGGGCGTGGGCTCGGGGAGGTCGAAGCCGTAGGCCTCTGGATCCTGGGTGATGGCCAGCACCGCGAGGAAGCGAGGGACGTAGCGCCGGGTCTCGCGCGGCAGCCTCAGATAGAGGTCCCAGAAGTGATCGAAGTAGCTGACCGGCTGCGAGCTCAGGAGCCGCAGCACCAGGTGCTCGCCGCAGTTGTACGCCGCGAGCGCCGTGAGCCAGTCGCCGAAGAGCCCATGGAGCTCGGTCAGGTAGGCGATGGCCGCCTTGGTCGACTTGTGAGGGTCCATGCGCTCGTCGATCCAGTGGCTGCGCTCCAGGCCGAAGCGATAGCCGGTCGACGGGATGAACTGCCAGAGCCCGAGCGCGCGCGCGACCGAGTAGGCGCGCACCTTGAACCCGCTCTCGACCAGCGGCATCCAGGCCAGCTCGAGCGGCATGGCGCCGGCTCGCAGCTCCTCGAGGATCATCGGGCGGAACTGACCCGAGCGGGCGTACGACTCGAGGAAGAACCGGCGCTCGGGACCCGAGAAGCTGGCGATCTCGCGCTGCACGTGCTCGTTGATCTCGAGCGGGATCGATCCCTCGAGATCGCCCGCCGAGGTCCGGCGCGAGGCGTAGATCTCGACCACCCGGCGCGAGATCAGGCGGCGCAGCTCCTCCTTCTCCTGCGCCAGAAGGGAGTCACCCTCGACCTCCACGGCTGCCATCAGCGCGTAGGCGCGGTCGAGCGTGGTGAAGGCCGCATCGACCAGGCCCTGCTCCCACAGCGCGTGCGCCGATTCGAGCGCCGCCAGCGAGTCGGCGAGGAGGGTCGCGGCGTCGGCGAGCCGGCCCGTGCCGGCGGGCTCGGCGCCCTCTTCGAACGGCTCGAGCTCGAAGTCGGCGGGGACGAGTGACTCGTCGGGGGAGGGCACGGGCACGTTGGTGACCGCCCCGGCCACCC
>DATKDQ010000348.1:0-3886 GCA_035544635.1 Thermoanaerobaculia bacterium
CGACTCCGACTACACCGCCCCCTACAGCGGCGAGTACATCTGGCCCAAGACTCCGCACCGGCTCTACGAGTACGCCTGCCACGAGGGCAACTACGCGCTGGGCAACATCCTGCGGGGAGCGCGGCTGCTCGAGCGCGAGGCTAAGCAGAAGAAGTAGGCGGCGCGGCTGGTGCAGTAGCTCCTTCTATCGCGGCTTCGTCGGATAGCCGACTGCGAGCCTGGCTACCAGGCGTCGATCACCGGGCGCCGCTTGCCAGCCCGCGGCGGCGGGGGACGGATGGAGCGCAGCAGGTTGGCCACCCAGAAGCGCGACTCCGCCGGGTCGATGGTGTCGTCGATGTGGAAGAGCGACGCCTGGTTGAGCGCCTTGCCGTTCTCGTAGGCGGCGGCGACCATCTCCTGGTAGCGCTTCATGCGCTCGGCGGGGTCCTCGATCGCCTCGAGCTCGTTGCGGTAGCCGAGCTTCACCGAGCCCTCGAGGCCCATACCGCCGAACTCGCCGGTGGGCCACGCCACCGAGAAGTAGGGGGTCTTGAAGGAGCCTCCGGCCATGGCGATCCCGCCGAGCCCGTAGGACTTGCGCAGCACGATGGTGAAGAACGGCACCTCGAGGTTGGCGCCGACGAGGAACATCCGGCTCGAGTGGCGCAACAGCGCGGTGTGCTCGATCTCCGGACCCACCATGATCCCCGGCGTGTCGCACAGGTAGAGAATCGGCAGGTCGAAGGCATCGCAGAGCTGCATGAAGCGGGCGGCCTTGTCGGCGCCGTCCGAGTCGATGGCGCCGCCCAGGTGCATCGGGTTGTTGGCGATGACGCCGAGCGGACGGCCCTCGACCCGCACCAGCGAGGTGACGATGCCGATGCCGAAGCGCGGGCGCAGCTCGAGCACGGTGCCCTCGTCGGCCAGGGTGTCGATCACCTCGCGCACCGGATACCCCCGCAGCCGGTTCTCGGGGACGATGCCGCGCATGCGCCGCTGATCGGGCACCGTCCACTCCGACAACGTTCCCTGGAAGTAGGAGAGGTACCGCCTCGCGACCGCGACCGCCTCGGCTTCGTCCTCCACCGCGAGATCGACCACGCCGTTCGGGACCTGCACCTCCATCGGCCCGATCTCCTCGGGGGCGAAGACGCCGAGGCCGCCGCCCTCGATCATCGCCGGGCCGCCCATGCCGATCGACGAGCTCGCGGTCGCGATGATCACGTCGCAGCAGCCGAGGAGCGACGCGTTGCCGGCAAAGCAGCGCCCCGACGTGATGCCGACCATCGGCACCAGCGCCGAGAGCTGCGCGAAGCGAGCGAACGTGCGCTGGCCCGAGCCCATGCCGTCGGTGTCGCCGGGGCGACCGCCGCCGCCCTCGGCGAAGAGGACGAGCGGCATGCGGCCGCTCTCGGCCACGTCGATCAGGCGATCGGTCTTGCGGTGGTTCTGCTGGCCCTGGGTGCCGGCGAGCACGGTGTAGTCGTAGGCCATGACCGCGCACCGCGACGCCGGGTCGCCGAAGAGCGCGCCGTTGATCGCGCCGACACCGGTGATCATCCCGTCGGCCGGCGTCCGGTCGATCAGATCCTGGAGCGAGCGGCGCCGGCGCTGCGCGGCGAGCACCAGCGGGCCATACTCGACGAAGGTCCCCGGGTCGCAGAGATCGAGCACGTTCTCGCGCGCGGTGCGCTGCTGCTTGGCGCGGCGCCGTGCCACCGCCTCGGGGCGGGAGGCGTCCAGGGTCTTCGCCCGGCGGGCGAGGACCTCGTCGAGGTCGGGGCGGATGCGGTCGAGGTCGACGTCGCTCTCGATCTCGCTGTCCTCGACCGCGACCTCGCCCTCCTCGACGAAGAGGAGGGGATGGCCCTCGTACACGGTGTCGCCCTGCTCGATCGCGACGCGCCGCACGACGCCCGCGACGGTCGCGCGCACCTCGTGCTCCATCTTCATCGACTCCATGATGAGCACCGACTGGCCGCGGCGGACCGGGTCGCCTTCCGCCACCGCGATCGCGACGATCGTTCCCTGGAGCGGGGCGCGCACCACCGCGGCGCCGTCGATTGCAGGGGTGCCTCGCCCCGATCGTTCCGATCGCTGCGACTTCCCGTAGGTCAGGACCGCGAGCGGGTCGCTCGGATCCACGCGCGCGCCCGCGTGGGCACGGCCAGGGTTGCTCTCGTCGTCGTGATCTCCATCCTGGTCGAAAAAGAGCCGCGGATGGGACGCGCCGGCGACCAGCTCCGCGATGTGATCGTCGACCAGGCGGGTGTAGAGATCGCCGCGCTCGACTCTGGGATGGCGCAGGAGGTTGGCCAGGAAGCCGAGGTTGGTCGGAACGCCGGCGATGCGGAAGGCGCAGAGCGCGGTGTAGGCGCGCGCGCGCGCATCGTCGAAACCACCGGCGGCGCGCACCACCAGCTTGGCGAGCAGCGAGTCGTAGCGCGCGCTCGTCGTGTAGCCGGCGTAGCCGAAGCCGTCGACGCGGATCCCGGGTCCCGAGGGCGGCTCGTAGACCGTGAGCGTGCCGCCGCCGGGCACCGCGCCGCCGTCGCCGGTCATCCGCTCCATGTTGATGCGCAGCTCGATCGCCGTGCCCCGCGGCGCCGCCACCTGCGACTGCAGGAGGCCGAGCTCGGCGAGCGAGCGCCCGGCGGCGAGCTCGATCTGCGTCGCGACCAGATCGACGCCGGTCACCTCCTCGGTCACGGTGTGCTCGACCTGAAGGCGCGGGTTGGCCTCGATGAAGGCGAAGCGATCCTGCGGGCGTAGGGCGTGGTACTCACCACGCCCGGAGCCCGCGCCGTCGTCGGCGCCAGAGGCGACCAGGAACTCGATCGTCCCCACGCTGTCGTAGCGGACGGCCTCGGCGAGCGAGACCGCGGCCGCGCAGAGCTGGTCGCGCAGCTCGGCGGAGAGGCCCGGCGCCGGCGCGATCTCGATCAGCTTCTGGTGGCGGCGCTGGACGCTGCAGTCGCGCTCGCCGGCGTGCGAGACCGAAACGCCGTCGGCCAGGATCTGCACCTCGACGTGACGCGCCTCGAGCCACAGCTCCTCGGCGTAGAGCTCGCCGCTGCCGAACGCCGCCGTCGCCTCCGAGCGGCAGCGCTCGAAGGCCTCGGCGAGGTCGGCGCGCCGGCGTACGGCCCGCATGCCGCGCCCGCCCCCGCCTGCGACCGCCTTGAGCATGATCTCGGCGCCGTGGCCCAGCCCGTCGAAGAAGGCGGTCACCTCCTCGAGGGTGCTGCCGCCGCGCGTTCCCGCGATCACCTGTACGCCGGCCGCGATCGCCGCCTCCCGCGCCCGGGCCTTGTCGCCGAAAAGCCGCAGGATCTCGGGCCGCGGCCCGACGAAGCGCACGGCCGCCTGCGCGCAGGCCTCGGCGAAGTCGGCGTTCTCGGAAAGGAATCCGTAGCCGGGATGGATGGCGTCGCAACCGCGGTCGAGGGCGATGGCGACGATCCGCTCGACGTCGAGATAGGCGCGGGCGCCGGTGCCCGCGAGCGCCACGCTCTCGCCTCCCCAGCGGGTGTGGAGCGACGCGGCGTCGTCCTCGGCGTGGACCGAGACCGTGCGCAGGCCGAGCTCCGAGGCGGCCCGCAGGATGCGGATCGCGATCTCGCCGCGGTTCGCGACCAGGAGCTTGGTGATCGCCCTCCCGGAGCCGCAGCCGCGCGCCCGTGGCTCGTTCATCGGGGCGTTCTCTCCCGTGGCTCTGTCTCCGCTTGGCTGGTGAAGCGATCGTCGTCGTCCGCGAACAGGACGTTGAAGCTGGTCAGCGACCCATAACAGCCGGTCACGTACGCCTGCAGCTTCAGTTTCTGGTCGTCCGGCAGATCGGAGGCGTTCACCTGCTGCTCGAGCGTACGCAGCCGGTTCCGCAGCATGACGATCTTGTGGAAGA
>DATKDQ010000349.1:0-4879 GCA_035544635.1 Thermoanaerobaculia bacterium
ACCCCGACGAGGGGCTCGAGCTACGCCCGGAGGTGGTCGCCGACATCGAGGAGCGGATGGCGAGAGTCGCCGCCGGCGAGCGGGGCGTTCCGGCCGAGGAAGTTTTCGCCCGGCTCGGCCTCGACCGCTGACGCCGCTCGCCCCCGTTCACTCTTCGTAGACCTCGCGCCGGTGGCCGAGCCGGAGCACGAGCACGATCCGCTCGTCTTGGAGAAGCTGGTAGACCGCCCTCCAGTCCCCCACTCTGAGCTTGTACGCTCCCGCCAGCTGGCCACTCAGCGGCAGGTGGTGAACGACCGCGGCGTTCTCCGCCAGCCAACGCAGCTTATCGGCGATCCTTCGCGCCACCGGCGGGTCGAGACCCACGGCCACTCGCCCTACGACACGCTCTTCATCGCACTGGCGATGGAGCGCGGCACGACCGTGCTCACCGACGATCGCTCTCTACTCGAGCGCTTCCCCGAGGACACGACAGCTCTCGTGTAGGCCCAGCCCGTCGATCGCGCTGGCCCAGTCGACGGGGCCGCCCTCCCAGGACGGCAGGGTCGCCTGCGCGTTTACCGATTGACGCTCGCGGGCGAGGCGACGGGCCAGGGCCTGGGCGCCGCCCTCCACGCGCGGCAGCGGCGGCGCCTCCACCACCTGGCGCCCGTCGGGGCGGAAGAAGTGGACCGTTCCATCCTCCAGGAGGATCACTCGGTAGCCCTCCTCGTGCAGTGCTCTGTGGTGTCGCCGGCAGACGAGCAGGAGGTTGTCGAGCTTGGTCGCGCCGCCGTCGGCCCAGTGCTCGACGTGGTGCGCGTCGCACAGCTTCAGACCGCAGCCGGGGAAGCGGCAGCCGCCGTCGCGCACTGACAACGCCCGACGCATGGCCGGCGGGACGGCGCGCGTCCGGCGGCCGACGTCGAGGACGTTGCCGTCGCCGTCGTGCCGGATGATCACGCGGCTGGCGTCGCAGGCCAGCCGGCGGGACGTTTCCGCGGAAACGCCGCCGGCGCCCTCGATGTGGCAGAGGCCGTCGCTGGGCGGGGACGTTTCCGCGGAAACGTGCGCGGTGCTCTCCCCGGGCCCAACGGGCGGGCACGGAGGTCCGCCCCTACGGTCGGACGGGCGGGCACGGAGGCCCGCCCCTACAGCCGGCCCGTCCTCGGCCAGCACGGCCGCGTCGACGTGCACGACGACCTGGAAGCGGTCGCCGCGGGTGCCGGGGTCGAGGCCGGCGCTGAGGGCGCTCTCCGCGACCAGCCCGAGGGCGTCGGCGCGCCGCTGCTCCGGCCCGTCGTAGTCGACCTCCGGCGGCGTCACCTGCGCCCCGCCACCCTCCCGCCCCTCCCGGTATAGCTTGTCGCCGGCCGCGTCCAGCGCCCGCTGCAGCGCCGCCCCCGCCTCGGGCTCGAGCCGGCCGCGCACCACGACCATCCCGTCGTCGTCGGTGTAGACGTGCAGGTAGCGGCTGTTGCGGCGCCGGTCGTCGCGCTCGCGCTCCTGGATGCGGTCGACGCGGCGCCAGATGCGCACCAGCTTCTCGACGTGCGCCGCCGTGCCGGCGCGGGCGAGCTCGAGCAGCCCCTCCTCGTTGTCGGCCGTGGCCACCCGCGTCAGCGCCCGCACCTTCGAGTAGGAGACCTCGCCGTGCCGCATCGCCTCGGAGATCTTCGGCACCTCGCCGAGAGCGCGCGCCACGCGCACCTTCTCGCGCGCCGCGCCCAGGTCGAGCCCGGTGCGCCAGTTGAGCCAATGGGCGCAGGAGCGGAAGCCGCACTCCCAGCCGGCGCGCTCGTCGAACTCGCGGATCATCACCAGCAGGCGGTAGGTGGCGGCGGTGAGCTGCGCCGCCAGCAACGCGATCTCCTCGCCCAGCCGCTCGAGGTCGTCGGCCGGCCGGTTGGCTGGCGACAGGCCAGGTGGCCGGCAGGGATCGGGAGCCTGTGCGGGGACGGGAAACGATGCGATCATGGCACCCTCCAGGGATGGTCTGATCGCATTGTAAACCCCGCTTTTTCAGCCTGTTGAGAGGCTCCGCAGGGGGTTGAAAACGGCCGGTGAGGGGCACGGCGACGGGAGGCCGGAGATCGTCCCGCGACGGGCGGCGCGAAGGTCGAGACGGAAACCTCCAGGCGCGACCTCCGCTCCCGCCCTCGAAGTGCCGAAAAACCCTGTCAAGGGGTTTCGGCAAACTGTCACATCGACCGCGCCCTGCCGGGCCGACTCTCCCGAGCGAGACAAAGGAGCCTGGAAGCTCGCGAGGGTCCTCATCGGCGCCCTCCCGTCCCGGCAGCGGTGCGCCACGGGATCGCTGCCAACTCAGCGCTCCCGGCGTCGGTCGAGGGCGGCTAGAAGATCCGCGGCGAGTACAGCCACCGAAGCGGAGACGACCTCGGGGGCGCCGACACCAGCCTCCGCTCGCCCCGCCATCATGGAGCCCAGCGCTTCGGGGCCCGAGGCGAAGAGACGCTCGAGCGCCTCGAGGGCATCTCTGGTGACGCCGCCGGCAAGCGGATCATCGATCAACCAGGAGAACGTGGCCACCAGCTCGTCGGTCGGCACCTGCAGGAGGCGGTAGATGTCGTGGGCGTCCTTGTCGGCCAGCCGGTCGCTCTGATTCTCGCGCTCGCTGAGCTTGTGGAGCTTCGACACGAGAAGCGCGGCGGGCCCGGCGACGTGGGTGGCGAAGGCACGGTCGTCGCCCTGCGTCAAGCTCCGGATCTCCATGCGGCTGCGGTCGACCATGGCGGCCTCGAGCCCCGCCGCCCGGCGAGTCGCGCGATTCGAGTGAGGGGGGATGCGCCCCCCTCGGTGGCCTCCCGGGCCAGAGAGCGCCGCGGGAACCATCAAGTCCACCGGGATCCCGTCGCGACCGACCCATGTCCCGGGCTGTGGCCGCTGCTCCTGGAGCTCGAAACCGGCCGCTCTCATCGCTTCCTCGATCAACGGCTCTCGCGCGAGAGCCCGCGGATCAAGGGCGAGGTCGCTGTCCTTGGTCATCTCCGCCAGTGCCACCTCGGCCGCGCCCGTACGCAGATAGATCGCCTGGGCGCCGATGACCACCACTGCCTCCCGGTGTTCGGCCAGCGCCTCGAGGGCGTCGAGAAGCACGCCCCTCGTCAGCACCAGGAGATCAGCGCCGCCACTCGGACTCATGAGCCTCCATCCAGTCGAGCAGCGCCTCGCCCTCGCTCGGCGACCGCCCGGGCCCGGTGAGGAGATCGACGGCGATCTGGCTCGGGGCGGCGAGCCGGAGGCCCTCTGCCGTCTCGGCCCGGGCGAACGCGACGTCTTCACGATCGGGGGCGACCAGCACGTTGGCGCCCGCGTCCACTCGCCGCAACCCCAGGCGCTCGATCACGGCGTCGACATCGCCTGCATAGAGCATCGCGAAACGGGCCGGAGCATGGGCCGCGTACCGTCTTGCAGCCAGGGAGCCGGTGAGCACGTACGGCAGCTCGGGCGCCGCCCGGAGCTCATCGAGCAGGGTCTCGAGACCACGAGGGAACAGCAGAGACTCTCCCCCGGCGCCGGACGGGAAGCTGTAGTCGCGGCTCCAGCGTTGGATCATGGATCGCCATTCCACGCGGGTGATGGGTCCTCGCGGCTCACGCTCCACGAGACCCTCTTCCTCGAGGAAGCGCACCACTCGATACGTGGCTCCGGTGGAGGCCCCGCTCGCCCTGGCGACCTCGAGCATCGTGTAGGGCGGAGCAACGTCCGCCAGCCAGCGCACGACCCGCGCAGCCGGTGCGCCCTTCAGCGTTCCGCGCGGCCGACCGCGACCTCGCCAGGGATCCCGATCCGCGCCGACGTTGCGGATGAAGATCGCGGGCCGCTCGACTGCCAGCCGCCGATTTCCGGTGGCATCCGCATAGGCCACACCAGCTCGCTCCAGGCGCTCTCTCGTCGTGGGTGGAAGGTACCTCGCCACCACCATCGGAATCGCTCCCGGCTGGCCGGCTGACCGTGAACGCATCTGCTCCACGAGAGCTGGTACGTCGCGGCTCTTGACCAGCCGCTTGGCCTCGACCAGGAGGACGGTCCGCTCGCCGCCGGGCGCCTCGACGGTGACCTCGGCGTCGAAGAGACGCTTTCCTCGCCCCGCAGGCTGCTTCTGAACCTGCCACTTCCAACTCTGTGGCAAGTCGGACCGCAGGCCTTCGAGCGCGAGCCGCAGGACGTCTCGCTCTCGGCCTCCATATTCGGCTAATTCGCGTATTCCGCGCGCACCGGAATTCATCATTTACGCGAATATAGCAGAAAGGTGGACTTACCTCAAGCCTCTTAGGCCCCCTCCCATTCACCCCGTACCGGGCGATCCCTCCCGGGCCAGCTCCGCCCACAGCGCCTGCTGCCGCTCGCGGCTCACCGACCGCTCGGGGCCGAGGGGCTGCTGCATCTGGTGCGCTACTATGGGCACTACTCCCATGTCGCTCGCCAGGGTGCCGCCGTGCTGATCGAACCCGGGGCGCGGCTGGGCCCCTACGAGATCACCGCCAAGCTGGGTCAAGGCGGCATGGGCGAGGTGTGGCGCGCCACCGACAGCCGGTTGAAGCGCGAGGTGGCGATCAAGGTGCTGCCGGCGGCGTTCACCGCCGACCGGGAGCGGCTCGCCCGCTTCGAGCGCGAGGCGCAGACGCTTGCGGCGCTCAGTCACCCGAACATCGCCGCCATCCACGGCCTCGAGGAGTCCGGCGGCGTGCGGGCGCTGGTGATGGAGCTCGTCGACGGCGAAGACCTCTCGGCGCGGATCGCCCGCGGCGCGCTGCCGCTCGACGAGGCGCTGCCGATCGCGCGGCAGATCGCCGAGGCGCTGGAGGCGGCGCACGAGCAGGGCATCGTCCACCGCGACTTGAAGCCGGCCAACGTCAAGGTGCGCGCCGACGGCACG
>DATKDQ010000350.1:0-3336 GCA_035544635.1 Thermoanaerobaculia bacterium
GTGCCCTCGGTGTCCGGCTCGACGTAGATCTCCACCTCTTCGCCGCAGTAGGGGCAGGTCACGACGAAGCGATCTTCTACGGTGCGCACTCGGCAAGGCCTCGATCGAGCTGCGATCGATGGTAGCACCGGCCGTTCGGCCCGGTTGAGATAGGGTCGGCGGCGCCAATCCCCGCGCACGACGAGGAGTACAGCCATGCGAATGCCGTCTCTCGCCGCCCTCCTGGGGCTCGCGTTCTGCTCGCTTCAGGCGCTGCCCGCCGCCGCCGAGACCTACGCCGAACGGCTCGGCTGGAAGCCCGGCGACCGCGTCGTCATGTTCCACGTCGACGACGCCGGGATGTCGCACGACTCGAATGTGGGCGCGCTGCGCTCGGTGCGCGAAGGGGTCGCGACCTCGATCAGCGTGATGATGCCGTGCCCGTGGGTGCCGGAGCTGGTGGCGGGGCTCCACGAGACGCCCGGGATCGACGCCGGTCTCCACCTCACGCTCACCTCCGAGTGGGAGGTCTACTGCTGGGGCCCGCTGGTGGGAAAGGAAGCGGCGCCGGGCCTGGTCGACCCGCGCGGCTGCCTCTGGCCCGACGTCGCGAGCGTCGTCCGCCACGCCACCCCCGACGAGGTCGAGAGCGAGATCCGCGCGCAGATCCGGCGCGCCCGCGAGCTCGGCTTCGAGCCGACGCACCTCGACTCCCACATGGGGACGCTGTTCGCGACCCCCGAGCTCCTCGAGCGTTACATCGAGGTCGGCGCCGGCGAACGGATCCCGATCATGTTCCCCGGCGGTCATCGCACCGCGCTGCGCGCGCAGTACATGGCCGAGCAGGGCGCGGTGCCGGAGCGGTTCACCCAGGCCGGTGAGATCGGAGAGCGCATCTGGGAAGCCGGCCTGCCGGTGCTCGACGATCTCCACAACACGAGCTACGGCTGGCGGCCCGACGCGGGCGCGCAGACGCTCGCCCACCCCGCCGCCGAGGTGGCGGCGCGCGCGGCGGCGACGGCGGGGACCGAGGCGCCCCGAGAGGCGTGGCGCGAGATCAAGGTCGAGCGCTACGCCGCGGCGCTGCGCGAGATGGAGCCCGGGGTGACGATGATCATCCTGCACGCGACCGAGACCAGTGAGACCTTCCCCTTCATCTCCAACTCCGGCCCCACGCGACAGGGCGACCTCGACGCCATGCTCGACGCACGCCTGCGCACGGTGATCGAGCAGGAAGGCATCCTCCTCACCACCTGGCGCGAGCTGATGGAGCGCCGGAGGAACGCGCAACCCCCGCCACCCGCCGAGCGCTGATTCGAGCAGCCCCGCCACCGACCCGGCGCGGCGGTGAGAGATCGACCGGTCGGAGCTCGTCCTACCAGGTGATGCAGGCCACACGGCCGGAATGAAAAGTATCTACAAAATATATATACTAGACAGGATGAAGCAGCGGGCAAAGCTCTTCAAGACCGGGGGAAGCCAGGCGGTGAGGCTCCCGCGCGAGCTCCGCTTCGACGATACCGACGAGGTGTGGATCCATCGCCAGGGGGATCGCGTCATCCTCGAGGCGAAGCGCAAGCGCTGGAGCGAAGACTTCCTGGCGCTGGCCGGCAGCTCGCCGTCCTTCCCCTACCCTGCCGAGCCGTCCGCCGTGGAGCCGGGTCCCGACCTGGATTGATCCTCCACCGAACCCTGACCTACCGCGTGCGTTACCTGCTCGACACCAACGTCTGCGTGGACTACCTGACCGGCCGGCATCCCAGCGTGGCCGCTCGCCTCGCGGCTGCGGCACCCAGCGACGTCTGCACCAGCTCGATCGTCGCCGCGGAGCTCCGCTACGGAGCCGATCGCAGCCGCCGGCGGTCCGAGAACCACGCCGCCCTGGAACGTCTGTTCGCTGGGCTGACGACCCTCGACTTCGATCACGCCGCTGCTCGAGCCTACGGCCGGGTTCGGTGCGCACTCGAGGCGTCGGGCGGCCCGATCGGTCCCAACGACATGCTGATCGCCGCCCATGCCCTGGCGCTCGACCTCATCCTCGTCACCGACAACGAGCGGGAGATGAAACGGGTCTCCGGCCTGGTGGTCGTGAATTGGCGGGAAGGGACAGGTCACGCCCCCGGCGGCTGAGCGGCAGGGTCGGGCCCGCCGCCGCCCGATCGCGCCTTCATGTACTCGATCGCGATCGGCAGCAGCGAGATCGCGATGATGGCGAGGATGACGAGCGAGAAGTTCTCGGCCACCACCGGCAGGTTGCCGAACCAGAAGCCGGCGAGCAGGAAGAGCGTCACCCAGGTCGCGGCCCCGGTGACGTTCCACATCGCGAAGCGCGGATACGACATGCGGCCGATCCCGGCCACGAACGGGGCGAAGGTGCGGATGATCGGCACGAAGCGCGCCAGGAAGATCGTCTTCCCGCCATAGCGCTCGTAAAACCGTTGCGTGCGCTCCAGGTGCTCGCGGTTGAAGAGTCTAGAGTCCGTCTTGGTGAAGATCCGCGGCCCGACGCGCAGCCCGATCGCGTAGTTCACCGCGTCGCCGATGACGCCGGCTACGAAGAGCAGCACCAGAACGAGCGAGAGCCGGATCGGCGAGCCGTCGATCGCGGCGAGCGCTCCGACCGCGAACAGCAGCGAGTCCCCGGGCAGAAACGGCGTGACCACCAGCCCGGTCTCGCAGAACACGATCGCGAACAGCACCAGGTAGAGCCAGGGACCGAGCTGGTCGGCCCACTCGTTGAGATGCCGGTCGAGGTGCAGGAAGAGATCGACCACGTCCGGCAGCGCGAAGAGCTCGATCATGCCCGCCCCTCCCGCCCCGCAGGGCGACGACGATCCGCGCCGGCGAGCGGCTCGCGGGCCGCCGCCGGCACCGTGCCCCGCGGTCTGAGCGCCGCGAAAAGCCAGGCGAGCCAGCGGGCGGGCGCGATCCGTCTCCTCACTCGATTCCTCCTTGCCGACTCTCCGCGACCGCTTTCGCCGCGGGGGCTTCGATCGCGCGGCAGTCTAGCCCGGATCGCGAAGATTGGGAGTGCCGCGGGATTCCAGTGTGACGCAGAGCGCCGCTGCGTGCTGGTACGGGAGGAGCTTGCCTCCTCCGCTAGCCTGTTTGGCGCCGAGGACGGCGCTGGCGCTTCGCGCCCCGCACTGATAGGACGCAGTTACTCGGACGCACTCTTAGCCCCGGAAGGCACGCCCGCGGCGGCGCACAGATCAAAGCATCGCCGCGACGCGCTCGAGAAGCCAGGCCGCGGCGACGGACCCGATGGCGTAGGCCGGCACCAGCGGCGTCCAGCGCCGGGCGGCCTGCGCCGCTCCGACGCGGCGGGCGGCCGCCCTACCTGCCGCGAGTGCCGCC
>DATKDQ010000351.1:0-10875 GCA_035544635.1 Thermoanaerobaculia bacterium
GCGATCCGCGACTACCGCACGCCGGTCGAGTACGGCACCGCGCCGCTCGGGGCCGACCTGCGCCGCATCGCCGCGCTCGTCGGCGCGCGCTTCCCCGGTCGGGTCTACTACGCGAGCCTCGGCGGCTTCGATACCCACGCCGGCCAGGCCGGCGCCCGTTCTCCCCTGTCGAGCGCCCTGGGCGGCGCGCTGTGCGCCTTCCATCGCGACCTGCAGCGCCTCGGCCGCGGCGGGGACGTCGCCACCCTGGTGTTCTCCGAGTTCGGCCGTGCCGTGGAGGAGAACGCCAGCCTCGGCACCGATCACGGCGCCGCCGCTCCGGTCCTCGTTCTCGGAGGCGCGATTCGCCCCGGCCTCTACGGCCGGCACCCCAGTCTCACCGCCCTCGACCGCGACGGCGGGCTCGAGATGACCACCGACTTTCGTCGGGTGTACGCGACGTTGATCGAGGAGTGGCTCGGCGCGCCCGACGCGCGCGCGATCCTGGGCGGCCGCTTCGATCCGCTCGCCATCTTCGCCTGACGCCGGCAGCTCGAAACCAGCGACGGAGAGGCAGGAGGTCGAGATGGAGGGATTCTGGACCGTCATCAGCGCCGCCAACGACGTGATCTGGCACGACTACGTGCTGCTGGTGGTGTTCGGCACCGGCGTCCTGTTCACGGTGTGGAGCGCGTTCGGGCAGTACCGCGCCCTCACCCACGGCGTCCAGGTCGTGCGCGGCGTGTACGACGACAAGGGCGATCCCGGTGCGATCAACCACTTCCAGGCGCTGTCGACGGCGCTGTCGGCAACGGTCGGGCTCGGCAACATCGCCGGGGTGTCGATCGCGATCTCGCTCGGCGGTCCCGGCGCGGTGTTCTGGATGTGGATGGTCGGCCTGGTCGGCATGGCGCTGAAGATGACCGAGGTCACCCAGGCCATGCTCTACCGCAACACCGACGACCCCGAGAACCCCCACGGCGGCGCGATGTGGGTGGCGAGCCAGGGATTCGCGAAGATCAGCCCGGCGCTCGCTCCCCTGGGTGCCGTGGTGGCCGTTCTCTTCTGCCTCACGCTCCTGGTCTCGACTCTCACCGGCGGCAACATGTTCCAGGCCTGGAACGTCGCCGACATCTCCTTCGAATACTTCGGCATCCCCAAGATCGTCACCGGCATCATCCTCACCGTCGCGGTCGGAGCGGTGATCGTCGGCGGGATCAAGCGGATCGGCGACGTGGCGGGCAGGGTCGTGCCCGTCATGTGCGGGATCTACATCCTGGCCGGGCTGTACGTGATCGTGACGAACCTGGGCCAGGTCCCGGGCTACCTGGCGTTGATCGTGCGGGAGGCGTTTTCGCCGAACGAGGCGGCCGGCGCCTTTGTCGGCGGCAGCGCGGGGTACGCCTTCCTCAAGGGTATGCAGCGCGCTCTGTTCTCCAATGAAGCCGGCCAGGGCTCGGCGCCGATCGCCCACTCCGCAGCCAAGACCGACGAGCCGGCGCGCGAGGGCATCGTGGCGGGGCTCGAGCCGTTCGTCGACACCCTCTGCGTGTGCACCATCACCGCGCTCGTCATCATGCTGTCGGGGGCGTGGGACCGTCCTCCGGCGCTGCGCGTCGACGGACCCGCGCCGGTGTTCACCCAGGCCGGCGCCGCGCGCGGGAGAGTGACCTGGGAGACCGCCCCGGTGCGCGTCGTGGTCGCCGACGAGAACGAGGCGCTCCAGCAGATGAGGGCCGGCAAGGAGCTCTTCCTGGTGGTCGACACCGGCGTCAACCCGGAGACCGGCGGCAGCCGGTTCAAGGTTCCCGGCACGCTGTCGGGCACCGAAGAGGAGGGGTTCACCGCCAGCTTCGGCAGGCTCCAGACCCCCGAGGGGGTCGTACCGCAGCTCGCCATCCAGGGCATCTACTTCGACCACAAGGGAGCCACCCTCACCGCCAAGGCGTTCGATCGCGTGCTGCCCGGGCTCGGCAAGTGGATCGTTCCGGCGACGGCGTGGCTGTTCGCCTTCTCGACCATCATCTCGTGGTCGTACTACGGCGAGCAGGGAGTGGTGTACCTGCTCGGGCTCAGGTCGGTGATGGCCTACCGCGTCGTCTACTGCCTCTTGATCCTGGTCACCGTGCAGCTGGTGCGCACCGAGGCCCAGCTCGACATCCTGTCGACGCTCGGGACCGGCGTGATGCTCCTGGTCAACATCCCGATCATGCTGATCTTCGGCCGGCAGGCCATGCGCGCCTACCACGAATACGTCGGACGTCTGAAGAGCGGCACCATGCGCAGGCACGACGCTCCTCCGCTCATCGACGTGGTGGATGGCACCGACGTCGAGTGATTCTCCTGAGGCTACGCCGCGGTGAGGATCAGCGGCGCGCCGTCGCGGACCACGATCGTGTTCTCGTGGTGCACGGCGAGGCTGCCGTCGGAGGTCACCACCGTCCAGCCGTCGGGGCGCAGCCGCGTGTCGCCGGAGCCGGCGCACAGGATGGGCTCGATGGCGAGCACCATGCCCTCGTGAAGCGGCTCTAAGCGTTCGGGGTCGTAGTAGCCGGGCACGGTGGGCTCCTCGTGGATGGTGCGGCCGATGCCGTGCCCGTTGAGGTCGCGCACCACCGCGAAGCCGTACCGGGTCGCGACGCCCTCGATCGCCGCGCCGATGTCGCGCACCAGATAGCCGACGCGAGCCACGCGCATCGCTTCCGAGAACGCCGCGCGCGCGCAGGTGGCGAGGCGCTTCTTCTGAGCAGCGGCGATCGGGAGGACGACCGTGCGCGCGGCGTCCGCCATGAAGCCGCCCTTCTCCACGGTGACGTCGAGCTTCACGACGTCGCCCGACCGCAGTGTGCGCCTGCCGGGCACGCCGTGCACGATCTCCTCGTTGATGCTGATGCACGCCGATCCCGGAAACCCGTAGACCAGCTCGGGTGCCGATCGGGCGCCCTCCTCGGCGAGGAGCCGCGCCGCCACGGCGTCGAGCTCGGCGGTGGTGACGCCTGCCCGCGTCTCGCGCACCAGGGCGTGCAGGATCCGCGAGACCACGCGACCAGCCTCGCGCACGCCTTCGAGCTCGCTCGCGCCTCGGATGGTCATCTTCGAGCTCCTTCTTCGATGAGCGCCTTCACGCTCGCCACGAACCGGCGCGCGGGCCGGCGCGGCCCGAGCGTGCTCTCTCCGTGCAGGCTGACGAGCTCGCGCCCGGCCGCGTCCAGCACCAACCCCCACCAGTACCAACGATCCTCGGGCTGCCGGCAGAGGAAGCACTCCAGCCGATCCGCCTGCTCGAAGTAGAGCACGAGATCAGCCTGATCACGAGCCGGCGCCAGCTCGATCCCACGCCGCGCGCGGACGGCGCGCGCGAGCTCCTCGGCGAGACCGCCGGGGTCGCTGCAGGGACGGCCCGCGGCGGTGAGCGACCCGGTGCGCGGCCCGCCGCCCCGGTCCGCAGCCGCCACCACGACCTCTCCGTTCTCCGGTCGAGGGCCCGCGCGCTCGGGCTCGCCGCGAATCGCGGCTTCGCCGGAGGCGATCCCACCGGTCCTGCACATCGCCCCCGCGATCCACACCGTGCGCGCGCCCGCGAGCGCGGCGTGGGCCCAGGGCTCGACGTCCATCGTCGTCCGGGAGGGTGCCGGCGTGGAGGCGCAGCCCGCGATCAGCCCACAGGCGAGGAGGGCGCCGGAGAGACGGCGCGCCCGGCCTCTCATCCGTTGCCTCCTCGACGGTCTCACGCCGCGGCCGATTCTACGCGGAGCGACCGCGGCGGTATCATGCCTTCAGTCGCCGCCCCCGCGTGAGCGGCGCGCCCGCCCGTCGGAACACCATGGATCAGCGGACCGCCACCCGCGCCCTCGGCGCCCTCCTCCTGTTCGTGCCCGGTCTGCGAGCCGCGCCGGTCGCGGCACAGGCCGCCGCGCCTGCCGGAGCCAGCCAGCTCCTCGACCGCAAGCGCGAGCTCGAGGAGGCGGACCACTTCGGCGTCGACGCCGACAAGATTCGAGGGCGGCACGCGAGCCCGTGACGGCCGGCCGCCGCGCCGGCCCCGCCGCCGGGGACGGTCCGGCGCCGCTGCGCTCCGCCCCGGCCCGAGGCGGGATGGAGGGACCGCCGGGTCGCGCCGCGCTCCGCCCCGCTGCGAGTGATGCGATGAGTCGCCAGCCGCTCCATCTCGGCACCACGCCCTGGGTCTCGGACCTCGCCGCCGCGGCGGCCGCGATCTCCGGCCAGGCGGAGACCGCCGAGGCGCTGGGCTACGAATCCTTCTGGCTGCCGGAGAGCCACTTCCAGGCGCCGGGCGCCTGCCCTTCGCCGCTCCTCCTGCTCGCGGCGGCGGCGGCGAGAACCTCCCGGATCGCGCTCGGCACCACGTCCTACCTGCTGCCGATCAAGAACGCGCTCCAGGCCGCCGAGGAGGTCGCCGTCCTCGACCGGATCTCCGGCGGCCGCGTCATCCTCGGTCTCGGCCGCGGCTTCCGTCCCTCGCTCTTCGCCGCCTTCAACGTGCCGCAGCGCGAGAAGCGCGACCGCTTCGAGGCGACGCTCGCGATCATGCGACGCGCCTGGGCGGGCGAGCCGATCCTCGGCAACGGCGCCGATCTCGGTGGGGGCGAGCCGTTCCGGCTCGAGCCGCGACCGGTGCAGGAGCCGCATCCACCGCTGTGGGTGGCGGCGTTCGGCGCCAAGGGCGTGGCGCAGGCGGGCCGGCTCGGCCTCCCCTACCTCGCCTCCCCGGTCGAGCCGCTCTCGCGCCTGCTCGCGAACTACCGACTGCACCGCGAGGCGCTGGCCGAAGTCGGCATCAGGACCGAGCTCCCGGTGCCGGTCATGCGCACGGTCTTCGTGAGCTCCGAGGTCTCCGCCCTGCGCCGTGCGCGCGCAGGGCTCGAACGTCAGGCGGCGGAGCTCCGCGCCTCGACCTCGGCCGTCCTGCGCGGGCGCGCCGAAGGCGACCTCGACGACTGGGCCCTGGTCGGAGAGCCAGCGCACGTCCTCGAGGCGGTCGAGCGCTACCGCGAGGAGCTCGGCGTCACCCATCTCGTCGTCCGGGGCGGGATCGCCGGCGTCGACGCCGCCGAGCGGCTTCGTTCCCTCGAGACCCTCGCTTCCATCCTGCGCTGAACGCGCGCGAGCGGCGGACCCGGTCATGAGCATCTTCCGCCGGCTGCGGCACGCCTACCGACAAGCCCCGGGCACCCTGCGCGGCATGCTGCTCATCGCGGCGGCCTCCTTCGGGTTCTCGGTGATGCACGTCCTGATCCGGCTCCTCTCGAGCGATCTCCACCCGTTCGAGGTCGCGTTCTTCCGCAACCTGTTCGGGGTGGTGGTGCTGCTGCCGGTGCTGGCGAGAAGCGGGCTCGGCGTGCTGCGGACGGGACGCCTGCCGCTGCACGCTCTGCGCAGCGCGCTCGGTCTCGCCGCGATGCTCCTCTTCTTCACGGCGCTGTCGCGAACCGGGCTGCCCAAGGTGACGGCGATGAGCTTCACCGCACCGCTGTTCGCGACCGTGGGCGCCGTGCTGGTGCTGCGCGAGAAGATCCACCTGCGCCGCGTCGCCGCCCTCCTCATCGGCTTCCTGGGGACGTTGATCGTGATGCGTCCGGACGCCGGCATCGACAGCGGCGTGGTGATGGTGCTCGCCTCCTCCGCGCTGTGGGCGATCGCGCTCCTCACCATCAAGGCGCTGTCGCACACCGAGTCGAGCTTCGCGGTCACGCTCTACACCGGGCTGTTCATGGCGCCGCTCTCGCTCGTTCCGGCGTCGTTCGTGTGGTCCTGGCCGAGCGGCCGCGAGTACCTGTGGCTCGCGCTCATGGGGACGATCGGGACGCTCTCGCAGCTGGTGATGACGCAGGCCTTCCGCGAGGCCGACGCCACCGCCGTGCTGCCGGTCGACTTCACGCGCCTGCTGTGGGCGAGCGCCTTCGGAGTGCTGGTCTTCGGCGAGGCGCCCGAGCTCGCCACCCTCGCCGGCGGCACCCTGATCTTCGTCTCGACCACCTACATCACGTATCGCGAGGCGCAGGTGGCGAGAGCGAGCCGGCGCGAGGCCGCCGCGAGGGCGGCGGCGGAACGCGCTACCCAGCCCGTTCCTCCCCCCTAATAGCCCTTGGTCTTGTCCACCACGTTGCGCAGCGGCCGTCCGGCAACGAAGCGCTCGACGTTGTCGCGAAACAGCTCGCGCCGCCGCTCCTCCACCTGGTCGGACGCGGTCGCGATGTGGGGCGTGATCGTCACGTTGGGCATCGACCACAGCGGGTGGTCGGCGGGCAGCGGCTCGGGCTCGGTCACGTCGAGGCCGGCGGCCCGCACCTTGCCCGAGGCGAGCGCCGCGGTGAGCGCCTCGGTATCGACGATCCCGCCGCGCGAGACGTTGATGAGGTAGACGCCGTCCTTCATGAGCGCGAGCTGCTCGGCGCCCAGCATGCCCCGCGACTCCGGGGTGAGCGGAACCGAGCTGAAGACCACGTCGGCCTGGGGCAAGAGCGCGTCGAGCTCGTCGGGCCGACCGACGTACTCGACGTCGCGGTGGAGCGGGATGTCCTTGGGGTCGATCGCCACGACGCGCATGCCGAAGGCCGCGGCCCGCTGCGCGATCTGGGTGCCGATGCCGCCGAGCCCGATGACCAGCGCGGTCTTGCCCTCGAGCTCGATCAGCGGCAGTCGGGTGGTGCGCTCGAAGCCCTTCGCCATCTGCTCGTTGTAGAACTTCATGTCGCGGGTGAGGTTGAGCAGCAGCGCGAACGCGTGATCGGCGATCTCCGGCCCCTGGATGATGCGCGTGTTGGTGAGAACCACAGTGCTGTCGCGGAGCCGGTCGAATCGCACCAGCGACTCGACGCCGGCGCTCGAGGTCTGGATCCAGCGCAGGCGCGGCGCGGCGTCGAGCAGCCGGTCCAGGTCGGCGCGCGGCGGCAGACCCACGACGGCGTCGCAGCCCGCTGCCCGCTGGTAGAGATCGTCGACCGTGCGCCAGGGCTCGACTCGGAGCCGCGGATCGTGCTCGCGCGCCGCGGCGAGCTCCTCGACGTAGGGCTCGGCGATGCAGACCGCCACCTCTCCGGCGGCCAGCGCCGCAGCCGGCACGCTCGCAGGCAGCGCGAGCGCGAACACGAGCGCAAGACCTGACTGTGGCTTCGGGAACAGGCTACTTCTCGCCATCACGCGTCTCCTCGTCGAAGCGGGCGCCGCCACGTCCGCGACGCGCCGGGCAGCTTGGTGTCGCCGGCCGCGACGGGAGGCACGAGCGAAGCCGTCCACGAGCGCCGCGAGGGCCGGGGGGGAGCAGCGCCAGAATACCAGCCGTCGTCGCCGTGCGTCGTGGGCGAAGCCGGTCCGAGCGCAGCCGCACCCGAGTTACTCTCGGCGGCGATCGGCGCCCGTCCGCTTCCAGTGAAAGAGAGCACACCCGTGACCTCGGCACGACGACCGCCAGGAAATCACGCCGACCGCTGAGAGATAGAGCATGGCCTCCTCTCCGCCCCGCACCGGCCTCGTGGTCGCCACCACCGTCGCCGCTCTGGTCGCGTTCGCGGCGAACTCCGTCCTGTGCCGGGTCGCTCTCGGGGGCGCCACCATCGACCCGATGGCGTTCTCGGTCCTGCGCGTGGGCTCGGGCGCGGCGATGCTGCTCCTGCTGGTCGCGCTCCCCGGCCGCCGGCGGGCCCACGCCTCGACCCGCCTCGCGCTCGACTGGCCGGCGGCGGCGATGCTGGCGCTCTACGCGGTGCCCTTCTCGCTCGCCTACACCCGCCTCACCACCGGCACCGGCGCGCTCCTCCTCTTCGCCGCCGTCCAGGCCACGATGATCGCCGGCGCGCTGCGGCTGGGCGAGCGCCCGCGCCCGCTGCAGTGGACCGGCATCGCCCTCGCGCTGGCCGGCTTCGGCGTCCTGGTGGCGCCAGGTGTCGAGGCGCCCTCTGCGGCCGGCGCGTTCTCGATGGCGGTCGCGGGCGTGGCGTGGGGTCTCTACTCGCTGCGCGGGCGCCGCGCCGCCGACGCGCTGGCCGCGACGGCCGCGAGCTTCACCGCCGCGACGCCGCTGGTTGTCGCTCCGGCGCTGCTGCTCCTGGTCGGCGCGGCCGCGTCGAGCCTGGCCGGCGTCGCGGTGCCCGAGCTGCTGCGGATCGCGGTCTCGCTCGAGGGCGCGCTCCTCGCGATCGCCTCGGGCGCGGTGGCGTCGGCGCTCGGCTACGTCGCGTGGTACACGGCGCTGCGCGGGCTGTCCGCCGGCCAGGCCGCCGCCGTCCAGCTCGCGGTGCCCGTCCTGGCGGCGGCGGGCGGCATCGTCGTGCTCGGCGAGGCGCTGACGCCGCGTCTCGTCGTCTCGGCCGTGGTGATCCTCGGCGGCATCGCCCTCGCGGTGCTCGGCACGACTCCGCGAAGACGCACGCCGCCGCCGAGCTGAGGTGCCGGCGTGGAGCGCGTCTCGTGGGAGAGCGACTCACGGTTCCGGCCAGAAAGGCTCACCGGCGCGCGCCCTCGATCTCGATCTCGCGCGCGGTCTGCGCCTGCCAGATCGCGCGCACGCGATCGAAGGTGTCGGCGTCTTCCGGCCCCTTGTCCGGGCGGTAGCTCTTGACGCGCGCGAGGCGCAGCGCCAGGCCGCCGGGATAACGCGGGCTCTCCTGCACGTCGCTGAACGCGATCTCGACCACCACGCTCGGTGTGACCTGGACAGTGTGGCGGTCGCGCGAGGTCTCGAGCTCGAGCAGCCGCCTGGTCTGCCACTCGAGCATGTCGTCGGTGAGCCCCTTGAACGTCTTCCCGAGCATGACGAAGGCGCCGCTCTCGGCGTCGCGCGCGCCGAGATGGAGGTTCGAGAGCCATCCCTGACGGCGGCCGTGGCCCCACTCGGCCGCCAGGACGACGAGGTCGAGCGTGTGCGCGCGCTTGATCTTGAGCCAGGCGCGGCCACGGCCGCCGGCTTCGTAGGCCGACTCCAGGTCCTTGGCCATGATCCCCTCGTGGCCGCGCTCGAGCGCGGCGGCGAGAAATGCCGCGGCCTCGTCCGCGTTCGAGGTGACGCGCCGCGGCACCATCAGGTCCTCGGGAACCGCCTCGTCCATGCGAGCGAACCGCTCCACGGCGGGGGCGGCGAGCAGATCCTCGCCGTCGTGATGCAGCAGATCGAAGAAGTAGACCGAGAGCGGCAGCGCCGCGCGCATCGCCGCCACGTCGAGCTTGCGGCCGTAGCGCCGCATGGTGACCTGGAAGGGCTGCGGCCTGCCGTCGGAGCGCAGGGCGAGGGTCTCGCCGTCGAGGATCATGCGATCGCCGGGCAGGCGGAGCGCCGCCTCCACCACCTCGGGCACCGAGGCGGTCACGTCGCGCAGGCTGCGCGAGTAGACCGCCACCTCGCGGCCGTCGCGGTGAACCTGCACGCGCGCGCCGTCGAGCTTGTGCTCGAGCGCCGCGCGGCCGAGCCGCGCGATCCCCTCCTCGAGGTCGTCGCAGGTCTGCGCCAGCATCGGCTGCACCGGTTGGAACAGACGCACCGCGAAGCGATCGAGCCCGGCCGCGCCCTGCTCGAGCGCGGCGCGCGCCACCGCGGCCGGCGAGCCCGCCACCATCACGGCATGGCGCACGCCTCGCTTGGGCAGCCCGGAGGCGGCGACGATCGCCTCCTCCATGACCCCCTCGAGCGCGCCCTGACGCAGCTCGCCCCCGACCAGGCGCGTCAGGAAGGACCGCTCGTCCGGAGTGGCGCGCCTCAGGAGCGAGGCGAGCTCCGCGATCCGCGCCTCCTGCGAGCCGCTGCCCGCGATCGCGCGCACGCGCTCGAACGCGGCATCGACCTCGGCCAGGGCGAGAGACGCGCGCTGCGCCCCCTCGCCCCCCGCCGCGGCATGCGCGCGCTCGAGCATCGCCCAGCCCACGCCGAGGCGTCCCTGCGGCAGCGTCCCCGACAGGTAGTCGACCGCGACCTCGATCTCGCGACCGCGCGCGCGGCGCAGGAGGTCCGCGAGAAGCCGCGACTTCTCCAACCGCGAGCGGGTGGCGGCGAGCCGGCTCGAGGTCTCGACCAGGTCCGAGAGGAGCACGCAGAAAGTGTACCGGCGCCCCCCCGGCGTGAGGTCGCTCTACTCGTCGAAGCTCTACTCCTCGAAGCTCCACTCCACGAGCGGATCGCTCTCCCCGTCTCGATAGATGTGGATCCAGTCGACCTCCGCTCGCCCTCCCTTGCCGCGCCCGAAGTCGAGGCGGAGCTGCCGCACGGTCTCGGCCGCGGCGATCCGGCCCTCGCGCACACCGTTCTCGGCGCCGGGCTGGAGCGCGACGCGATCGCCCGAGAACGCCGGCTTGGCGACGCTGCGATACCACAGCGCGGGAGCGCCGCGCGTTCCGCTCGCCTCGAAGCGGGCGGCGACCCGCAGCGGACCGCGGAGGATCATCTCGGGCCCCACCACGAACGGCGTGTCCTCGCAGTCGAGCGCCAGCCGGCCGCCCCGCACGCGAGCGGTGCAGCCACCGTTCGGCGTCCATTCCGAGGACTTTCCCAATGAAGCGACCGACCGCTCGATCTCGCGCGCGAACGCGCCGGCGTCGTAGGCGAGGTTGGGGCGCGGCAGGTGCGCGCCTTCCGCCTCGAGCCACCGCTCGAGCTCGGCGTCGAGCCGCCGCGCGACCTCGGGCCGCTCGGCGGCGAGGTCGCGCGTCTCGCCGGGATCGACCGCGAGATCGTAGAGCTCGGTGGCGCCGCCGAAGCGGTGGATCAACTTCATCTCTCCGGAGCGGATGGCCGCGCCGGGCGTGTTCCAGTAGGTCTCGCGACCGGGATCGTGGCGGTACCCGGGGATGTGGTGAGGATAGTGGAAGTAGAGCGATCTCCCGCCGGGCTCGACGCCGCCGCGCAGGACGGGAAGGAGGCTCCTACCGCCGCCGGCGCCGCCCTCGCCC
>DATKDQ010000352.1:0-3988 GCA_035544635.1 Thermoanaerobaculia bacterium
CTCATCCTCGTCATCCTCCTGATCGCGTGGGTGGTCGCGATGTACAACCGGCTGGTGACCCTGCGCAACCGCTTCCGCAACGCGTTCGCTCAGATCGACGTCCAGCTCAAGCGACGCTACGACCTCATCCCCAACCTGGTCGAGACCGCGAAGGGATACCTGCAGCACGAGCGCGCTACGCTCGAGGCGGTGATCGCGGCGCGGAGCCAGGCGGTGGCGGCCGCCGGACGCGCCGGCCAGAAGCCGGGCGATCCCGACGCGATGAAGGAGCTCTCCGGCGCCGAGAGCGTGCTCACCGGCGCGCTCGGCCGGCTGTTCGCGCTGGCCGAGGCCTATCCCGACCTCAAGGCGAACCAGACCATGGCGTCGCTGATGGAGGAGCTGACCTCGACCGAGAACCGCGTCGCCTTCTCGCGCCAGGCCTACAACGACGCCGTGATGACCTACAACACGGCGCGCGAGAGCTTCCCGACGCTGATCGTCGCCAACGCGATGGGGTTCGAGGGAGCCCAGCTGTTCGAGGTCACGCGGTCCGAGGAGCGCGAGCCGGTGCCCGTCTCCTTCACCTCGTAACCGGCGCCCGGCCGGCCGGCCATGGACTTCTTCCAGCGCCAGGAAGACGCGCGTCGAGCAACGCGCCGCCTGGTGGCGCTCTTCGTGCTCGCGGTCGCCGGCGTGGTGGTGGCGGTCAACGTCGCGGCGGCGACGATCCTGCTCGGCAGCGCCGCCACCGCAGTCGAGGCGAAGGACCTCTTTCGCCGCGACGTCGTCACCACGGTCAGCCTCGTCACCCTGGCGATCATCGTGGTGGGGAGCCTCTACAAGATCGTCACGCTCGCGGCCGGCGGGCCGGCGGTGGCGCAACTCCTCGGCGGCAAGCCCCTCGACCCCGACCAGACCGATCCGGCGGAGCGCCGGCTGCTCAACGTGGTCGAGGAGATGGCGCTGGCGTCCGGGACCTCGGTCCCGACCGTCTACGTGCTCGACCACGAGGACGGGATCAACGCGTTCGCCGCCGGCTTCACTCCGGACGACGCGGTGATCGGCGTCACGCGCGGGGCGCTCGAGACGCTCGATCGCGAGGAGCTCCAGGGGGTGATCGGCCACGAGTTCAGCCACCTGCTGAACGGCGACATGCGACTGAACCTGCGCCTGATCGGACTCCTGCACGGCATCCTGGTCATCGGCCAGATCGGATACTGGATCCTGCGCAGCGCCGGTCGGGGCTCTTCCTCCTCCGGCCGCAAGCGGGGGGCGGGCGGGGGTGTGCTCCTCTTCGGGGTGGCCATCCTGGTCATCGGCTACGTCGGGGTCTTCTTCGGCAAGCTGATCAAGAGCGCGGTCTCGCGCCAGCGCGAGTTCCTCGCCGACGCGGCTTCCGCGCAGTTCACGCGCAATCCGTTCGGGCTGGCCGGCGCGCTGCGCAAGATCGGCGGCCTCGCGGCCGGCTCGCGCCTGTCGAGCCCGAACGCCGAGCAGGCGAGCCATCTCTTCTTCGGCAACGGCGTCGGCGACGCGCTCTTCGCCTGGACCGCGACGCATCCGCCGCTCGCCGAGCGCATCCGCCGGCTCGACCCGTCATTCGACGGCGCGTTCCCGAAGGTCGAGCGCCCGGCGCGGCGGACCGCCGCCCGCGCCCGAGCCGCCGGCCTCTCCCCGAGCGCCGCTCGCGCCGCCGAGGCGGCGGAGAGCGCGAGGACTCTCGCCGCCGAGGCGGCGGTGGCGACCATCGGAAGCCTGACCGCGGCGCATCTCGCGTACGCCGAAGCGCTGCGCGACCGGCTGCCGCCGGCGCTCGCCGACCGGGCCCGCCATCCAGCGAGCGCGCGCGCCCTGGTCTGCGCGCTGCTGCTCGCCCGCGAGCCCGAGGTGCGGGCCAGCCAGCTCGTCGAGCTGGCGGCGCACAGTGCCGATCCCCCGCTCCTGGGCGAGGTGCGCGCCGTGATGTTCGCGGTCGAGAGCTGCGCCGCGGAAGCGCGCCTGCCGCTGCTCGACCTCGCGGTGCCGGCGCTGCGCCGGATGTCGCCGCCGCAGTGGCGCGCCTTCCGCGACCTGGTCACGCGACTGGTGGAGGCCGACGAGCGGCTCGACGTGTTCGAGCTGGCACTGCGGCGCGTGTTGATACGCCACGTCGAGCCGGCGTTCGAGGGATCGCAGCGGTCCGCGACGCGCTACTACTCGCTCGAGCGCCGCGGGCACGAATGCTCGGTCCTGCTGTCGGCGCTGGCCTGGCGAGGCGGCAACGCGCACGGCGTCGACCCCGCCTTCGCGCGCGGCGCGGCGCACCTCCCCGGTGTCGCGGCGACCCTGTTGGCGGAGGACGAGTGCGGGCCGCGCGAGGTGGAGGCCGCGCTCCGCGAGCTCGACGGCGCGGCGCCGCGGCGCAAGCAGGAGCTCCTGGTCGCCTGCGCGGTGACGATCGCCCACGATCGCTTCGTCACGATCGAGGAGGGAGAGCTGCTGCGCGCGCTCGCCGACGCACTGCAGTGCCCGATGCCGCCGCTCCTGCCCGGGGAGTCGCTCATGACCGGTGAGATCGGCTGAGCGTGCTCGGCGACCGATCTGGAATGACCGGGGTCTCGGCGACGCGCTGTGGGATCGATCAGAAACGGTCCTTACGCCGGCGGATCTCCGCGAACACATCGGCGTCGGGGGCGTCGGTCATGCCGAGAACGCGGCGGATCCCGGGATCTCCGGCGCGCAGGAAGGGGTTGGTCTCCAGCTCCTCGCCGAGGGTCGAGGGGACGGTCGGCCGGCCGGCCGCGCGCAGGCGATCGACGTCGGCGGCGCGGCGCGCGAGGGCGGAGTTCTGCGGGTCGACCGTGACCGCGAACCGGGCGTTCGACTGCGTGTACTCGTGACCGCAGTAGACCCGGGTGGCTGGTGGAAGCGCCGCGAGCTTCTGGAGCGAGGCCCACATCTGCGGCGGCGTCCCCTCGAAGACGCGGCCGCAGCCCAGGGCGAACAGCGTGTCGGCGCAGAAGACCGCGCTCGAGCCCTCGAACCAGTAGCTGATGTGACCACGGGTGTGCCCCGGCGTCTCCAGGATCACGGCCTCGGCCTCGCCGAGCGGGAAGCGATCCCCCTCCGCGAGCTCGACGTCAATCCCCGGGATCGCATCGCGCTCGCCCGCGGGCCCGGCGATGCGGCATCCCGTCCGCTGCTTCAGCTCGAGATTACCGCCGGTGTGGTCCTGATGGTGATGCGTCGAGAGGATCCAGTCGAGGCCCCAACCCGCCTCCTCCAGCCGCGTCAGGACGGGACCGGCAACGCCCGGATCGACCACCGCGGTGGCGCCCTTCGCCGGGTCGCGCAGCAGGTACACGTAGTTGTCGGAGAGGATCGGCAGGATCTCGATGTCGAGCCGGCTCATGGCGACCGGTGACAACGATGTCGGCCGCGCGGCGGCTTGTCAAGGGCTCTCGGCAGAGACGAGCGCGAGGCCTGCTCAGGCGCCGATGGCGGCTTGCCTCCAGGCCGGCTGTTGCCGCAGCGACAACCAGCGACGCACGAACGCCCAGGGCTCGGTGCGCCGCAGCGGATCGTCGCCGACCAGCTCCTTGACGAAGGAGAGCGCCTCCTGGAGGGTCAGCTTCTTGCCGCGCGAGGACACCAGGCGCACCAGCGCCTCGCCCTCGTCACGGGGCGGAAAGTGGGCGTGTTGGAGAACGACGTGGGAGAGCGCGCGGCTGAAGTCCTCGACCCGCTCGCGAGGCATCCCGACCCGGGCGGCCAGCGCCGAGCCGGCGCCCCGCACCGCCTCCCGATACACATACTCGGCCTGATCGGAGAGCCCGTGGGAACGGGCGAACAGCTCCCGGATCTGGCGAGCGATGAACACCACCGCCTCCGAGAACACCCGCGTCTGCACACTCCAGTGCTGCTCGTAGCGCTCCGGCGCGACGGTCTTCATCGCCGCCAGCGTGAGGGCCTGGAGCGTCCCCCCCGGCTTGAGCGATCGGGCCAGCTCGGCCGCGCTCGCGCCGAC
>DATKDQ010000353.1:0-6513 GCA_035544635.1 Thermoanaerobaculia bacterium
CGTGAAGCGCTGCGTCGCGGTTCCCGGCGACCGCGTCGTGATCGCCCCCTCGCAGCGCCTCGAACCTCGGGTCGAGTCACACCAGGACCTTCCGATCGACGGCTACTTCGTGCTCGGAGACGGGCGAGAGCGCTCGTACGACTCACGCGCCTTCGGCGTCGTGCCCGAGCGCGACCTGGTGGGCAAGCCGCTGTTGGTCTACTGGTCGTGGGCTCGGGATCGGCTCGGGCGAGACGGCGGCGCCATCGAGCCGCGTGACCTCTCGAGCCATACGCGATGGAGGCGGATGCTGCGTCTCGTTCGTTAGGGCGGGTGGGTGCCGCGGTGAGCCGGCACCCGGCCCCGCCGGCCGCCGGCGGGAGGGTGCGCGATCGACCGCGAGCCGGATCCGGATCGCCGGACGGCGAGGCGCCAGCCGGGGGCGACCGTGGGAGCGGCCCCGCGGCCCCGCGGTCGGGTACAATCACTGGTCGAGCTAGACGTCTCGGCAGCCGGCGGATCGAGCCTTCGACCGGGGGTCGGTCCCCCCCGATCCAGCACGCTCGGGATCGGAGCCGTGCGCCGGCGGTGGCGAGGAAGCGCGTCGAAAGGAGCCTGCGATGTGGAGCGGCGAAACGCAACGAGGTGGGGCCAAGGTCGGAACCATCATCTGGCTCCTGCTCTTCGTGGCCCTGGTGGTGGTCTCCAAGGAGGCCATCCCGGTCAAGATCAGGACCTCGCAGCTCGAGGACTTCATGATCGAGCTGGCCAAGTTCTCCACCCGTGAGGCGGAGGATCGACTTCAGAAGCGGATCATGGACAAGGCTCGGGAGCTCGATCTCCCCCTCCGCAAGGAGGACGTGTCGGTGCGCAAGAGCAACAACCGCGTCCGGATGAAGGCGCAGTACGAGGTCACGCTGCAGTTCCCCTTCTACACCTACGTCTGGCACTTCAACCACGATGTCGATCGGCCGATCTTCATCATCTGACGCGGCTCGGTCCGCCGCGCGGCGGCGAGCGGGCGACCGGCGCGTTCTCGGGCGCCGGCCTCGGAGCGCGCGCGGCAGGCAGCTCGAGCTTGCCGATGAGGTCGGAGACGTGGGGCGTGCCGGTCTCGCGCAGGTAGCGCTCGAGGCCGGCGACCAACCCTTCCGGCGTCGCGGGATTCCTGAACAGCGCCGTCCCCACCTGGACCGCGGACGCTCCGGCGAGGAGAAACTCGACGACGTCGGTCCAGGTCTCGATGCCCCCGATCCCGATTACCGGCAGACCGACGCCGCGCGACACGTCGAACACGATGCGCAGCGCGATCGGTTTGATCGCGGGTCCGGAGAGCCCGCCCTTGATGGTGTTGAGGAGCGGCCTGCGCGTGGCGGCGTCGACCGCCATCCCGAGCACCGTGTTGATGCACGACAGCGCGTCGGCGCCGCCGTCCTTGGCGGCGAGCCCCAGCTCGACGGGTGAGGTCACGTTGGGCGACAGCTTCACGATCAGAGGCTTGTCGGTCTCTTGCCGCACTGCGGCAACCAGGCGTCGCATCGCTTCGGCGTCGTGACCGAACTCGATACCGCCGCGTTCGACGTTGGGGCACGACACGTTGAGCTCGAGCGCGGCGATCTCCGGATGCGGCTGCGCCCGCGCGACTACGCGCAGGTACTCGTCGACGGTGCGGCCGAAGACGTTGACGATCACCTTCGCCGGGTAGCGCTTCAGCCCCGGCAGCACGTCGGACACGAAGCGGTCGATACCGATGTTCTGGAGCCCGATCGAGTTGAGCATGCCACCGCGCGTCTCGCACACCCGCGGAGGAGGATTGCCGCGGAGGGGCTGGGGCGAGAGACCCTTGGTGACGATGCCGCCGAGCTTCTCGAGCGCCACCAGGTGCGCGAACTCGAGCCCGTACCCGAAGGTGCCGCTGGCGGTGAGGATCGGGTTCGCGAGCTCGAGGCCGGCGAGCTTCACGCGCAGGTCGGGTGCCGGCTCATGCGCCGGCGGCGCGGCACTCGGCGACTCCGATCGGGCGTGCGCCGATCTGGAGCGCTTGCCCTTCCGAGGCGCCGGATCGCTCGCCGTCACCACGCCACCTCGTCGAAGCGGAACACCGGTCCGTCCTTGCAGCACAGCGCGTAGTGGCCGGCGACGTGAGGCACGGCGCAGCCGAGGCACGCGCCGAAACCGCATCCCATCGCGGTCTCGAGCGCGGCCTCGCCCGGCACGCCGTGCTCGGCGCACAGCGCGGCGAGCCGCGCCAAGAGGCCCATCGGACCGCAGGCATAGAGGTGGGCGTAGAAGCCGCCGGCGAGCCGCTCGCGAAGCGGCTCGGTGACGAGGCCCCGCCGCCCGGCGCTGCCGTCCTCGGTGGTGGCGTAGAGCTCCCCGCCCGAGGCCTCCGCCAGCTCCTCGAACCTGTCCGCGTCGGGAAGATCGCGGCGGCTGCGCCCGCCGTAGAAGACGTCGAAGGGGTCGCCGGTCGCGAGCCGCCGCGCGAGGAGAAGGAGCGCCGCCGACCCGACACCGCCGGCGACCACCGCCACCCGCCCAGCCGTGCGGGCGCCGAAGCCGCGCCCGAGCGGCCCGAGGACGCCCACCTCGTCGCCCGGCCGCGATGCACCGAGCAGACGAGTGCCCCGGCCGATCACCTTGCCGAGAAGGCGCATCTCGACGCCGCCCGGCGCATCGACGGCAGGCGCGGCGCGGCCGTCGAGTCTCGCGGACGGTGAGCCGCCGGCATCCTCGCCGTCGCCGATGTCGTAGACCGAGAACGCCCGCCGCAGGTAGGGCTCGAGTCGATCACCGACCTGGACCATCACGAACTGACCGGGCGCGACCGCCGGATAGCCGGCGGGAACGCCGAGCCGAAGAGTGAAGTAGGGGAGAGGATGCTCGTCGACCGCGATCACTCTAGCGCGGACGTCGAGCACGATCGCACTGTAGCACGCAGCCCCGCGCGCTCTCGACGTCGCCGGCCGGAGACCTTTGGCACAATGGCCACCGTATGCAGGAGACGAGCGTCTTCACCGGTCGTAAAGCGGCGGTCGTCGCGGCACTCCTTCCTGGTGCGCTTCTGGGCGCGCATCTCGGCCTGCTCCTCTTCTTCCTCAATCCGACGCTCGAGCTCACCTCGACGGTGGTCCTGCGCGGCGTCGCCACGCTCGCGCTCGCGGGTGGCATCATCGGCGGCGCTGCGCTGGCGTTGCTGGCGCGCGGACGTCCCGAGCGCTTGGTCGCGATGCTCCCCTGGGGCATCACCGCGGCGCTGGCGCTCGCCGCCGCCGCCCAGTGGACCCAAGCCGCCCACTTCGCCTACTACCTGCCCCCCGGGATCAACTCACGACTGCTGAAGGCGGCTTCGGGAGTCAGCCTGGTGACGCTGCTCTGCTTCTATACCGCGCTCCTGCACGGTATGCAGCGGCGCCGCTACGGCTGGAGGAGCCGCGGCGGCCTGGCGCTGCTCGCCCTGCTCTCGCTTCTGCTCACCGCCGAGCGCCGATCCGCCTTTCCGTCGCCGCCGCCGGCGCCCGCCGAGGTGGGGCTGCGCCCGCGGCCGGCGCAGACGAACCTCCTCGTAGTCGCCCTCGAGGGCGCCACGCTCGATGCCATCCTTCCGCTCGCCGAGCAGGGCCAGCTCCCGTTCCTCGCCACGCTGCTGCGCCAGGGCGCCTCCGGAAGAGTCACGACGCTCTCGCCGCCGCTGCGGGTGGCGGTCTGGAACAGCGTCGCGACCGGGGCCTACCCATTCCGCCACGGCGTAGTGTCGGACCACACCCTGGATGCGCCGTTCCTCCATCCGGCCGCGGGGCTCACCCTCGCCCCCTGGGGTACCGGCTTTGCGCGCTGGTCGCGGCCGCTGGGGGTGCGGGTGCGGGACCAGCCTCCCCGCTCGAGCGCCCCGCCTCTGTGGCGCATCTTCGAGGGTCCCGGGATCTCGACCGCCGTCGTGGGTTGGCCGGCCGCTGCCGCGAGCGCCGACGACACCCCGCGAACAACCGTGCCGGAGAGCCTCTTCGTCGAGCCGGACCTCCCCCTCTCGCCCACCTTCGCGGCCGCCGCCCGGATCGCGCTCGAGCTCCGCCCTTCGCTCCAATCGGTCGATCCGGCGATCCTGGGAGCTCTGGGTGGCGACCTCCCCTCGTCGGTCCAGGAGGCCGTGGTCGCGGATCTGTGGCGTGCCTCCGTCGCCCGCGCCTTCCTCGACGGGGAGGCGGCGGGTGGACCGACAGCCATCTTCGTCGGTCTCCCGGGTCTACTCGAGGTGTCGCGGATCGCGTTCGGCGGCTTCTCGGCGGTGCAGTTCGACGGGAGCTCCCGAAGTGACCATCGATCGTCTGCTCAATTAGTGGGCGGCTATTATGGCCTGGTCGATCGCCTCCTCGCCAGGATGTGGGCGAACCTGCCGGAGCCTCGCCTGCTGGCGCTCGTCGCCGGTCACGGCGTGAGAGAGCCGCGCCGCTGGCGTCGCATCCTGTCGGGCCTCTCCCCGGAGATCTCCATCGAGGGAAGGATCGACGGCGAGGCGGACGGGATGCTGATGCTGCTCGGGGGCAACCTCCGATCGGGCGTCGTCCTCCCCCGGACCGCGATCGTCGACGTGGCGCCGACGATCCTCTACGCCATGGGCCAGCCCGTCCCGCGCGACGGCGACGGCAAGGTCCAGACGGCCGCGTTCGGAAGCGCGTTCCTGACGCGCAACCCGCTCACCTTCGTCCCCTCGTACGCGGCCCTCGCGGCCTCCTCGCGCGGTACGGTCTCCTCCCCGTGAAGGAGGGAGTAGGGGGGCTGCTCCGCGGGGCGTCGTACCGGGCCACGGATTCTCTCCCCTCACGAACGCCTGACCAGCAGGTCGTGAATGCGGATCAGCTCCTCTTCCGAGTGGAAGTGCACCCGCACGGTCCCACCCTGGCCCGAACGCCGGATCTCGACGCGGGTCTGGAGCGCCCGGGTCAGAGCCTCCGCCGCCGCTGCGGTGTGGACGTCGTCGCGGGCCCGCTCGGAGCTCCGGGAGCGAGCCGACGGAGCGGCCGCCAGGGCCTCCATCCGACGGGCCGACAGGCCGTCGCGAACCGCCTGCTGCGCCAGCTCGACCTGGCGGCGGGGTGTGTCGACGCCGAGAAGTGGCCGTGCCTGACCAGGGGTCAGCGCGCCACTTCGGAGCAGGTCCTGCACCTCCACCGGCAGACGGAGGAGGCGGAGGCTGTTGGTGACGCTGGTCCGGGCGCGGCCGACCCGCTCTGCGATCTGTTCCTGCGTGAGCTGAAAGCGATCCTGGAGGCTGCGGTAGGCCTCCGCCTCCTCGATGGCGTTGAGGTCGGCGCGCTGGAGGTTCTCGACCAGGGCGAGCTCGAGGAGCTGCTGGTCGCCTTCGACGTCGCGAACCACGACCGGCACCTCGGCGAGCCCGCAGCGCTGTGCGGCCCGCCACCGCCGCTCGCCGGCCACGATGGTGAAGGTGCCGTCGGGCCGTGGGGCGACGATCAGGGGCTGGATCACACCCTGGACACGAATGGAGCGAGCGAGCTCGTCGAGGCCCTCCTCGTCGAACCTCGCTCTGGGCTGAACCTGGTTGGGCACCAGGCTCGCGACCGGAACCGTCTGCACGCCGCCCCCGGTCGCGGCCGTCGGATCCGCCTTGGGCAGAATCGCATCGAGCCCACGCCCCAATCCCTTCCGCATGTTGCCCCCTTTTCTCGAAAGCGTCCTCAGAGTCCCTCCTCCGACCGCTCGCCACCGACCCCCCCGCGCGCCGGGCCCGCTGCCTCTTTCGGCGCGACGGCCAGAGTGGGCAGGAGCTCGCGGGCCAGACTGAGGTAGGCCTGCGCCCCCCTGCTCTTGATGTCGTACTGGAGCACCGGGATGCCGTGACTCGGCGCTTCGGCGAGTCGTATGTTCCGCGGCACGACGGTGTTGTACACCCGATCGCTGAAGTGCCGCCGAACCTCCGCGACGACGTCCTTCGAGAGGCGGGTGCGCTCGTCGTACATGGTCAGCACGATGCCGGCGACCTCCAGACTCGGATTGAGCGTCTGGCGGACTCGTCGCAGCGTCGCCAGCAGCTCACCCATCCCTTCGAGGGCGAAGTACTCGCACTGGAGAGGGATGAGGACCCTGTCCGCCGCCGTGAGCGCACAGATCGTCAGGTGGCCCAGCGAGGGCGGACAGTCGAGGAGGACGAGGTCGTAGCCGTCGATCGTGCCCAGCGCCTCGCGAAGGCGGTGCTCCCAGCCGGCCTGGCCGACGAACTCCACCTCGATCCCGACCAGATCCCGGTTCGACGGGACGATATCGAGCCCCGGAAATCCAGTCGGCCGGACGCAGTCGGCCAACGTGCTCTCGCCCCGCAGCGCTTCGTAGAGAAGCGGTGGGCTGGCCTCGATCGCCAGCCCCCGGCTGGCATTGCCCTGGGGATCGCAATCGACCAGGAGAACGCGGCGCTCGAGCGCTCCCAGCGCGGCGCCGAGATTGATCGCGGTCGTGGTCTTTCCCACGCCGCCTTTCTGATTGACGACAGCGACGATGTTCAAGGTGCTCCGTTCGCAC
>DATKDQ010000354.1:0-29494 GCA_035544635.1 Thermoanaerobaculia bacterium
TGCTCCTCGACCCGGGTCGCGACGTTCGTGGTCTCGTTGCGAACGTACTTCTTGGTCGCGCAACCCGCGGTGCTGAGGAGAATGGCCGATCCGGCGATGCATAGGGCCGCGGCTGGGATCCTCATGGCTTCGATTACCTCCCTCTACTGCTCCGGTCGTCTGAAACCCGTCTTCGGACGACTGTCTACGCAACTCGCGTGCCAGGCGCTCGCTGACCGCTATGAACGCGGGGAGCGCCCCGCCGGCCGGCACCCGGCCGGCACGCTCGAGGGCAGGAGGGAGCATCCCCGACGTCCCGCGGCCGAGGGGGAACCGGGGAAGTTTTCCCGGGGTTTCCGCTGGGAGGTATCCCGGGGAAAGCCGGAGTGCGGGCCGATCAGGGCGAGTGGCGATCGTGGGAGCGATCCAGATCGATCCGCTTGAGCGCCTCGAGCTGCCTCTCGAGACGCTCGATCTCGGTCTCGAGCCCGTCGACCCGCGCCGTCAAGGCCAGGAGCAGCTCGGCCTCGGCGCGATAGGGGCTCTCCGGGTGCTCGCGGACGAGACGGCGCAGGAGCGAATTGGCGGGGGCCGGAGCAGGTCCCCCGTTCGTCAGGTGGAGGACGGCCAGCCGGTAGAGGGCGCGATCGGCGGCCTCCCAAGCGCCATGTGCATCGAGATAGGACCGGTAGCCGCCGAGCGCAGTCTCGAGGTCGCCGGCCGCGAACGCCTGGTCGGCGAGCTCGAGCGCGGAGAGCAGCGGCTCGGGGGTCTCGGAGGGCACCACTGAGACCGGCGGCGGAGGCGACGGAGGGAGGTCGGGCTCGGGGCGGACGACGGCCACCTCGCCAGCAGCGCCGCGGCCGGTGCGGCACCCGGCCAGCATCACCAGGAGGGCGACGACGGCCAGCCCCAGCGCTCCGCGGCAAGGGCCCGCCGACCGGGGACCGAGCGCTGGGCTGGCGCCGCGAGTCTCCGACGCGGCGCGGTCAGCCGTTCGAGACCTCTTTCGATCGGGAGTCGCCAGGTCGAGCCTCCTCCGCCTGCGGAGACTCTAGCAGCAGCACGACACGCGTTCCGCCGCCCACCTCGTCCTCCACCCACACGCGGCCGCCATGGCCGTCGACGATGCTTCTCGTGATCGCGAGGCCGATGCCGGTGCTCTGGTCGCCACGTCGCATCTCGTCGACCCGGTGGAAGCGCTCGAACACCCTCTCCTTGTGCGCGTCCGGGATTCCGGGACCCGAGTCCCAGAACTCGCAGACTACGGCTGTCCGATACTTGTCGGCGACGGTGCTGCCGCCGTTCGCCCCTCCGGCAGGCGTCGCGCTTCGCCCGTCGCGGTCCGCTCCGATCCGTCGTGCGATCTCCGCCGCCGAGCGCAGCGGATAAACGCGCACTCCCATCCGCCCGCCCTCGGGGCTGAACTTGACGGCATTCGATAGCAGGTTCGAGAAGGCCCGCCGCAGCAGCGTCTCGTCGGCGCTGACCACCAGCGCCCCTTCGGCTACCTCCAGCGACGACTCGAGCCGCTTCTTCTCGAGCAGGCTCGCCACTTCCCGCATCGCTTTGCGCACCACGCGATCGAGATCGCAGATCTCGAGGCGATACCGCACGCCGCCGGCCTCGAGCCGCGCGAGATCGAGCACGTTCGAGATCATCGTAGTGAGCCGCTCGCCACACTCGAGGTTGAGATCGAGCAGGCGCCGCTGCTTGGCGTTGAGCGCGCCCGGCACCTCGTCGAGGAGCAGGCGGGTGGTCTCCTGCATCGAGGCGAGCGGCGCCTTCAGGTCGTGGGACACGTTGGAGACGAAGTCCTGCTTGAGGCGATCGAGCTCGCCCAGCCGCTCGCTCATGAAGTTGAAGTGCTCGGCGAGGTTGCGCACCTCGGGCGCGCCCCTGGCCTCCACGCGGTACCCGAAGTTGCCGTGAGCCAGCTCGCTGGTGCCGCGGGTGAGACGCCGGACCGGGACCACCACGGAACGCGCGAACGCGAAGGAGAGGAGAGCGGCCAGTACGATCGCGGCGACGGTGGCGCCCCAGGCCAGCTCGCGGGCGCGGCGCGCGCGCGCCGCCCCGAGCTCCGCCTTGTGGCGCATCTGCGCACGCGAGATCTGAAGGAAGGCCGCCAGCTCCTCGCGCATGCGTCCGAGCGTCTCGAGGCCGCCGGCCTGGTGCAGGGTCGAGCCGCCCTCGCGCCACAGCCGGAGCAGGCGATCCGCCGCCGCGCGCTCCGGACCCGACAAGTCGAGGCGGTTGATCGACCCGAGATCGCGCTCGACCGCTGACCTGACGCGCTGCGCCTGCTCGAGGTAGCGCGGATCCTCGACCGCCAGGTACTTCTCGGTCGAGTCGGTCAGCTCGTCGATGCGGCCGACGAGCTGGAGCCCGAGCGCGAGCGCCTCGACGTCGACCGCGGCCAGGTCGGAGGCGGTCTTCGAGAGCTCTTCGACGATGGCGAGCTGGAACCCCCCCGAGAGCGCCACCAAGGCCACCAGGGCGAGCGCGCCGCTGGCGATCCTCGCGGCCAGGGACATCTAGCCGACCGATCCGGCGCGGCACCCGCCTGGGAGCTCGCACTCCGGCCCCAGCCGGATCGCGATCGCCAGGTCAGCCGTGGGAACGTGCGGCGATGCTGACATTCGCCACCCTCCTACGACAACCCGTAGGACTTCAGCTTGTTGCGGATGGTCTTGACGTCGACTCCGAGCCAGCGCGCGGCCTCGGCCTTGTTGTTCCCGGTCTGCTCCAGCGTCTTGAGGATGAGCTCGCGCTCGGCGTCGGCAACCGTGGTGCCCAGTGGCAGCGCGATCACCTCCATCGGTCGCACTCCAGGCTCGCGCAGAAAGAGAGGGAGATGCTCCATCGCGATGCCTCCCGACTTGGCGAGCACCACGCCGCGCTCGAGCACGTTGCGCAGCTCCCTGACGTTGCCGGGCCAGCCGTAGGACTCGAGTGCGGCCCGAGCATCCGGGGTCAGCCCCTCGACCTGGGTGCCGTGCCGCTGGTTGCAGCGCTCGATGAAACGTCCCGCCAAGAGCGCCACGTCCTCGAGCCGCTCGCGCAGCGGAGGGAGATGGAGCCGGAGCACGTTGAGGCGGTAATAGAGATCCTCGCGCAGCGATCCCTTCTTGATCGCCTCCTCGGGGTCCTGGTTGGTGGCGGCGAGCTGGCGTACGTCGACCAGGATCTCGCCGCGGCCCCCTACTCGCCGCACCTTGCCGTCCTCGAGCACGCGCAGCAGCTTGGGCTGGAGCGCGAGCGGCATCTCCGCGATCTCGTCGAGGAAGAGGGTCCCGCCGTGTGACATCTCGAAGCATCCCTGGCGCTGGCCGACGGCGCCGGTAAAGGCGCCCTTCTCGTGCCCGAAGATCTCACTCTCCATGAGCTCGGCGGGAATCGCCGCGCAGTTCACCGCGATGAACGGCGCCGCGGCGCGGCGAGAGAGCGAGTGGATGGTGTCGGCGGCCACCTCCTTGCCCGTCCCGCTCTCGCCGGTGATGAGAACCGCCACGTCGGTGGACGCGATCTCTCGGATCAGCTTGAAGACGTCGCGCATCGGCTTGCTGGTGCCGACCAGCTCGCCGAGCCCCTCTGCCTCCGCCGCCCGGCGGGTCTCCTCGAGGGACGATGCCATGCCGTCGAACAGCGCGCGCAGCCGCTCGTGATCGACCGGCTTGGTCAGGAAGTCGGCGGCGCCGCCCTTCATCGCCTCCACCGCGAGCTCCACGGTGCCGTGCGCGGTGATCAGGACCACCGGCCGTGCGCGGCCCGCCGATCGGATCAGCCTGAGGAGGTCGAGGCCGGAGACGTCCGGCAGCACCACGTCGGAGAGGACCGCGTCGGGATCGAACGTCGACAGCCGCCGCTCGGCGCCCGCGCCGTCGGCGGCGGTCGAGACCTCGTAGCCCCACGACTCCAGCCGCTCGTGCAGCACCTCGCGCATCGCTTCCTCGTCGTCGACGACGAGGATCTTCAGCCTTGACGCCATAGGTCCACCTGATTCGCTCCTGTTCGGCCGGCGCCTACTCGAGCTTGGCCACCCGGGACAGGGTATCGGTCGCTCCCGCCACCAGCAGCCCGTCGGAGTCCTTGAGCGGGGTATCCGGATCCGGGATCCCCGTCACACTGTCGGTCAAGAAGTCGTGCACGGCCACGACGGTCACGCGGTGCCGGCGCGGCAGCTCGAGCTCCCGCAGCGAACGCCCCCGCCAGCTCTCGGGGACCGCCATCTCCTGGACGCTGAATCCGGGAGCAAGCTCGACGTAGTTGACCAGACTGCGCGCGGCGACCCGCTTCGCCAGGCGCTCGGCCGACTCGCGCTCGGGGAAGATGGTCTCCCTGACGTCGAGGCGCTCCATCACCCGCCCGTGGTTGTGCGAGATGACCTTGACGTAGATCTCGTGAATCCCGCAGTCGCGCAGCACGATGGTGGACAGCACGCTGGCGGTGATGTCGTCCCCGGTCGACACGATCGCGGCATCGGCTCCGGTCGCGCCCAGGGCGCGCAGCACCTCGACGTCGGTGGCGTCGCCGACCGCCGCGCGTGTGACCTTCGACGCGATGCGATCGACCACGTGCTCGCGGACGTCGATCGCCAGGACGTCGTGTCCCAACCGGTAGAGCTCCTCTGCCGCCCCCTGGCCGAAGTTGCCGAGGCCCACCACGACGAAGCGCCGCGCGCTCACCCGATTACCACCTCTTCGAAAGCATAGCGGAGCCGGGACGCGGCGCCGGCAGCCCTGCGGGCGATCGCGGCGGCGAAGGCGAGCGGCCCCACGCGCCCGAGGAACATGAGGACGATGGCCGCGCCGCGCCCGCGCCCGCTCAGCCCGGTGGTCACGTCCATCGAGAGACCCACGGTGTTGAACGCGCTCGCCACCTCGAACACGTACCCCAGGAATTGCCGATCCGCGGCGCCGGCTGGAACGCGCCCCTGCTCACTGACCGTGAGCGCGAACAGGCCGGCGACGACGACTGCGGACACCACGACGAAGAGGCCGACCGCGCGCTGCACCGTCTCCTCCGGGATCGAGCGCGCGCCGGCCTGCGTGACCCGAAGCCCGCGCAGCCGCGACCAGGCGACCAGCCCGATCACCGCCACGGTCGTCGTCTTGAGGCCGCCGGCGGTCGACCCTGGCGAGCCGCCGGCGAACATGAGGAGGATGGTGAGAAACGCCCCCGCGTCGGTCATGCTGGCGTAGTCGACGGTATTGAAGCCGGCGGTGCGCGCGGTGACGCTCATGAAGAGGGCGTTCACCACACGGTCGAGCCGCGGCAGGTCGGCGAGCGAGCTCTCCCACTCGAACAGGGAGTAGCCGGCCCACCCGGCGGCCAGCAGAACGAGCGTGGTGACGAGCACCAGGCGGGTGTTGAGCGACAGGCGCTGGAACCGGCCGCGCCCCCAGTGGTGGCTCCGGAGGTCGGCCATGGTGAGGAACCCCATTCCCCCGACCACGATCAACGTCATCACCACGAGCAGCGGGAACGCCGACAGCCGAAAAGCCACGAGGCTGTCGGAGTAGATGGAGAACCCCGCATTGCAGAAGGCGCTCACCGCATGGAAAACGGCCGGCCACAGCGCCTCGCGCCAGCCCAGCCGCGGTCCCATCGCCAGCCACAGGAGAAGAGCTCCGGCGACTTCGAAGGCGAGGGTGAAGCCGAAGATGCTGCGCGTCGTGGCGCGATAGTCGAGGCGCACGATCCCGGAGGCGGGAGCGCTCGCCGCGGCCTCGTAGTGGAGCGACGGGCGGGTACCGAGCGCCACGATGATGAGCGTGGTGAAGGTGATCATGCCGAGCCCGCCGAGCTGGACGAAGAGCAGGATCCAGCCCTGGCCCAGCGGCGTGAAGTAGGTCGCCGTGTCGACCACGATCAGGCCGGTGACGCAGACCGCGCTGGTCATCGTAAAGAGGGCATCGAGCCAACCGAGGGGCTCGCCGGTGTAGAACGCCGGCGTCAGACGGAGGCCGACCGCGCCGGCGGCGATCAGCGCCAGGAACGAGCCGACGAACAGACGCTCCTGGGTGAGCAGAGCGTCGGCCCAATGGTGGCCGAGGCGAGAAACTCTCGTGCGCTTGAACACCTGAGACGGCTCCGGGCGAAGCGCCTACACTACCGGAAGGATGCCGAGACTGCGCTACAATGCGCGGCCCCGGGATGGGGCAGTAGCTCAGTTGGGAGAGCACCACGTTCGCAACGTGGGGGTCGAGGGTTCGAATCCCTTCTGCTCCACCATCCGTTCGCTGCGCTCACGGCTGGCGGCGCAGAAGGGATTCTGGCCGGCGCGGCGCGGCCCGATGGGCCGCGACGCTGGGCGCGAATCCCACACGCTCACAGACGCCGCCCGATTGCCCCGCGGACGCGAGGGCACGGCCCCATGGGCCGCGACGCTGGGCGCGAATCCCACGCCCTCACAACACGCCCGACTGTCCCGCGGACGCGCCGCGCGGCCCTTCACTCAATGGCCCGCGAAGAGGCGGTCTAGGGCGCCGGCCTGCCGCGGATAGCGGCCGGGCGTGGTCTCGGCGAGCAGACGGAACTCGCGGTTCATGTGCGCCTGATCGGAGAACCCGAGATCGGCGGCGAGGTCGGCGAGCGCCACGCCCCCGTCGAGGAGCCGGCTCGCCGCGCGATGGAAGCGGACGACCCGCTGGAGCACCTTCGGGGGGACGCCGACGCGCGCCTTGAACTGACGCTCGAGCTGTCGCCGCGACGTTCCCGAGGACGTCGCGAGCGACGAGATCGAAAGATCGCCGTGCCCTGCGAGCAGTGCACCGAGACGGCGATCGAAATCGGCATCGTGGCCCGCGAGGGCGAGCCGCGACACCAGCGCCCGCTCCAGGTCGAGGAAGAGGCTCGAGGTGGCGCCGGGCTCGACCCGGCCGATTCCGGCCCGGAGCTCGCGCGCCACGACCTCGGCGGCGGGTACCACCAGCTCGGCGACCTCGACCGGAGCGACGGTCAAGAAGGGATAGACGCCGCCCGGCCGGAAGCGTACGCCGACCACGTCGACGTCGCCGGCGGCCGCGACGCTGAGCGGGCGAGTGAAGGTCGCGGCCAGGAGCGCGCGGCCCTGCCGTGCCACACCTGCGCCGTGCTCGAGGAACGGCTCGCCGAGATGGAGGATCAGCTCCGTGCCGCCGTCCGGGACGATCGGCTGCAGATCGACTTCGCCGCGCTCTCCCCGGAGCCGCCAGAGACACTTCACGAACGCCCCCAGGGGGGGATGGGCCGGGCGCTCCTCGTAGCGCATGAGGCATGGGACTCTATACGCTGCGAGTCGCGACCCGGCGGCACCTGTCGCGATCTTCCAAGACGCCCGCGCGCGACTTGCGCAGCATGCCCTCCGGGCGCGCCGCCCGACGCGGCGTCTCGCCTCAACGAATCGCAACGACTAAGGAGGTGCGCGATGCGATCCAGAGTAGCGATCGGGCTGGTGGCACTGGGCCTGGCCGCCGCAGCGACGGCGCAGGAGACGCGATACCGGATCGACGACCTGGCCTGGATGGCGGGCTCGTGGGCGACCGTGGAGAACGGCAAGCGGAGCGAGGAGCACTGGACGGGTCCCGCCGGCGGGGTGATGCTCGGTGTTCATCGCGACGTGCGGGGCGCGACCGCGGCCTTCGAGTTCCTGAGGATCGAGGAGACCGCGGGCGCGGTCACCTATCTCGCGAGCCCTCAGGGCCGCCCGCCGACTCCGTTCGCGCTGATCGAGATCGCGGAGCAGCGCGCGGTGTTCGCCAACCCGCAGCACGACTTCCCACAGCGCATCCTCTACTGGCGCGAGGGCGACGCCCTGTGCGCGGCCGTCGAAGGCCCGCTGGACGACGAGCCCGTTCGCCAGGAGTGGTGCTGGAGACCGGGCTCGTTGCGCGGCGGGTCTTGAGGCGCGGCGGTCAGGGAGCGGAGCCGACGCGGTCAAGAGGCGGGCCGAAGGCCGCCTCCAGGCGCGCGATGTTGTCCATCATGACCGACAGATAGTCGCCGCTCTCCGGGGCGGTGGCGCAGGGGGAGAATACGAGGCTCTGGATCCCGCGGCGCTCGAGCTCGACGGCGGTCTCGGCCACCGGCTCCCCCTCCCACACCATGAAGCGAGCGGGATGGCCCTCGAGCTTCTCCTCGAAGGCCGCCCACGCGAAGTGGCCCGGCACCTCGGACGGATCCCAGTGCAGGGACCGCCCGTTCAGGCCGTAGCGGCGAGCGAGGTACTGGTACACCGGATGCGAGAAGAGGAGCGGAGTGTCCCCGATGCGCCCGGCGACTGCGGCCAGCCGCTCGTCGAGCTGGTCGAGGTCGCGCCGCAGCGCGATGAGGTTCTCGGCGAAGCCAGCCGCTCCCTCGGGGCTTGCGGTGGTGAGCGCGTCGGCGACCGCCCGCGCCTGCTCGGCGGCGAGCCCTGGATCGAGCCACAGCGTGGTGGCGAAGCCGGTGTGTGAATGCTCGCCCATCCCGCCGTGGCTGTGCGTCACCGCCCCCTCGAGCGGCAGCAGCCGGTCGGTGAGCGACGCCGAGGTGTCCACCAGGCGTGAGCCGGGGAGGGTCGCCGTCTCCACCCACTTCGCGTACCCCGCGCCGGTGACGAGGATGAGGTCCGCGTCCTGGTACTCCGCGATGGTGCGGGGGTCGGGAGTCCAATACGCTGGGTCGACGCCGGCGGGAGCGGGGAACACCACCATCACGCGGTCCCCCCCGATGCGCTCGGCGAAGTACCGCAGCGGATAGCTGTCGACGAACACCACCAGCCTGCCCGCCGCGTCGCGATGGCGTGTCCGACCCGCCTGCTCCGGGCCCGCGCAGGCGAGCACCGCCACCCCGGCCAGAGCCGTGGCGAACACCACCGGCCCCAGGCGGGCCGGCCGGCGCGCGCGACGACGATCGCTCAGTGACGCTCCTGCGCTTCGCCCGTCATCGGCACGAAACGAACCGGGATCACAGCGCGACGCTCGAGCCCCGTCGCCGTCTTCTGCAGCACCGACAGCTCTTGATCGACGTCGCCCACGGGCGCCACCAGGAGGCCGCCCAGCGCGAGCTGCTCGATCAGGGGGTGCGGGATCTCCCGCGGAGCGGCGGTCAGCATGATGGCGTCGAATGGCGCCTCCTCGGGCCAGCCGCGGTAGCCGTCGCCAGCGCGCACGTGCACTTGGTCGTACCCGAGCTCGGCCAGCAGAGCGCGCGCCCTCTCGGCGAGCGGCTCGACGATCTCGATGGTGTAGACGCGATCGGCCAGCTCGCCGAGCACGGCGGCCTGGTAGCCCGATCCGGTGCCGATCTCGAGCACCTTCTCATCGCCCTCGAGCTCGAGCAGCTCGCTCATCAGGGCGACGATGTACGGCTGCGAAATGGTCTGCTCGTGGCCGATCGGCAGCGGGTAGTCCTCGTAGGCGCGCGCCTGGAGCTCGTCGGGCACGAAGCGGTGGCGCTCGACGCGCTCCATCGCCCGCAGCACCCGCTGGTCTGCCACGCCACGGGCGCGGATCTGGGTGCGCACCATCGCCGCGCGCTCCTTCGCATAGTCGTCGCCGCCGGCGCGCTCGGCGGTCACCTGCGCACCTCGGGCGCACGCCGAGACGACGGGGAGAAGGAGAAGCAGAACCGCCACCGTGAGCCACCACCCACTCGCCACCCTCCGCGTTCCACCCGACGTCGTCTTCGGTTCGCCGCTTGCTGGCATCAGTCCTTGCGCCGGAGCAGCACCAGGGTCTGGTCGTCCGACTGGGCGCTGCCCGCGGCGAACTCCTCCATCGCCGCGTCGATGCGGCGCGCGATCTCCGGCAGCGGCCGCTCGCGGTGGTCGCGGAGCAGCCGCTCGAGGCGGTCCTGACCGAACTCCTCGTCGGCCGGCGAGGTGCATTCGGTGATCCCGTCGCTGTAGAGGCAGAGCAGATCCCCCGGATGCATGTCCAAGGTCTGGACGCGGTAGCTGGCGCCGGCGATGAGCCCCACTGGCATGCCGCCGGCGACGAGCTGCACCACCTCACCCGTCGGCCGCACCAGGAGGCCCGGGTTGTGACCGGCGTTGAAGGAGCGCAGACGGCCGGTCGCGGGCTCGAGCTCGGCCAGGATCAAGGTGATGAACTTGTTGGGGCCCGACGACCGCACGATGTGCTCGTTGAGCCGCGCGAAGAGCGCCTCACCCACCACCGCACCATCGAACAGCAGACGCAGCGCCGAGTGGAGCGTCGAGACCAGCAGCGCAGCGGCCATCCCCTTCCCGGTGACATCCGCCACCAGAACGCCCAGGCGGTCACCGCCGAGCTCGAGGAAGTCGTAGTAGTCGCCGCCCACCTGCCAGGTGGGCCGGTTCCAGCCGCCGAATTCGAACCCCGGCAGCCACGGCGTGCCGGTCGGGAGCAGCTGGCGCTGGATGTCGGCCGCGAGCTCCATCTCGCGCTCGAGCCGCTCCTTCTCGACCGCCTGTCGATGGAGCCGCGCGTTCTCGAGGGCGATCGCGGCCTGGTTCGCGAACAGGCCCAGCGTCCGCCGATCGGAGTCGCGGAAGGGGCCGACGCCCCGCCGGCTCTCCTTGTCGCCGACCAGGAGCACCCCCTTCACCGCGCCGTCGATCTCGATCCTCACCGCCATGGTGTAGCGCGCGCCGGGCAGGATGTCCTGCTCGCAGTCGCCGCAGTCCGCGAGCAGCCGTGCGAGCTGCGGGTCATCGCGGTCGAACTGCGGGCGCGCGTCACCCCCGATCGTGCGGCGTAGGCGGAACGACGAGTCCTCGAGCAGGTAGAGCGCCCCGCGCCTGGCGTCGGAGAGCGACACAGCTCGCAGCAGAATGCCCTCAGCGAGCTCCTCGAGGTTCAGCGTCGAGGCGATCGCGAGGCCGACCTCGTACACCGCTTCGAGCTCGACCAGACGGTAGCTCTCCTGGAAGTTCTGCCAGCGCAGCCGCTCGCGCAGCCGGCGGATCTCCTCGGCCTGGGTGAGCAGGAGGTCGAGAATTCCCGGCTGCGGAGCGTCGCAGGGCCGGCTGTGAAGCACCACCGCGTTGGGAAGATCGAGGCGAAGCAGACCCTCCTCGGCGGCGGCGCCCTCCTCCTCGGGCAGCTCGATCGCGCCGTAGCTCGCCACCCGGCGGCGCCGCGCGCCGTCCCCGGCGTAGATCCCGGCGGCCTCGACACCCCGGCTCTGACACCAGAGCCCGAGCAGGCGGTCCACCAGATCCCAGTCTTCGCCGCCGCGGATCCCGGAGAGGATCTCCTGCCAGTCGATCTGGGCTCGGGTGTCGAGAGTCACCGTCAGCCGGCGGCGTGTTGCTGAGCCAGCGCCGCCGCCTCGTCGGGATAGATCGTCGTGTACTGCGCGAGGCCCATGATGTGGAACGTCTTGTGGATCGTCGGCGTGAGATTGCAGAAGCCGAGACGACCGCCGACCTCGAGCATCTTCTCGATGATCTCGATCAGGATCGAGATGCCGATCGAGTTGACGATCTTCGTCTTCTCGAGGTTGAGCACCAGGCTGCGGTAGCCCTCATCGACGAGCTGGTAGGCCACACGAGCGATCTCCTCGCCGCCCTGGTTGTTGATGTAGCCGTCAGTGTAGATCATGGCGATCCCCTCCCGCCGCTCGACCGTGACCTTCATGTTCTCCGTCATCACCCATCCACCTTCAGCGCGCCTTGCACATCACCACCGTGGTACCGCCGGCTCCCGACTCGATCCGCACCTCGTCCATCAGTCCTTCGATGATCTGGAGGCCCCAGCCCCGCTTGCTCAACGCGACCCGCTCCTTGGCCGCGCCGCGATTGGAGGGCGCGAAGCCCACACCCGAGTCTCGCACGGTGATCTGCAGCGCCTCGGGCTCCTTGCGTCCGAGGACCGAGAACGTGACCTGGACCTGACGGGGCTGAGCCTGGCTGTGCTCCAACGCGTTGAGACAGGCCTCGATCACCGCCATCTTCACCTCGTCGATCTTGTCCTGGCTCATGCCCATGGAGCGCGCGATGGCCGACGCCTTCTCGCAGGCCAGGAGCTCCATCTCCGGAGCCATCGGGAAGGTCACCACGACCTCCTTGAGCACGGAAGGCTTCATGCGCGTTGCCGTCGGAGGCCGGCTCAGCGACGTCGCCCCACTGCGAAGCGGGGCGCAGGGACCCGTCGACGGGCTCCGGGCTGGCCCATGGGCGGGAGGGCGTGGGGGGGCTGGCCCACGGGGGGAAGGGTGTGAGGGGCCTCGGGATGGACGAGCATCACGACGCCTCGGTCAGAGGGCCAGATAAAGCTGCGCCAGGTAGATGAGGAACGGAGGGACGCGATCGTCGATCAAGAGCCAAAGGAACGTGAGGATCACGCCGACCGAGATCGCGTTGTCCAGCGAGACTCGATAGAGCGCGACGGTTCTGCCGATCGATTCTAGCATGAGACCCCCCTTCCGACCTGGCTTGAAGAGCAAGGCCTCTGCCACTCTGGGAGGTCTAGGCCAACTCGCTTATTTTTCAGTTGCTTACGTGAGCGAGCTCGGTCTGTGGCGCAACCTGCCCGGGGTGCGAGCGAGACATATTGTCGCGAAACGAGGCGTGTTAGCCGCCGTTCCACCGGACGAGGGGGCGATCCGCCCTCGACCCGTGGCACATGGGACTTTTTTGCAGATGCGGGTCAAAATGTCCCAAGAGAATGGGCTCAGAAGCCCTTGCGCAGCAGGGTGCGTCGATCGAGCCCGAGCAGCCGGGCCGCCGCGGTCTTGTTGCCGCCGCACAGACGCAGGACGCGCTGGATGTGTCGCGAGACGACGGTATCGACATCGAGCGCCTCCGGACCGGCTGCGGCCTGGGAGGTGCCGATGAGCGAGCTCACGAGCTCGCCGTCGATATCGGGATCCGCGAGCGAGATCGCACCTTCCACCAGGTTCTGGAGCTCGCGGACATTACCGGGGTAGTCGTGGCGCAGGAAGAGCGCGAGCGCCTCGCGTGACAGGTGTGGAACGGGGATCCCTTCCCTCGCGCAGAACTCGGCGGCGACGTGCCGCACCAGGTGGGGGATGTCCTCACGGCGGTCGCGCAGCGGCGGCAGCTCGATCTCGACGCCCTTCAGACGATAGTAGAGATCCTCGCGGAAGGTGCCACGCCGGATCGACTCCTCGAGATCGTGATGGGTGGCCGCGACCAGTCGGACGTCGATCGCGATCGGTTGGCTGCCCCCCACCCGGACCAGCTCGCGCTCCTGGAGCGCGCGCAACAGCTTCACCTGGAGCGCCGTGTCCAGGTCGCCGATCTCGTCCAGGAAAAGGGTCCCTCCCCCCGCCAGCTCGAACTTGCCGGCACGCGCGCGCACGCCGGTGGCGACTCCACCTTCGATGCCGAAGAGCTCGCTCTCGAGCAGGCTCTCGGGGAGCGCCGCGCAGTTGACGGCGATGAGGGGCCCGGGCCGCCCGGAGCGGAAGTGGATGAGCTTCGCGACCAGCTCCTTGCCGGTGCCGCTCTCGCCCCGGACGAGGACGCTCACGCCGCGCGGAGCGATGCGGTCGACGCGCTCCAGCACCTGACGCATGGCGGACGACTGCGCCACGATGCGCCGGCCGCCGACCTCCTCGACCAGCCGGCGCCGCAGGACCTTGTTCTCCTCGGCCAGCCGCTCGCTCTCGGTGAGCAGGCTCTCGACCTGGCGCAGCCCGTCGACCAGGACGCCGGAGAGCGACGCCACCGCCTGCAGAAAGCGCCGGTCCTCCTCGGAGAACGACGAGCCGGTCTCGTCGCGCGTCTCCTTGTCCAGGATCACGAGGTAGCCCAGGAACACCGACCGGTGCTGGATGGGCGCCGCGACCAGGCTGCGGAAGGAGCGGCCCGCGAAGATCCCGTCGCTGCGCTCGAGCGCGCGGCCCTGGCTCAGGAGCTCCCGCCAGAGCGCGTCCTCGAGCAGCAGGTGCGGGCGGGGCGCACGCTCGGGCCAGCCGACGCTGGCGGCGGCCCGCGGGCCCCCCTGCGCGTCGCGCGTCACGACCGCGGCCGCCGCCGGATCGAGCACGGCGCAGACGCGCTCCAGGAGGTCCTCGATCAGCTCCTCCTCGGAGCGATGCCCGTGGAGGACGACCAGCAGGTCGTAGAGGGTCTCGAGCTGGAGAATGCGCCGGTTGCGCGCGAGATCGACGTCGGGGTGAGACACCGCCTTCATTGTACGGCTCGCCCGCTCGGAGGATGCGCCTCGGCCTTCACGGCCCGGCGGGTGCGCCTGGGTCCTGGAGGGCGGCCGGTCTCGCTCGAGAAACCGGCTCCGCCTAGGACGACGCGACCCGGGTGCGCCGCCGGCCGCTCGTCGCCCGCAGTCGACCCGACGCCGCGGCCGCGCGCGCCGCTGTTCCGAGCACCCGGCGCAGATAGCGTCCGGTGTGACTCTCCGGGGTCCCGGCAACGGTCTCGGGCGTGCCCGCGACCACCACGCGGCCACCCTCGTCGCCGCCCTCGGGCCCGAGGTCGATGACCCAGTCGGCGCTCTTGATCACGTCGAGGTTGTGCTCGACGACGATGACCGTGTTACCCCGCTCGACCAGCCGCTCGAGGAGCTCGAGCAGCCGCCGCACGTCGTCGAAGTGGAGACCGGTGGTCGGCTCGTCGAGCAGATAGAGCGTGCGTCCGGTCGAGCGGCGGCAGAGCTCGGTGGCGAGCTTGACGCGCTGTGCCTCGCCGCCCGAGAGCGTGGTCGCCGGCTGGCCGAGCCGGAGGTAGCCGAGGCCCACTTCGTCGAGCGTGGCCAGGATGCGCTCGATCGACGGTACGTTGCGGAACACCTCGCGCGCCTCCTCGACCGTCAGGTCGAGGATCTCGGCGATATTTCGCCCCTTCCACTGCACCTGGAGCGTCTCACGTTCGTAGCGCTTGCCGCCGCACACCTCGCACTCGACGTAGATGTCGGGGAGGAAATGCATCTCGATCTTGATCTGACCGTCGCCGGCGCACGCCTCGCAGCGGCCGCCCTTGACGTTGAACGAGAAGCGGCCGGGCCCGTAGCCGCGCGCCTGCGCCTCGGGCGTGCGTGCCATCAGCGCGCGGATCGGGCCGAACACGTTGGTGTAGGTCGCCGGGTTGGAGCGCGGCGTCCGCCCGATCGGGCTCTGATCGATGGCGATCACCTTGTCGACGTGCTCGAGGCCGCGGATCTCCCGGTGCTCACCCGGGACGTCCTCGGCGCGGTAGAAGTGGCGGGCGAGCGCGCGGTAGAGCACGTCCGTCACCAGGCTCGACTTCCCCGAGCCGGAGACCCCGGTGACGACGGTGAAGGTGCCGAGCGGGATCTCGACGTCGACGTCGTGCAGGTTGTTGTGGCGCGCGCCCAGAATCCGCAGGCGCTCGCCATTGCCCGGCCGGCGCTCCGTCGGGACCGGCACGGCGAGCTCGCCGCGCAGATACTTCGCCGTGAGGGAGTCGGCGCGCGCGAGCACCTGATCGAGCGGACCCTCGCCCACGACCTCCCCGCCGTGCACCCCGGCGCCGGGGCCGAGATCCACCAGCCAGTCCGCACGCCGGATGGTCTCCTCGTCGTGCTCGACGACCAGGACCGAGTTGCCGAGATCGCGCATGCCCTCGAGCGTCGCCAGCAGGCGAGCGTTGTCGCGCTGGTGAAGCCCGATCGAGGGCTCGTCGAGCACGTAGAGGACGCCCTGGAGCTTCGATCCGATCTGGGTCGCGAGCCGGATGCGCTGGCTCTCGCCGCCCGAGAGCGTCGCCGACGAGCGGTCCAGCGTGAGGTAGCCGACGCCGACGTCGTCCAGAAAGCCGAGGCGATCCAGGATCTCCTGCAGCACCTTGTCGGCGATCTGCCGCTCCTTGTCGCCGAGCTCGAGCTCACGGACGACGCGACGGAGATCGGCCACCGGCAGCGACCCCAGCCGGTCGATCGAGCGCTCGCCGACCTTGACCGCGAGCGCCTCGCGCCGCAGCCGGCGGCCGCCGCACCCCGGGCACGGCTGTACCGACATGTACTTCTCGATCTCGCCCCGCACGCTCTGCGATTCGGTCTCGCGGTAGCGGCGCTCGAGCATCGGGACGACGCCTTCGTACGAGCCCTTCCAGGTGTAGGTCGAGCGCTTGCCGCCGATCCTGAACTCGAGCTCCCGGTCGGCCGAGCCGTGCAGAACCGCACGTCGAGCCGCCTCGGGCAGGTCCTGCCAGGGCGTGTCCGGCGAGAAGCCCATCGCCTTCCCGAGGGTGCGGATCATCGACAGCCGCCACGACGAGCCGGCGCCGTTGCGCCACGGCGCCAGGGCGCCGCCGTCGATCGACCGCGTCGGATCGGCGATGAGCTTCTCCTCGTCCACACGGCGCAGCGTGCCCAGCCCGGTGCACGACGAGCACGCGCCGTACGGGCTGTTGAACGAGAACAGGCGCGGCGTCACCTCGGTCAGGCTCGCGCCGCAGTCGACGCACGAGTAGCTCTGCGACAGGATCTCCTCCGGCATCCCGGCGACCGCGAGGATCACCAGGCCCGAGCCGACCTTGAGCGCGGTCTCGAGCGAGTCGGCCAGACGCTGGCGCATCCCCTCGCGCACCACCAGCCGATCGACCACGATGTCGATGGTGTGCTTCTTCTGCTTGTCGAGGCGCGGCAGTTCGCCCTGCAGCTCGATCGTCTCGCCGTCGACGCGCGCCCGCAGGAAGCCCTTGCGCGCCAGCTCCTGGAGCTGGCGGCGGTATTCCCCCTTCTTGCCGCGGATGTACGGAGCGTAGAGCTGGAGCCGCGTGCCCTCGGGCAGTGCGACGATGCGGTCGACCATCTGCTGCACGGTCTGAGGGCGGATCGGCTTGCCGCAGTCCGGACAGTGCGGTCGCCCGATCGCCGCGTAGAGCAGCCGCAGGTAGTCGTGGATCTCGGTGACTGTACCCACGGTCGAGCGCGGATTGCGCGACACCGACTTCTGCTCGATCGAGATCGCGGGCGAGAGCCCCTCGATCGAGTCGACGTCGGGCTTCTCGACCTGGTTCAGGAACTGGCGCGCATAGGCCGACAGCGACTCGACGTAGCGCCGCTGGCCCTCGGCGAACAGCGTGTCGAAGGCGAGCGACGACTTGCCCGAGCCGGACACCCCCGTGACGACCACCAGGCGGTCACGGGGGATGCGCAGCGACAGGTTCTTGAGGTTGTGCTGGCGGGCGCCCCGGACGACGATCCAATCCATGTCGCAATCAACGACTGTAGCACCGGGCGGCGCCTCACTCCGCCCGATCGCCGGCGCGGACCCGCTCGTACTTCCTTGCCTGCTCCATCTCGCGGTCCAGCTCACGGGCGCGCTCGCTCTCACGCTTGTCGTAGAGCTTCTTGCCCTGGACCAGCGCGATCTCGACCTTGATCCACGATCCACGGGCGAGCACGCGAAGGGGCACGACGGTCAAGCCGCGCCCCTGCATCTTCCCCGTGAGCCGCTCGATCTCGCGCCGGCGCAGGAGGAGCTTGCGCGCCCGCTCGGGCTCGTGGTTCTGGCGGTTGCCGTGGCTGTAGGGCCCGATATGGGCGCGGACGAGCCAGGCCTCGCCGTCTCTGAGCTCGACGAAGGAGTCCTTGAGTGTCACCTTGCCCTCACGGGCCGACTTCACCTCGGTCCCGGCCAGGGCGATGCCTGCCTCGAGCGTCTCGAGGACATGGTAGTGGTGGCGGGCGCGCCGGTTGTGGGCCAGCACCCGCGCCTCTTCGTTCGGCTTCGCCATGGCCCGCCAAGGATACGCCGCCGCCGCCGCCGCGCCGGCAACGGCACGCCCCGAGAGAACGGCGGAGAGGCACGGCCCCGCCGCTCGAGGCCAGGTCCGCTGACGGTGGGAGCCGGGTGCGCGGAGAGCCGCAGCCGCCGCGAGCGAGTGTCGAGGCGGAAATGATCCACGGGTGTCTCGTTTGTGACACACCAGGCGACGACGTCGTTGGGCGATCGCGACTCGCCAGGAAGTGCGCAAGTCACAGTATGAGAATAGTTTGCAGGACAGATCCGGGACCGGCTCCGCAGTGGCACGGAGCGTGCTCACAGCCCTCTTCGATGACCAACAAGCCCGACGACTTCTTCGTTCAGAAGACGATCGCTCGCCCGGTGTCGATCAGCGGGATCGGCATCCACAGCGGCAAGGAGGTGCGGCTCCAGCTCCAGCCCGCTCCCGCCGACTCCGGCGTTCGCTTCCGGCGGGTCGATCGCGGCGTCGAGGTTCCGGCGCTGGCGTCGTTCGTGAGCTCGCTCGAGCTCGCGACCACACTGGGCCGCGACGACGTTCAGGTCTCGACGGTCGAGCACCTGATGGCCGCCATCCAGGTCCTCGGGATCGACAACCTGCTGATCGAGATCGACGGGCCCGAGGTGCCGATCCTCGACGGGTCGGCGCTGCCCTACTGCCGGCTGCTCGAGGCCGCCGACGTGCAGCCGCAGCGCGCGCTGCGCCGGATTCTGGCGATCACGGCTCCGTTCGAGATCAACGAGAGCGCTGGACGGGCCATCAGCATCACTCCCTACCCCGGCCTGCGCGTCTCCTACCGGATCGACTTCGGCGACCGCGCGATCGGCGCGCAATCGGTCGATGTCGAGGTCACGCGTGAGGGCTTCCTGCGCGAGCTGGCGCCGGCCCGCACCTTCGCCCTGCTGCGCGATGTGAGCCGCATGCTCGAGCGCGGGCTGGCGCTCGGCGGCGACGAGGGCAACTGCGTCGTCTACGACGAAGCCGGCCCGATCAACACCGTGTTGCGATTCCCCGACGAGCCGGTGCGGCACAAGGCCCTGGACGCGATCGGCGACCTCGCTCTCCTCGGCTCGCCGATCTGGGGCCACCTCACCGTGGAGCGCGGCGGCCACGCGCTCCATCTCGCCCTCCTCGAAGCGCTGCAGGCACGGCCGGAGTGCTGGACCTGGGTCGCCGGCGAGACCATGCCGATCCCCTCGCGGGCGATCGCGGCGGCCGGCGGCATCGTCGTTCCCTTCCGCGCGGAGGCCTAGCAGCGTGTGGCGAACGTCAGTATCGCCCCACGCTCTTGGGGATGACCTGGCGATCCCGATCCGGCGCGGCGCCGGATCGGTCGGCTAGCGAGCCGGCGCCGAAGGCGCCTCGGCGGAAAAGCCGCGCACGGCGCTGGATCTCGGCGCCATGGATGTGCTCCGCCCGCTCGCGGGCGGCTCAGCCGCCCCGCCGTCCTCTGGACGCTACAATCCCTTCCCGCATGTGGAAGGCGCTCATCCTGCTCCTCTTCCTACAGATCGTGCCGGCGGGCGCGCAGGAACCTCGCATCGAGGGGCTCCACGTCACGCGCCAGAATGGCCGCATCCTGGTCAGCTTCGAGCTGCGCGACGCGCTCGACGCCGAGATGCTGGAGCGCGTCCAGAGCGGCCTTCCCACGGAGGTCACCTTCACCCTGCGGCTCGAGCGTCCCCGGGTCTGGTGGTTCGACAAGGTGTTCGACCGCACCACGCTCCAGGTGGTCGCCATGTACAACGCCGTCACCCGCGAGTACCTGGTCAACTACAAGCTCGACGGCCGCCTGATCGAGTCGCGCATGGTCACCGACCTCCCGGCGCTGGAGCGCGCGCTGACGCTCTATCACTCGCTGCCGGCCTTCGAGCTCGCCGAGGAGATTCCCCCGCCGCGCCTCCAGCTCACCGTCCGCGCGGCGCTCGGGTCGAAGCCCTTCCTCTTCCTGTTCCCCAACCGGGTCGACACCGGCTGGGCGCGGTTCTGGCTGAACCAGCCGTCCGCCCCGGGAGAGTGAGATGAGCCTGGGCCATGGGGGTCTGGGGCGGGCGGGCCTGCGCGAGCGCCTGTTCAGGCATCGCAAGGACACCCGGCTCATCTTCGCCGTCCTCGGCGGTGCCCTTCTCTTCTTCACGCTCGTCTACTACCTCATCCTGCGCGGCCAGGAGACCCCGTCGGGGCTCTTGACCAACAGCCTGCTGCTCTTCGTCCTGCGCTACATCAACGTCGTCCTCATCCTCGCCCTCCTGTTCGTCCTGCTGCGCGATCTGCTCAAGCTGTGGGTCGAGCGGCAGCACGGCGTCCTCGGATCGAAATTCAAGACCAAGCTGGTCGCCACCTACATCGCGCTCTCGCTCCTGCCGGTGCTCCTCCTGTTCGCGTACGCCACCGAGCTGATCCAGGGCTCGGTCGAGAGAGCGTTCCGCACCCCGGTGCGGGAGGTGCTGGAGCAGGGCAACGCCGTCTCGCAGGAGCTCACCGAGCGCATCGCGGGTTGGAATCAGCGCGGGGCCGACCGCGTGCTCCAGGAGATCGCCGAGATCGATCTCGAGGACCCGCGCCAGCGGCCTCGGCTGGGTGAGATCCTGACCCGCCGGCTGCGCGAGGAGGACGTCGACCTTCTCGTCGTCTACCAGGAGACGCAGTTCATCCACGCCGTGCTCGACCCCAACGCGGGTCCGGTCCAGCTCCCCGAGCCCGGCTCCGCGTTCCTGCTCGCCGCCATCCGCGAGGGACGCGCGATGCGCGTGATCGACCCGCCGGGCCAGGAGGAGCGCTTCATCCTCGCCGCCAGCGCGCTGCGCGATCAGGGAGGCCAACCCGCCGTGGTGGTCGCCGGCACCGTGCTCGACCCCCAGATCGCCGGCAAGACCGAGACCCTGGTCCAGGCCTACCAGAACTACCGGCAGTTCGAGGTGCAGAAGCCGGAGATCAAGGCGAGCTACGTCCTCCTCATCCTGATGGTCACGCTGGTCATTCTGCTCACCTCGTCGTGGGTCGGGCTCTACCTGGCGCGGCGCGTGACGGTGCCGATCGAAGCGCTGGCCGAAGGCACGCGCCGGGTCGCCGAGGGCGACCTCGAGCACCGGGTCGACGTCGCCGCCGACGACGAGCTGGGCGTGCTGGTCGAGTCGTTCAATCGCATGACCGGCGAGCTCCACGACAGCCGCCTCTTGCTCGAGGCGAAGAACGAGGAGCTGCTCGCCATCAACCAGCGCCTCGACGAGGAGCGTGGCCTGATCTCGACCGTGCTCAAGAACGTCGCCGCCGGCGTCATCTCGATCGACCACGAGGGCCACGTCTCCACCTGCAACGATGCGGCGCTCGCCATGCTGCGCCAGACCGAGGCCGACCTCCTGGGCCGACCGCTCGAAGAGTCGTGGAAGGACGGCGAGCGGACCAAGCTGCTCGAGCTCCACCGCCGGGCCCGTCGGCGCACCCGGAGAGAGGTCCAGCTCCGGCTCGGCGGTGAGTGGAAGACGATCGAGGTCGGGATCACGCCGATCAGCGATCCGCAGGGCGTCCTGACCGGCCACGTGATCGTGCTCGAGGATCTCACCGAGCTCATCCAGGCGCAGAAGCTTGCCACCTGGAACGAGGCGGCGCGCCGAGTCGCTCACGAGATCAAGAACCCGCTGACTCCGATCCGGCTGTCGGCGGAGCGGCTCCTCAAGAAGTACCGCGAGGGCGACCCCGCGCTCGGCCAGACGCTCGAGGACGGCGTCAAGACGATCGTGCGCGAGGTGGCGTCGATGAAGCAGATGGTCGACGAGTTCTCCCGCTTTGCGCGCATGCCGCGGCCGCAGCCGACCGAGGTCGATCTCGAGGAGCTGATGCGTGAAACGCTCCAGCTCTACCGCGACGTCAAGCCGGGCCTCGATCTGGCTTGGACGGTCACCTCCGAGGCGCGGCGCGCGCGGTTCGACAAGGAGCAGCTCCGCGGCGTGCTCATCAACCTGCTCGACAACGCAGTGGAGGCGACGCCGGCCCCCGGCACGGTCGACGTACGGGCGCACGCCCGGAACGGCTCGGTGGTGCTGCAGGTCGCGGACAGCGGCCCGGGCATCACCGCCGAAGCGAAGGAAAAGCTGTTTCTCCCCTACTACTCGACCAAGGGACGAGGCTCCGGCCTCGGGCTCGCCATCGTGCACCGCGTCGTCACCGACCACGGCGGCACCATCAAGGTGGAGGACAACCGGCCGAGCGGTACGGTGTTCACGATCGAGCTCCCCCAGGGTTAAGGGAGGGGGGACGTTGGCGCCGCAGCACGTGGGTACCACCTGAATGGAGCACATCCTCATCGTCGACGACGAAGCGGGCATCCGCGCGACCCTCGCCGAGATCCTGCGCGACGAGGGCTACCGCACGACGGTCGCCTCCAACCTCGAGGAGACACGCCGCCATCTCGAGCGCGGGTTCTACGATCTCGCCATCCTCGACATCTGGCTGCCCGACGGGGACGGGCTCGATCTGCTGGCCGAGATGCGCCGGGACCACCCCGAGACGCCGGTGCTCATGATCTCGGGGCACGCCTCGATCGACACCGCGGTCAAGGCGCTCCACCAGGGTGCCTACGACTTCCTCGAGAAGCCGCTGTCCCTCTCACGCGTCGTGGTCACGGTACAGAACGCCCTCGAGCACTCGCGGCTCGCCCGCGAGTTGCGCCAGCTCGCCGAGCGTATGGACAGGAGCGAGATCCTGGTCGGCGACAGCGAGGTCATGCAGCGGCTGAAGCAGGATCTGCGCACCGCGGCACAGTCCGACAGCCGGATCCTGATCGCCGGCGAGAACGGCACCGGCAAGGAGCTGGTCGCCCGCCAGATCCATCGTCTCTCCCGCCGCCGGGCGAAGCCCTTCATCGAGGTCAACTGCGCGGCGATCCCCGAGGAGCTCATCGAGAGCGAGCTGTTCGGGCACCTGAAGGGTGCGTTCACCGGGGCCAGCGCCGATCGGCGCGGGCGCTTCGAGCAAGCCGACGGCGGCACGCTCTTCCTCGACGAGATCGCCGACATGTCGATGAAGACGCAGGCCAAGGTGCTGCGCGCGCTCGAGGAGCAGCGCTTCCAGCGGGTCGGCGGCGCCGACCTGGTCGAGGTCGACGTGCGGGTGCTCGCCGCCACCAATCGCGATCTCGAGCAGGAGATCCGGCTCGAGCGCTTCCGCGAGGACCTCTTCTTCCGGCTCGCCGTGATCCCGATCCATGTCCCCGCGCTGCGCGAACGAGGGGAGGACGTCGCGCTCTTGGCGCAGCACTTCCTCGATCACTTCGCGCGGGAGCTGGGGCGCGGACCGAAGCGCCTGGCTCCCGAGGCGGTGGCGACGCTCCAGGCCTACCCGTGGCCCGGCAACGTCCGCGAGCTGCGCAACGTCATGGAGCGCATGATGATCATGGTCGACGGCGCGGTGATCGGCCCGGACAACCTGCCGCCCGGGCTGCGGCGCGCCCGCGACCGCCCGGCTCCGGCTGACGCGCTCGCCGCCTCCTACCACGAGTACGCATCCCTGCGCCAGGCGCGCGAGGCGTTCGAGAGCGACTTCATCCGGCGCAAGCTCCAGGAGCACGACGGCAACGTGAGCCGCACCGCGGAGGCGCTCGGCATCGAGCGCAGCCACCTCTACCGCAAGCTGCGCGGCTACGGCATCGCGGTCGAGCGCCGCGATGGCTAGCCTCCGGAGCGTGCTGGGTAGCACGCTCCTCCGGCTAGATGCTGTCTGGCGCCGCGGACGGCGCGCGTCGCCCGTCCGCGGACGGACGGGCTCCCGTGCTCCGAAACGCTGACCTGCATCAGGGACTCGTTGGGAGTGGTGAAACCACGTCCCGCTGGGAGCGTGTAATGGACACGCGACGCGCGCCTCATCGTTGAGAGCCCTTCCGAGTATTCGGACCGGCCACCCGCGCCGTCCAGGGCGCACCGAGGTCGTGCTACCGGGACGTATAATCGCGGCATGGTCGCACCCGCCTCCGTGGGCAGCCCGCGCGCCGACATCGAGCGCGACATCAGGGAAGCGCTGCGCGCTCGGGAGACCGAGCGGCTGCAGACCCTGCGCCTGCTGCTCGCCGACATCAAGAACAAGTCGATCGAGCTCGGCCGCGACGTCGATCGCGGCGAGTTCGCGGCGCTCGTGCGCAAGGGCATCAAGCAGCGGCACGAGGCGGCGCAGCAGTACGAGCAGGGCGGGCGGCCGGAGCTCAAAGACAAGGAGCTGCGTGAGGCCGAGCACCTCGAGCGCTATCTTCCGGCGCAGGCGTCGGAGGAGGACCTCCGCCGGGCGATCCGCGAGCTGGTCGCCGAGCGCGGCCTCCACGGTCCGGCGGCGATCGGGCCGGTGATGAAGGAGATGATGAAGCGGTTCGGCGGTGCTACCGACGGGGCCACCGTGAATCGCGTCGCGCGCGAGGTGCTGTCCGAGTCCTCATAGGAGTCGGAGCAGGACGCACCCTCCGGTTCGCCGAGCAAGGTCAGATTGGCCCAAACCGAAGCTCATCTCTCGCCCTCCCCTCGCCGCGTCGTGGTCGGCACCGCGGGGCACATCGATCACGGCAAGACCGCCCTGGTCGAGGCGCTCACCGGCATCAACTGCGACCGCTGGGAGGAGGAGCGGGTCCGCGGCATCACGATCGACCTCGGGTTCGCGCATTTGACCGAAGGCGACGTCCAGCTCGGGTTCGTCGACGTCCCGGGGCACGAGCGCTTCGTCCACAACGCGCTGGCGGGGCTGGGCGGGATCGATCTCATGGTCCTGGTGGTGGCGGCGGACGAGGGCGTCATGCCGCAGACCCGCGAGCACCTCGCGATCTGCGCGCTGCTCGGCATCCCGGCCGGCATCGTGGCTCTGACCAAGATCGATCTGGTCGACCACGACCTGCGCGACGTGGCCGCGCTCGAGCTCACCGACGCGCTCGCGCGCACCACGTTTGCTGGAGCGCCCATCGTCCCGGTCTCGAGCACTACCGGCGAAGGTGTCGCGACGCTGCGCGAGACGCTGGTGTCCATGGCCCGGGCTGTGGAGCGGCCGGCCGAGCGTGCTTTGCGACCGGCACGGCTGCCGATCGATCGCGCGTTCCACCTCCGCGGCCTGGGGGTGCTCGTCACCGGGACGCTCACCTGCGGTCGCATCGCGGTCCAGGACCGGCTCGAGCTCCTCCCCGCCCGCCGCGAGACGCGCGTGCGTAGCGTGCAGGTGCACGGCCAGGATCGCGAGCGCGCCGAAGCCGGCGAGCGGACGGCGCTGCAACTCACCGGCGTCGAGCTCGACGCGGTGGAGCGAGGGACGCAGCTCACCGCGCCGGGCGCGTACTCGACCAGCACCAGCCTGCTCGCGCGCCTCGAGCTCCTGCCGGAAGCGCCGCAGACGCTCCGCGGCTGGCGCGACGTGCGGTTCCACCTCTTCTCCAGCGAGGTGCTCGGGCGCCTGCGCCCGCTTCAACCGCCGGCGCTCGAGCCGGGAGGCAGGGCGCTGGTCGAGATCCGGCTCGCGGCGCCCGTGACCGCCGCGCGCGGGGATCGCTTCGTCGTGCGCCGCCTCTCGCCGCAGACCACGCTCGGCGGAGGTGTGGTGCTCGACCCGGAGTGGCAGCGCCTGCGTGGAGCACGCCTCGCGCCCGCCCTCGCGGCGTTCGGCGGCACCGAAGCCGAGGCCATCCTCCACTGGGTGAGAGCGGCCGGGGAGGCGGGCGTGACCGCCGCCGAGCTGGCGCGCAAGCTGGGCAGCCTCGAGGGGCCCGTAGCAGGCGTTCTCGAGCGCGCCAAGGAGGCCGGCGCGATCCTCGCCGCCAGGGGATCGGCCGCCGGCCCCGAGCGTTGGATCTCGGCCGCGGTCTATGAGCGTGTCGCCCGCCGCGCGCCCGAGATCCTCGACCAATACTTCCGCCGCGACCGCCTGGCGACCGGGATGCCCAAGGCGGAGGCGATCCGCAGGCTCCTCCCCGCGCCGGCGGCGCCGCTCGCCGAGGTCTATCTCGGGTGGCTGGCGGAGCAGAAGATCCTCGTCGTCGGCGCCGACCTGGTCGACCTGCCCGGCCGCGGCGCGGTGATGAACGCCGAGGAGTCCGACCTCTCCGAGCGCGTGATGGCGGCATTCGAGCAGGGCGGGCTCGCCCCTCCCTCTCCCTCCGAGATCAACCAGGCGCTGGGCGCAAAGCAGCAGACCTTCGATGCCGTCCTGCGCTACCTCTATCAGCGCAAGCGCCTGGCGCGCCTGCCGCAGGGCCTGTTCATCGCGCAGAGCCAGCTCGACCGGCTCGCCGACGAGCTCGGGCGCTCGCGGTGGACCCGCTTCAGCGTGCCCGAGTTCAAGGAGCGCTTCGGGCTCACCCGCAAGTGGGCGATCCCGCTTCTCGAGCACCTGGATCAGATCGGCCGCACGCGCCGCGTCGGCGACCAGAGGGAGGTGGTGCGCAAGTGAGCGTCGCCACGCACACCGCCGATCCGGGCGAGCCCCGCGCACTGGTGGCGATAGGTCGGGGCCCTTCGCCGTGTGCCGGCCGGCGCCATCCGACCATGGGCTCTATCCGCCCTTCGCGTCGTACCAGTCGGCGCCCCAGCCCACCTCCACCACCAACGGCACAGCGAGCCGCTCGACGCCCTCCATCTCCTCCTTCACCCACGATCCCACCTCGGCCGCCGCGTCCGCCGGCGCTTCGAGCACCAGCTCGTCGTGGACGGTGAGCAGGAGCGCCGCCGGCGAGCCCTCGCGCGCGAGCCGCCGCTCGACGCGCACCATCGCCATCTTGAGCAGGTCGGCGGCGGTGCCCTGGATGCGCGCGTTGATCGCCATGCGCCTCGCGTTCTCGCGCAGGTTCCAGTTCCTGGCGCCGATGTCGGGGAGCCAGCGCGCGCGGCCGTAGAGCGTCTCGACGCGCCCGTCGCGCCGCGCGCGCTCGATCGTCTCCTCGGTGTACGCGCGCACCCGCGGCAGGCGCTCGAAGTACGCCTCGATGAACCGCGCGGCATCCTTCTGGTCGATGCCGAGGTTGGCGGCCAGCCCGAACGGGCTCATGCCGTAGATGATCCCGAAGTTGATCACCTTCGCCGCCCGGCGCTGGTCCGGCGTGACCAGCGCGGGCGTGCCGCCGAAGACCAGCGCGGCGGTCGAGGCGTGGATGTCCTCACCGCGCCGGAACGCCTCGACCAGGACCGGCTCCTCTGCAATGTGCGCGAGGATGCGCAGCTCGATCTGACTGTAGTCGGCGACCAGGAGCACCCAGCCCGCGGGGGCGCGAAACGCCTTGCGGATGCGCCGCCCGGTCTCGGTGCGGATCGGGATGTTCTGCAGGTTCGGGTTGGTCGACGACAGCCGGCCGGTCGCCGCCACCGCCTGCTCGAACCGGGTGTGCAGGCGGCCCTCCGCATCCACCAGGAGCGGCAGCGCGTCGACGTAGGTGGACTTGAGCTTCCCCCACTCGCGGAAGCGGAGGATCCGCTCGGGCAGGTCGAACCCCTGCGCCGCGAGCGACTCCAGCGTGTCGGCGCCGGTCGAGTAGCTCTTGGTCTTGCGGGTCCGCTTCAGGACCGGGTACGACAGCTTCTCGAACAGGATCGACCCGAGCTGCTGCGGTGAGTTGATGTTGAACGGCTCGCCGGCGATCCGGTAGATCTCCTCCTCGAGCGCGGTGAGGTCGCGCTCGAGCTCCACCGACATCGCGCGCAGGTACTCGCAGTCGAGGAGGACGCCCTTCTCCTCCATCGCCACCAGCACCGGAATCAGGGGCGCTTCGATGGTGTCGTAGACCCGGCGGGCCGCGGCCGGCGCCCCGGGCTCTCCGCACTCGCGCTCCATCTGCTCGAGGAGGAGCCGGGGCAGCGCCGCGCGCTGCGCGGCGTACTCGAGCAGAGTGGGGTCGCCCGGCATCGGCTCCTCGCCCTTGCGCCACCCGGCGTCCTTGGCGGCGAGCGGCTGCAGCCGCAGTCGCTCGAAGCAGACCTCTTCGAGCGTGAAGTCGCGGATCGAGGCACGCAGCAGGTAGGCGAGCAGCATGGAGTCGGCGAGCCGCGCCGGCACCTCGCCGCGCCAGCCGGCGAGACGGAGCGCCTCCTTCACGTCGTGGCCCGCGACCTCGCGCGACGAGTCGCCGAGCCAGGTGCGCAGGCTCTCGATCGCCGCCTGGCGCAGGCCGCCCCGCCGGAAGTCGGCGAGGAGCACCGCGCCGGGGGCGGTCTCGACGGCGAGGCCGATCGGCGGCAGGCCGACCACCGCCAGCTGGACTCGGGCCGGCAGGCGCGCCGCAGCCTCGCGCCAGGCGTCCACGCTCTCCACCTCACGCGCCGGGGCGATCTCGATCGCGCTCGACAGCGCTCCGTCCGCCTCCACCATCTCCTTCAAGAGCGAGAAGAATTCGAGCTCGCGGTAGAGCGCGGCGAGCGCCGCCGGGTCCGGCCGCTCGTGCTCGAGCGCCTCGGGATCGAACTCGACCGGGAGGTCGCACACGATGGTGGCGAGCTCCTTCGACATGCGCGCGTCGTCGGCGTAGCGAAGCAGCCCCTCACGATAGGTCTTGTGGGAGACCTCCGGCGCGTGCTCGAGAAGATTCTCGAGCGACCCGTACTGCTGGATCAGCTTCTTCGCGCCCTTGTCGCCGATGCCCTTGACTCCCGGCACGTTGTCGATGGTGTCGCCCATCAGCGCGAGCACGTCGGGGATCTGCTCGGGAGGCACGCCGAAGTCCGCCTCGACCAGCGCGCGGTCGTACACCTTCTCGCGCCCGGTGTGGAGGAAGCTGACGCGGTCGCCGACCAGCTGCATGAGGTCCTTGTCCGCGCTCACCAGCACGACGTCGTAGCCCCCCTCCGCCGCCTTGCACGCGATGGTGCCGATCACGTCGTCGGCCTCGTAGCCGGCGAGCTCGAGGACGGGAATCCGGAACGCCTCGAGCGCCCGGCGCACGAAGGGGAGTTGTGCGCGCAGCTCCTCGGGCATCGGCGTGCGCGTCGCCTTGTAGTCGGCGAAGCGCTCGCTGCGGAAGGTCTTGCCGCCGACGTCCAGGGCGATGCCGACCAGCGCCGGGTCGTGCTCGCGCAGGAGCTTGCGCAGCATGTTGACGAAGCCGAGGACGGCGTTGGTCTGGAAGCCCTTGGAGTTGGAGAGCGGAGGCAGGGCGAAGAAGGCGCGGAAGATGATGCCGTAGCCGTCGATGAGATAGACGCGCCTGCGGCCCGACGGTTCGGTGGAGGGTGAGGACGCCGCCGGTGCGGCACGGTCGGGCACGGCGCCGGTCATGGTACACCGGCGCTGAGCGCCTGTAGGTGGCGCCGCGGCGGGCTGGTCGGGGCGGGGTGGCTCCTACGAGGCACCGGCGCGCGCTAAGTACAGGGCGATGAGCGTTGTGCGCGCGCCTGCGCTTCCGCTCGCTCCGCACGCCCACACTTCACCACCGCCCTACAGGCGGTCGCTCCAGAGCTGCCTCTACGGAGCCACCCCGCCCCGCCCGGACGCCCGCCGCTCCCAGCCCTGGGCAGCTGAAGTTCTGGAGAGCGCAGCTCGTTTGTCGCCAGGCAAGAACTCGGAGGGAGCCCCTTCTGGGGCGGGCCGTAATCGGGTCGCGACGGTAGAATCGTGGCGATGAGGCGACGCGAGGGAATGGTGGCGCTGGCGGTGGGCTGGACAGCGTTCTTCGCGCCTGTGAGTGGCGTAGACGCGGCGCTGCCGCCCGAGGCCTACGAGCTGCGCAACCTGGGGCTGGCCCAGCTCGAGAACGAGCGCCCGGGCGACGCCGAGGCGACCTACCACGAGCTGATCCAGGCCGCGCCGCGCGAGCCCCTGGGGCACGCCAACCTGGCGATCGCGCTCCTGCGCCAGCAGAAGTTCGACCAGGCGCTCGGCGCGATCGACCAGGCGCTGCGCGTCGCTCCGGCGCGCGCCGACCTGGTC
>DATKDQ010000355.1:0-7069 GCA_035544635.1 Thermoanaerobaculia bacterium
CGGCGTCCTGCGCGCGATCGACAAGCCCGCCTACGAGCAGGGGGTGGTCGACCAGATCCGCCGCGAGGAGGAACGCCGAGGCACCGGCCGCCTCGACGCGCTGATCCGGTCGGGTGACATCTGGGAGGTGGCTGGCGCCGCTGACGGCGCATAGACGGCCTTGGGGTCCCACACACGGCATACGTGGAGCGCGGCGGCAATCTCCTGATCCTGGCCCACGGTGGCTCGTGGGACCGCCGGTTCCAGATCTCCTCGCTGGCCGCGAGCGCGGCCGCCGCGGGACGGACGGTAGACGTCGCCCTCTTCTTCGCCGCGCTGCGCGCCTGGGTCGCCGGAGAGTGGGACGAGCTCGATCCGGAGCCCCCGCTCGACCGCGCCCGGCTGGTCGAGCTGGGCATGCCGCCGCTCTCGTCGCTGCTAGCTCCCGGACGCGAGCAGGGCCTGATACGGCTCTTCGCCTGCAGCGCCTCGCTCCGGCTCTACGGCCTCGACCCCGCCGCGGCGCAGATCGCCGCCGACGCGATTCTCGGCTGGCAATCGTTCTCCAGAATGATCGAAAACGCCGGCTCGGTCGTTACCCTCTAAGGCGGCCCGGAAACATTCTCTCGCGAGAGTCCGTAGACACCCACGAGAAGAGGCCCCAGTGCGTCCCTTGCCTTTCACCCTGAACCCTCCGCCCTCCACCCACTCCCGGCGCGCGCTGGCGCGATAGGCTCGCCCATCATGGACATCAAGCGCGAGGGCGTCGCCGAGGCCAAGCGCCGGCGCCGGATCGTCTATGGCGTGATCGGCGCGGCGGTCCTGGCGCTGGTGACCCTCGGGCTCTACCGGCTCGAGCCGGCGGCGCCCACGGTCGACCGTGCGACGGTCTGGCTCGACACCGTGAAGCGGGGCGAAATGCTGCGCCAGGTGCGCGGGCCCGGGACGCTGGTCCCGGAGGAGATCCGGCGCATCGCGCTCTCGACCGAGGGCGTGGTCGAGAGGCGCCTCGTCCTGCCCGGAGCGACCGTCGAGGCCGACACGGTGATCCTCGAGCTTTCGAACTCCGAGCTCGAGCAGGAGACCCAGGACGCCGAGCTCGCGCTGCGCGCCGCCGAGGCCGACTACTCCGACCTCGCGGTTCGGCTCGACTCGCAGCTCCTGAACGACCGGGCGGAGGCGGCGCGCATCGAGTCGGAGTACCGTCAGGCGCTGCTCCAAGCCGAGGCCGACGAGAAGCTCCTCCGCGAGGGCCTGATTCCGGATATCACTCAGAAGCTGTCCCGACTGCGCGCCGACGAGCTCGCCAACCGCAACCAGATCGAGGCGCAGCGCCTCGAGATCGCGGCGCAGTCGAACACCAAACAGCTCGCGTCGCGCCAGGCGCGCCTCGAGCAGACCGGTGCGCTCTATGAGCTGCGCAAGCGCCAGCTCGAGGGATTGAAGGTGCGTCCCGGGATCGCCGGAGTGCTCCAGGACGTGCCGGTCGAGATCGGCGAACGCGTGCCCGCCGGCAGGGTGCTCGCGGTCGTCGCCCAGCCCGACCACCTCAAGGCCGAGCTGCGCATCGCCGAGACCCAGGCGCGCGACGTCGCGGTCGGGCAGAAGGCGTCGATCGATACCCGCAACGGCCTGATCGCGGGCGTCGTCTCCCGCATCGATCCGGCGGTGCGCGAGGGCACGGTCCTGGTCGACGTCGCGCTCGAGGGGGCGCTCCCGCGCGGCGCCCGTCCCGATCTCTCGGTCGACGGGACGCTCGAGATCGAGCGGCTCACCGACGTGCTCTACGTGGGCCGTCCGGCCTACGGCCAGGCCAACTCCACCATCACGCTCTTCCGGCTCGAACGAGAGAGCTCGACCGCGATCCGCGTCCCGGTCGAGCTCGGCCGCAGCTCGGTGTCGACCATCGAGATCGTCCGCGGCCTGGAGGAGGGAGACCAGGTCGTGCTGTCCGACATCTCCCAGTTCGAGGATTACGATCGGGTGCGCCTCAATTGAGCCGGCTCCGGGACGACTCGGGAGCTCGGTCGGCCGGGACGGCTCGGACCAGCGCGGAAGACACGGAGACGTAGATGTTCAGCCATCCAGAAGGAACGATCGGAGCGAGCCGGAGGCGACCGCGATGACCCAGGCAGAGAACCTCGGAGACCCCCTCATCCACCTGCAGAACGTCAACAAGGTGTTCTACACCGAAGAGGTGGAGACCCACGCGCTCCACGAGGTGGAGCTCGAGATCCGCCGCGGCGAGTACCTCTCGATCGCGGGACCGTCCGGGTGCGGGAAATCGACACTGCTCTCGATCCTCGGGCTGCTCGACTCGCCCACCGAGGGTCAGTACACCTTGAACGGCCAGGCGGTCGCGGACCTCAGCATGTCGCAGCGCGCCCGCATCCGAAACCGCGAGGTCGGCTTCATCTTCCAGGCCTTCAACCTGATCGGCGACCTCACCGTGTACGAGAACGTCGAGCTGCCGCTCACCTACCGCGGCACGCCGGCCGCCGAGCGCAAGCAGAAGGTTCAGGACGCCCTCGAGCGCGTGGGCATGGCGCACCGTATGAAGCATTACCCGGCGCAGCTCTCGGGCGGCCAGCAGCAGAGAGTCGCGGTGGCGCGGGCGGTGGTGGGCGACCCTTCGATCCTGCTCGCCGACGAGCCCACCGGGAACCTCGACTCCACCAACGGCGAGCAGGTGATGGACCTCCTGCGCGAGCTGCACCGCGGCGGCGCCACCCTGTGCATGGTCACCCACGATCCTCGTTACGCGAGCTACGCCGAGCGCACGGTCCGGCTCTTCGACGGCAAGATCGTGGAGGATCAGAAGGCGGCGGCCACGGCCGCCAATTGATGCCCGGAGAGCGCCGTCCGCGGCCCCACAGAGCGAAGCGAGCGCCGTCCGCGGCGCCGAAGTCATGCGAGCGGAGGGCGTGGTACTCACCACGCCCGGGAGCGTGCGAGCGAGCGAAGCGAGCAGCGCCGTCCGCGGCGCCGAGAGCATGCGAGCGGAGGGCGTGGTATTCACCACGCCCGGAGCGAGCGGAGCCATGATCCGGCTGCGCAACCTCGAGAAGCACTTCACCACCGGTGCCGGCCGCACCTACGTGCTGCGGCAGATCACCCTCGATGTCGCCGAGGGCGAGTTCGTGACCATCATGGGGCCCTCCGGGGCCGGCAAGTCGACGCTCCTCCACATCCTCGGGATGCTCGACAACGTCTACGACGGCGAGTACCACTTCCTCGGCGAGCCGGTTCACGAGCTCCGGCCCAAGGAGCGGGCCGAGCTGCACAAGGCGAACATCGGCTTCGTATTCCAGAGCTACCATCTGCTCGATCAGATGACGGTGTACGAGAACCTCGAGGTGCCCCTCTCCTATCGCAACGTCAAACGCGCAGAGCGCCAGAGCATGGTGGCGGACATCCTCGACCGCTTTCAGATCGTGGGTAAGAAAGACCTCTACCCGAATCAGCTCTCGGGCGGGCAGCAGCAACTGGTCGCGGTCGCGCGCGCGATCATTACCAACCCCCGTCTCGTCCTCGCCGACGAGCCGACGGGCAACCTCCACAGCGCGCAGGCGCGCGAGATCATGGAGCTGTTCGAGAGGCTCAATGGCGAAGGCACCACGATCATCCAGGTGACGCACTCCGAGCAGAACGCGGCCTACAGCGATCGCATCGTCCAGCTCCAGGATGGCTGGATCGTGAAGAGCCCGGACCTCGCCGCTGCGGCACGCGCGGCGGCCCCCTCCCAGCTCCGGGAGCGGTGATAACACTCCCTGCGCCGACATGAAGGCGCCGCAGGCGGCCCGTCCCGGGGATCGCCTCCGGCCATCACTTGCTCCCCCGGCCCCCGCCGGGTAGGCTTCCCGACATCCACGGCGATCTGCGAAGAAACCATGGGGACCAGCCGGACCGTGACGCGGGGGCTCAGGGCAGCGCTGGCGGCGCACGGTGCCTGAGCGCATCCGGGAACGGCTCGAAATTCGGCTATGCCTACCAAGTACGACGAGGACTCGGCACCCATCGTCCAGTTCGACGCGCGGCTCGAGATCTCGCCCTTCCTGGTGTTCCGCCGCCTGCGTGAGGGAAAGCCCGTCACCCTGGTCGACGTACGCAAGGAGCCCAAGGGGCACACCCTCGAGGGCTCCGAGCCGCTGACCGCGGACTTCGAGCCGCCGCCCGACTCGATGACCGTGCTCTTCGACGACGATGGAACGCTGGCGATCGACATCGTCGAGGCCTTCCAGGAGCGCGGCCACCCCCAGGTCAAGGCGCTCTTCGGCGGTCTCGAGCTGTGGAAGTTCTCGCTCGACCCCAATGTGGTGGGCGAGCACACCTACCTGATCGCCGTTCCGGAAGAGGAGTAGGCGCCGGACGGTGTCCCAACGGAGCAGGGAGCGCGTCCGAAGGACGCGCGACGCGCGCCGCCCTCGGCGCCAGAGTCATCAAGCCGGCGCCCGTCCGCGGGCGCTCGGCGGGAGGCATGCTAGCGGAGGAAATGCTACTCAGCATTTCCGGAGCTAGAGCAGCAGCGCGTCGTGGCCGACCCAAACCAGGCCCGAGATGAGCTTCGGCAGGAACCGGGTCGACTTGGGAGGCAGGAGGTCGCCTTGGCTGACCGCCTGGGCGAAGTCGCTCGCCGCCATCGGCGGTAGCCAGAAGCCGGCCGCAACCTCGCCGCGATCGACCCGGTCGAACACCACCTCCGGATCGTCGACGTAGGCAATGGTGCCGTCGACGCCGGCCTGGGCGCGGAAGCCCGCGGCCGGCAGGACCATCCAGTGCAGCAGGACGACCGGCAGCGCACGGGCCCGGCCGGGCGTCCCGGGAGGCGCCTTCGCCGTATCGAGCCGCCACAGCTCGGGCCGCCCGCCGCGCGCCCATACCCCGATCGCCGGCGCCGGAGCGGCGGCCACCGCGCCTGCCAGGTCGCGGCCGGAGCGCCCGGGAGCGGGCTCACGCGATGCGGCGAGCGGCGCGGCGAGATCCGCGTCGAACGGACGGCGCAGCACGCGGTGGATCGGATCGATACGCAGCGATCGCGACTCCAGGCTCCAGAGCACGGCCATCTTGGTGGCGGCCGCCGTCCCCTCTCGCGCCCCGGTCTCGCGCGAGTAGAGCTGCGCCGTGCGGCAGCGATGATGCCCGTCGGCGATGGTGGCCGCGCGCCCGGCGACTGCCTCCTTGTACCGTTCGATGCGCACCGGATCGGTGACGCGATGGACGCTGTGACGCAAGCCGCCGGCATCGACATGGCTCGCGAAGGGGTCGCTTCCGGCCACGTCCTCGGCGAGCAGCCGCTCGAGCGCTCCCTCGTCGTCCGCAATCAGCATCACCGGCTCGGGATCGATGCGCGTCTCGCGCAGCAGGGCGAGCCGGTCCTCGAGCGGCTTCTCCACCGTCTGCTCGTGGGGCCGTAGCGCGCTCCGCTCGGGCGTGCCGACGTCGACCACGCAGCAGAGCCCGAGCCGGCGTGGCTCGCCCGGCGCATCTACGACGTAGGGATAGAGCGCCGGCTCGCGATCGCGGGCCACCGCACCTTCCTCCACCCACTTGGCGTGGACGAAGGCCGCCGCCTGGTACCCGTTGTCGCCTCCGCGCGGCACCGGACGGGTGAAGCGGGAGAAGTGATGGGGCGAGCGCGCGTGGAGCTGGTCGCGCAGGCGCTCGTCGATCTGATCGAACGGAGGCGCCGCCAGCCGGCCGGGGTCGCCCGCCTTGGACGTGTAGTGGAAGCCCTGAAACGCGTGGATCTGCATGAGGTACGCGATTGTAGCTCCAGAAGAGTGCTGTCTAGCACTCTTCTGGAGCTCATACCATCGGCGCCGAGGACGGCGCGGGAAGAGTGCTGTCTAGCACTCTTCTGGAGCTCATACCATCGGCGCCGAGGACGGCGGATATACTCGCCCGACCCATGGGTCGGCTCGACGGCAAGGTGGCGTTGATCACCGGCGGCGGCACCGGCGTGGGCCGCGCGGCGGTCGAGATGTTCGCGCGCGAGGGTGCCCGCGTGGTCGCCTGCGGGCGCACGGCGGCGCGCGTCGAGGAGGCGATCGAGGCGGTGCGTGCGGCCGGCGGCGAAGGCCTCGCGCTCACCGCCGACGTGTCGAGCGAGGAGAGCTGCCGCGGGCTGGTGGCGGAGATCAGGGCGCGGCTCGGCGCTGTCCACATCGTCGTCAACAACGCCGGAGTCGGCTACGACTACGAGCTCACCCACCCCGGGGGGATGAACGACCTCGCGGCCACACCCCCCGAACACTGGCGCGACGTCATCGCGATCAACTTGAGCTCGGTCTACAACGTGTGCCGGCAGGCGCTGCCGTCGATGATCGAAGGCGGCGGCGGAGCGGTGGTCAACGTCGCCAGCATCGGCGGCGTGATGGGGATGCCGGACGCCCACGCCTACACCGCCGCCAAGGGCGGCATGGTGAACCTCACGCGATCGATGGCGGTCACCTACGGACCCCGCGGCATCCGGACCAACTGCGTCGCGCCGGGCGGCATCGACACCAAGATGATCCGGCACCGGATGAGCGCGGCCGGTGACCCGCACCTCGACGACGCGACCCGCTACCAGATCTCCCCGCTCGGCAGGCTAGCGCGCCCGGAGGAGATCGCGAGCGCCTGTCTCTTCCTCGCCTCCGACGAGGCGAGCTACGTCAACGGCGCGATCCTGGTGGTCGACGGCGGCACCACCGCGACCTGGTCGTAGCCTCCGGAACGTGCTGGTAGCACGTTCCTCCGGCTACATGACTTTGGCGCCGCGGACGGCGCGGCCTCCGGAACGTGCTGGTAGCACGTTCCTCCGGCTACATCACTCTGGCGCCGAGGACGGCGCGGCCCCGTCCGACCCGCACTGTGTCCGGGGGCGGTATCATCCGCCACGATCATGTCGTGGCGCCCCGAGGTCGACGAGATCGAGCGCAGGAAGCGCCGCGCGCGCGAGCTCGGCGGTGCCGAGGCGGTCGCGCGCCAGCACGCGAGCGGCCGGCTCACCATCCGCGAGCGGGTCGAGCGTCTGCTCGATCCCGGCAGCTTCCACGAGATCGGCCCGCAGGCGGGATTCGCCGAGTACGGCGAGGACGGGAGCACATCG
>DATKDQ010000356.1:0-4570 GCA_035544635.1 Thermoanaerobaculia bacterium
ACGTCGTCGGCGCCGCGCTCGTCACTGGTCACGGAAGTACCGCCCGGCAGCTCGATCCGCACCGGCGGCATCTCCCCGCCCGCGGGCGGCGGCTCGACGAACGCGGCGCTGCAGCCGAAGAGGCTCGGAAAGAGCCGCACGCTCTTGGCGGTGACCACCTTGCCGGTCTCGCTGTCGATCAGGGCGTAGGCGCGGTCACCTACGATCCCGCGCGGGCCGAGCTCGGCCTCCTCGAGTCGCTCGCCCTGCATCGACTTGACCGGAAACCGCCACAGCCCTAACACGGTGCCGACCTCTACATTCATCGCCATCTCGGGTGACAGGATACTCACTTACCGTCAGCCAAACCCGAACTTCCCCAACGGCGGCCACCTCGAATCGCCGCATCCTTTGTGAATGAGTATCCTGTCACCATCGATGAAACGCGTCGTTGGCGAATGAGTATCCTGTCACCGCTACGAAAGCGGGGTCTGTCACCGCAATGAAAACGGGGTGCTACGTCGGCGGGGAGTGGTATCACCCGCGCTCCGATCGGACCGTTCGCAACGTCAACCCGGCGAACCGCGACGACGTTCTCGCCGAGTTCCCGCTGGCGACGTCCGCCGACGCCGAGCGCGCGATCGACGCCGCCGCCGCGGCCTTTCCAGCGTGGCGCGCGACGCCGGCGCCCGAGCGCGGGCGCGTGCTGTGGCGTGCCGCGGACCTCGCCCGCGCCCGCGCCGAGGAGATCGCCCGCACCATGACCCGCGAGGAGGGCAAGGTCCTGCGCGAGGCGCGGGGCGAGGTGGCGAAGGGGATCGCGCTGCTCGAGTACTACGCCGGCGCCGGCTTCCGCCTCGGCGGCAAGACGCTACCCTCCGAGGCGCGCGAGACCTTCACCTACACCCTGCGCCAGCCGTTGGGGCCGGTCGGCCTGATCGCGCCCTGGAACTTCCCGTGGGCGATCCCGGTGTGGAAGGCGGCGCCGGCGCTGGTCGCCGGTAACACCATGGTGCTCAAGCCCGCGACGCTCACGCCGGCGTGCACCTCGCTCTTCGTCGACATCCTGGCCGAGGCCGGGCTACCGCCGGGCGTGCTGAACGTCGTGGTCGGAAGCGGGCGCGAGGTGGGCGAGGCGATCGTCGCCTCCCCCGCCATCCGCGCCGTCTCCTTCACCGGGTCGAACGCGGTCGGCCAGGGCCTCTACGTCAAGGCGGCGAGTCGCGGCATCAAGGTGACCTGCGAGATGGGCGGCAAGAACGCGGTGGTCGTGCTCGACGACGCTGACCTCGACCAGGCGGCGGCCGCCATCCACGGCGGCGCCTTCGGCTCGACCGGGCAGCGCTGCACCGCGACCTCGCGCGTGATCGCGCTCGAGCCGGTGAAGGACGCGCTGCTCGAGCGGCTGGTCGCCTCGGCGCGCGCCATCCGTGTCGGAAACGGCCTCGACGAGACGATCGACATGGGCCCGGCGGTCGACCAGGACCAGCTCACAACCGACCTCCGCTACATCGAGCTCGGCAAGGCCGAGGGCGCGCGCCTGGTCACCGGCGGCGGGCGCCCCGCCGGCCTCGAGCGCGGCTTCTTCGTCGAGCCCACCATCTTCGACGGCGTCGCGCCCTCGATGCGGATCTTCAAGGAAGAGATCTTCGGCCCCGTGCTCGCGGTCTCGACCGCTCACACGCCCGAGGAGGCGCTCGCCGCGGCCAACGCCGTCGAGTACGGGCTCACCACCTCGATCTTCACCCAGAATCTCGACGCCGCCATGCGCTACATCGACGCGGTCGAGACCGGCATGGTCCACGTCAACGAGCCCACCGTCGGCGGCGAGGCGCAGCTCCCCTTCGGGGGCATCAAGGCCACCGGTGTGGGGGGCCGCGAGATGTCCGAGGAGGGGCTCGACTTCTTCACCGAGACCAAGACCGTGTTCATCAACTACTCGGGCGGCGGCGCGCGATCGATGATCCGGTGATCGGCCGCGAGGTCGAGGCGCCTACCCGCGCCCGCGCCGGCGGAGGGTCGAGGTGGTCGCTTACCGGCGACAGGCAGCACCGTGCTCGACTACTATGCGACCTGCTGTTCGGCGGACGGCATCCCTCGTAGAACAGCAGAGTCTCGAGGCGCTCGAGGGGAGGGCTCATGGACAAGCGGACGATGATCGATCGACTCAACGAGGATCTGGCCGGAGAGCTCGGGGCGATCATTCAGTACCTGACCTACGCGGCGAAGGCCACCGGTCCCTACCGGCCGCAGCTCAGTCAATTCTTCCTGGCGGAGGTCGCCGACGAGCAGCTCCACGCCCAGTTCCTGGCGAACAAGATCGTCGCCCTCGGCGGCGAGCCCACCACGACGCCGCGAGAGATTCCCGCCGCCCACACCAACAAGGACATGTTGGAGAAGGTCCTCGCCGCCGAGCGCCGAGCGGTCGAGGACTACACGCAGCGCGCCCGGGAAGCCGACGAGATGGGCGACAAGGGGCTCGCCGTGCAGCTCGAGGACATGGTGCGCGACGAGAGTGGGCACTCGGAGGAGACCGAGCGGATCCTGCGAGACTGGCCGCTCTGAGCGGAGGATGCTCTGATGAACCGCTGGAAGATCGGAGACGTCACCGTGACCCGCGTGGTCGAGCTCGAGATGACCGGCGGCACGCGCTTCATCCTGCCCGACGCCCTGCGCGACGCGGTCAAGCCCATCGCGTGGCTCAGACCCCACTTCGCCGACCCCGACGGCAACCTGAGCATGTCGATCCACTCCCTGGTGATCGAGACCCCGGACCGCAGGATCCTGGTCGACACCTGCCTGGGCAACGACAAGGAACGCGGCATCCCGGCCTGGCACATGCGCAGCGGCCCGTTCCTCGCCGACCTCGAGGCCGCGGGCTATGCGGTCGACTCGATCGACACCGTGCTGTGCACCCACCTCCACGTCGACCACGTGGGCTGGAACACGCGGCTCGTCGACGGCCGCTGGGTGGCGACTTTCCCGCGCGCCCGCTATCTCTTCGGCCGCGAGGAGTGGGAGCACTGGAGCACGGTCGAGGACGAGACCTACGGCACGGTGATCGGCGATTCGGTGCGCCCGATCGTCGACGCCGGGCTCCACGAGCTGGTGGAGGTGGACCACCGCCTGTGCGACCAGGTCTCGCTCGAGCCCACGCGCGGCCACACCCCGGGCCACACCAGCGTGCGCATCCGCTCGCGGGGCGAGGAGGCGCTCATCACCGGCGACTTCGTCCACCATCCCTGCCAGATGGCGCGTCCCGACTGGTGCTCTAGCGCCGATACCGATCGCGAGCAGGGGATGGCGACGCGGCTCCGCATGCTGGAGAGCCTCGCCGGCTCCCCCGTCCTCGTGATCGGCACCCACTTCGCCACGCCCACCGCGGGTCGCGTCGTGCGCAACGGCGACGCCTACCGGCTCGACGTGGAGGGCTGAGCGGCTCGCGCCGCGCGCGGCTCCAGCCGCGGCATGATCGATCTCGCCCTCACGCGCGCCGGCCTTCTCGCCGAGATCGGGGCGCCCGCGGCGCCGATGCCGCCGCTCGAGGATCCTCTCGATCCGCGAATCCGCGCTCCCCACGCGTGTCTGCGCGTGCGTGGCCACACCCAGAACGAGCTGTTCGCCCTCCTCGAGGTTGTGCTGTCCCGGCGTTTCGGCGCCGCGGAACGAGCGCGGTGCCTCGCCGACCTCCTGGCGCCGCTGCGGAGCGCTCTCGGCAACGCGTTCAAGCACGGCAACGGCGGCGAACCCACGCGCTGGATCACGGTGGAGGCGTTCCTCTCCCCGACCGGCGCGGTGGTCGCCGTGAGCGACCAGGGCGCGGGGTTCGACGTGGCGGCGGCGCTCCGGCGCCTGCGCGCCGGCGAGCGCTACTTCACGAGCGAGGGCGCCGGGCTGCGGCGGCTCGACCGCGCGCGATCGCTCGTGACCTACGAGGAGGGCGGGCGGACGCTCCTCCTGCGCTTCCTCGGCGCATCCGAGAAGGAGGGATCGGCGCCGCGGCTGCCAGAGGGGGAGTGGCTCCGGCGGGAGCTCTCGGCTCACGCTCCCGACCTCGCGCCGTGGCTGGCCGAACCCGGATCGTTGGAGGTCCATCCGGCCTTCGGGCGCTCTGGTCCCGGCGGCCAGGATCGCGACCTCCGCCACGACCGCGATCTCCTCCCCGGCCGCGACGGTGCCGACCGCCGCGACAGCGGGGGCGATCATGAGGCGCTCGATCTGCGATGCGTGCTACGACCGGGCGCCGCCGGCATGGGAGAGCCCGGCCTCCGGATCCTCACGGCGAGGCTCCATCCCGACGCCACGGCCGCGGCGGCCGACTTCGAGGCCGCCTCGCGGCTCTACCAGGCGCTGCGCCCGAAGCGGGTATGGATACCGCGACCGCTGGCGCGCCCGGCCACCGAGCCGCGGCTCGTGGTGTACGACTTTCACCCGTGGATGAGCTTCGGGGAGTACCTGGCCGAACGCGACGACGCCGAGCTCGCGCGCCGGCGCTGCGGGCGGATGGGGCGAGCTCTGGCCTCCCTGCACGGCAGCCGGATCGTGTTCGCGACCACGGCGTCCGAGCTCGCGGCGGAACGGTTCCGCAGCG